>VGYZ01000069.1 GCA_016872795.1 Planctomycetota bacterium
CACGGCGGCGGGTGGCGCCCACGCCGCGTCGCACGCCTTCGCGCGCTATCGTTCGGGTCATGGTCGCGCGCGAAGACACCGAGTTCCTGGCGTTGCTCGTCCACCGCGGCCTGATCTTGCGCAAAGTGGCGGAGCAGGTCTTTCCGGCGTTGCAGAAGGGGGGCGAGCTCGATGCGCTGCTCGCGCACCACACCGGCCTTGCGCCGGAGACGATCGCCAAGTGGCGGCGCACGCGCGGCGGCGAGATCCCCGAGATTCCGGGCTACGAGATCCTCGGCCACGCCGGGCGCGGCGGCACGGCCGATGTGTTCCGCGCGCGCGAGCACAAGACTGGGCGCGTGATCGGGCTCAAGGTGCTCAATGTCGAATCCGCGCGCAATCCCAAGGTGCGCGACGCCTTCGCGCGCGAGGCGAAGCTGCTCGAGAAGCTGCGCCACAAGGGCCTCGTCGAGGGCTACGGCGTGTTCAAGAGCGGTTCCTCGATCTACTCGAAGATGGAGTTCATCGAGGGGCACACGCTGCTCGAGCTGCTCGACCGCGGCCAGCCGTTCGACGAGACCGCCGCGCTGCGCGTCGTGCTCGGCGCGGCCGAAGTGCTCGAGCACCTCGCCGGGCAGGGCGTGATCCACCGCGACATCAAGCCCGGCAACATCATGCTGACCGCCTCGGGCGCGCTGAAGCTGATCGACCTCGGCTTCGCGGGCAGCGCGGGCGAGGGCGGGGAAGCGAGCGACACGACGGTCGGCACCAAGGAGTACCTCTCGCCGGAGCAGGCGCAGGGCGCGGGCGGCGCGGACGCGCGCAGCGACATTTACAGCCTCGGCGTGACGCTCTTCCACCTCGTCGTCGGCCGCCTGCCGTTCCAGTCGACCGACGATCGCGAGCTCCTGCGCATGCAGGTCATGGCGAGTCTGAAGAGCCCCGAGCTCAAGTCGCGCGGGCTCAGCCACCACCTGCACTACTTCATCGAGAAGATGATGGCCAAGGACATCGAGGCCCGATACCAGAGCTGGGCCGAGCTCGTCGGCGACTTCCGCGAGCAGATCGCCGGCCGCGAGGCGCTCGACTTCGAGAAGCAGGTCCGCGACCGCGCGCAGCGACGGCGCTAGGCGCGGCGCAGTTCCTGTTACCTTGGGCTGCCATGAAGGCGGCCGGAACGCTTGGGGTCGTGCTCGTGGTCGCGCTCGGCGCAGTCGGCGCTTGGTGGGCGCGGCGCGAGGAGCCGCCGCCCGTGCCCGAGCGCCGCAGCGAACCGGCGCCGCTAGCCTCGGTGCGCCGCGAGGCGCCGCCCGCCGAGCCCGCCGCCGCGCCGCAGCCCGAGCTTCCGCGCCCGATCTCGAGCGGCTCGCGCCTCGGGGTGCTCAACGACGAAGCGATTGCGGCGCTCGAGGCGCGCGCGTTCGATCGCGCGGTCGAGCTGTTCGAGCAGTGCCACGCGGGAGCGCCCGACGAGCAAGTGTTCCGCGGCAATCTGGCCGAGGCGCTCGTGCGGCGTGCGGTCGACCTGCACGAGCGCGTCCGCCCCTGCGAGAGCTGCGTCGCCGACCTCGCGCGCGCCGTCGAGCTCGCGCCGGAACGCGAGGGGGTCGCGCGGCTGCTCGAACGCTGGCGCGCGGAGCTCGAGACGGAGCAGGAGTTCCTGCGCGATCGCTCCGTGCATTTCGAGCTCTCCTACGACGGCTGGCGCCAGCGCCTGCTCGACGCCGCGCCCGATGTGCTGGCCGAGCTCGAGCTGCACTGCGCGGATCTCTCGCTCGTCTTTGGGCTGTGGCCCGGCGAGAACGGCGCGAAGCGCATCCCGGTGGTGCTCTACCGACGCGAGGAGTTTGCGCGCATCACCGGCCTGTCGGAGTGGGCCGGCGGCTCCTTCGACGGCACGATTCGAGTTCCGATCGCCGAGGGGCGCGCGCTCGATGTGGCGCTGTCCGCGCTCCTGCGCCACGAGCTGGTTCACGCCTTCGTGCGCGAGGCGTCCGGCGGCGACAAGGTCCCGGCGTGGCTCAACGAGGGGCTCGCCCAGTGGCTCGCGCGCGACCCTTCGGCCGAGCTCGCTTCCGCGCGCAAGCGCATGGCGGGGCGAGAGCTGATGCCCCTCGAGAAGCTCGAGCGCCCCTTCGCTTCGCTGTCCGAGCCCGAGATTCCCTTCGCCTACGCCCAGTCGCTGCTCTTCACGGCCTTTCTGGAGCGCGCGCACGGGCGCGACAGCTTGCTGGCGATGGTGCGCGGCCCGCGCGTCGGCGAGCGTGCCGCCGTCGCCTTCGAGTCCTGGACCCGCGTGCCGCTCGCGCTGGCGTTCGACGACTTCGCCGCCCAGCCCGCGCGCTAGGGCACACGCTCGCTGCATGAGCGCGGGCGGCCTTGGCTCTCAACCAAGACCGCCCGCAGGTCTCTTTGGGGCTCAGGATCCCCGCGGAGCAAGCAAGCAGAACAACCTAGCCCTAGCTTCCCGACCCCCCGAGGTTCGGAAAGTCGGACTCTTCGAGTGCCAGCGGATCCGCGCGCCTCTCCGCCCGCAAGGTGACCCACATGAAGGCCACCTCCGCGAGCCAAAAGGTCGCGAGAGCCGTACTGCCAATGGCGAGCCAAGTCCACATAGGCAAGAACCCCCCCAACATCTCATGTGGGGGACAGGAACATGCCCCCCCCTCAAGAATGTAGTTCGGCCCGTACTCGGTTGCGCTTGTCCGCATTTAGCTAACTTTTTCGTGCGCTTCTCGAAATCGGCGCGCTCGCGTGGGCGCTTCGGGCTCGGGCCAAGCGCTGTCCGCATTGCAGGCAGCGCGGATGCGACCCGCGTTCCGCACGGAACGAGCCCTCAGGCCGCGTCGCGGACCGGGACGCTCTGAGCGATGCGCGCACGGCAGGACGACGCCGTCGAGTTCCACGCCTTCTTGAGGCGCGAGCTTCGGTCAATGGAGCGCGAAAAAGCCGTTGGCCCCGAGGGAATTGAAAAGCTCGCTTGTGTCCGAGAATGCCCGTCGGCGTCGATGAATTGGCGCAGTGCTCATCGGCACGGGGGCGCGCCATTCATCGGACGCCGAGTCGGACTTTGGGCCGGTCCAGACCGGCCAGAAGCGCCGGACGCGCGGGGCGAGGGAGGACCTTGCCGAGTCCCGCGTTCCGCTGCTTCACGCTCGAGACAAATCCGGTGGCAGGGCCATTGAGCGATGGCAGGATGCAGCGAGGGAGCCACAGGCCGAAGCGACTAGGGGCTCGGGACGGGTCGGGCTCGGCTATCGAGGAGCCGCGTTCGACACGAGAGCGCTGACCGCGACCGCCGACGGCGTTCGGATGGCGCTCGCAGGAGAAAGCGCGCGCGGCCGAGAGGCTTGCCGGGAAAAGGGACTGGGGCGCGACCAGCGCTGCTTTCCAGCGACGGAGTGTCGATGGAGGTCACGGCGTCGGAGCAGAGGGGCGAGCGGGCTCGAGAGCCGGCGCGGGAGCAACGGCGCGCCGCGGTGGCGCCGAGGCCGAACGGCCTCGAGGCGGACCGCGGGCTGGCTGCTCCGCTGGACGCGGATGGAGCCGCGGAAACAGCCTCGAGTGCAGCCTCGAGTGCAGTCTCGAGTCGGGCGACGGGCGGGAGGGTTGCGCGCC
This sequence comes from Planctomycetota bacterium, assembly GCA_016872795.1. Taxonomy (GTDB): domain Bacteria; phylum Planctomycetota; class UBA1135; order UBA1135; genus F1-120-MAGs118. The sequence goes on from VGYZ01000069.1 coordinate 3,598, forward strand.
CTCAGGCTGGCTCCCAACCAACGCACTCCTCCCAACGCTCCCGCTCCGCGAGCCCTCGAGGCGCAGCGCGCGTGCGGCACTCTGCGCCCGCGGGCGACTTGGCGTCCGCGGGCGACTTGGTGCAGGTGAGTCCGTCGGCCTCCGCGAGCGAACGGGCACTCATCGAGGGCGTGCGCGAGTCGGAGTGGGCCAAGCTGCTGGCACGGAAACGGGGGGCAACCCCTGAGGACGACGGGTGGTCTGCGAGCGGGGAGGGAGCCGAGCTCGGGGTCGGCGACGGGGTTCCTCGGCGCGCGGGAGCTCGGCCGGAGGGCGAGAAGGGGGAGCTACGGTTGCTCGGGACGCGGCGCTCGCGACGGGCGCGGCGGCGGGCGCGCGTGCTCGGGACGGAAGCGCTCGAGGTCGAGGACTTGCTCTGCCTGCTCGGAGTCGAGGCGCGCGCGCGTCCGGATTGGGACGGGGCGCTCGCGTCGCTGGTGCGGCTCGCGCCGGAGGAGCTCTCGGCGCGCCTCGGCACGCGCGCTCCCGAGGCTTGGAGGATGGCGGCGGCCTTCGAGCTCGGCCGACGGGCGGCGGTGGAGCGCTCGCTGCCGCGACCGGTCGTGCGCGGACCGGCGGATGTGCTGCGTCTGCTCGGCGACCTCGTGCGCGGCGAGGAGCGCGAGCAGTTTCATGTGCTGTTGCTCGACGGGAAGCACCGCCTCAAGGCTCGTCAGACGGTGTCGATCGGGAGCCTCTCGACCTCCATCGTGCACCCGCGTGAGGTGTTTCGGCCGGCGGTGCAGGCGGCGGCCGCCGCCGTGCTGTGCGCCCACAACCACCCCAGTGGCGATCCGGAACCCAGTCCCGAGGATGTGGCCGTGACCCAGCGGCTCGATCAAGCCGGAAAGCTGCTCGGGATCCCGTTGCTCGACCATGTCGTGCTCGGGGACGGAGCGTGGGTCTCCATGCGCCAGAGGCTGGGCCTGTGAGCGGCGCGCCTCGGCGCGGAGTCAAGCGCGGCGCGGGTTCACTCGCAGCGCCACGCGGCGTGCAGCGCGATCGCCGCCGTGGCCTCGGCCGCCGTCTCGACGCGCAGCACATGGGGGACGAGCGCCGCCGACGCAACTCCCGCGGCCTTGAAGAGCTGCTCCTCGGCGGGGCTCCAGCCGCCTTCGGGGCCGATCCACAGGCGCAGCGGCGCCGCGCGGGTTCCTGCGCGACGCGAGGCGACCTCCGCAGCGAGAGGCGCGCTCGCGCGCGGGTCGAGCCACAGCTGCGCCGCCGTCGGCCGCTCGCGGAGGTGGGTGGCGAGATCGACGGGGCCGGAGAGCTCGGGGAGCCACAGGCGGCGGCATTGCTTGCACTGTTCGCGGGCTAGACGGTTCCAGCGCTCGAGGCGCTCGCCGACCTGTTCGCGCGCGTAGCCCTGCGTGCGCTCGGCGCCGATCAACACGACCGCGGCGACACCGAGCTGGACGAGGCGCTCGACGAGCTCGTCCGCGCGGGCGCCCTTGGGCGGCGCGACCGCGATTTCGAGCCACGGCAGCGGCGAGCCGGCGGCTCCCGGCTCCGGCTCGCTCACGAGTTTGCCCAGCAGGCGCCAGAGGGCCGCGCCGCGCCGCGCTTGGACGAGCTCGAGGTCCCACGCCGACCCGGCGCCGTCGAGGGCGACGACGCGCGCGAGCGGCTCGAGCCGCAGCACCTTGAGGGCATGGCGCTCGTCGTCGGGGTGAAGCCGGGGTGCACCCTCGGGCGCGGCGGGGTCGAGGAAGAACCAGCGCTCGCCGCCCTCGTGCCGTTCCCGTGCCATGCGCGGCGGATTGTCGAGCGGGGTCTGCCGCACGGCAAGGCGTTCGAACTTCACTGGATCGGTTTCGCCCGCTATCCTCCGGCCCGCGCAGAGCGAAGTCGCACGCTGGGCATGTTACCCCCGCCGCCGGGTACGGTAGGCCGGTCGGGAGCCCCTCCAGCGGTCGTTTCGCCACTGGCCGCTCCTTCCGAGGATCCCTCGGCACCGCCCGCCCGTTTTGGGGCTGCGCGGGGCCGACATCCCTCCGTCACCGCCCTCGGCGCCGAGCCCCGACCTGCGCGGGCTCGGGCCTTCCGCCCTCCCCGAACCGCTCCCAGAGAGACTCGCGCGCCATGCAACCTCGCTACTCCTTGCGCTTCGAGAACGGCGAGCGGCAAGGCGAGACGCTCCCGATCGGCGGCAGCTCGTTCACCATCGGCCGTCGACCGGGCAACGGCGCGCAGGTCTCCGACGCGTCGGTGTCCGGCCGCCACGCCGAGTTCGTGGTCCAGCCCGACGGCGTGCTGGTGCGCGACCTCGGCTCGACCAACGGCACCAAGATCGGCTCGGAGCGCATCTCGGAGCACAAGCTCGTCCACGGCGATGTCGTGGTGCTCGGCTCCCTCAAGCTCACCCTGCTCGACCTCGAGCGCGGCGCGAGCTCCGCGGCGGCGAGTGGGCTCGATCCCGACGAGCTCGAGCTCGACGAGCCTGTGCGGCCTGCGAGCCCGCTGCCCGCGCGCGAGGTGCAGCGGCGCGAGCCCGCCTACGCGGCGGCGCTCGCAGCTCCCGTGCCCGCGCCCATCGCGGAACCGGCCGCGGCCTCCGTGGACTCCGTGCGCACGATCAGCGCCGACAAGGTGGCGGCTTCCGGCAAGCGTTCGGCGCTCGGGCTGGTGGCGCTGCTCGTCGCCGTGCTCGGTGGCGCGGGCGCGGCGTGGTACTTGCTCCAGCCGGCAGCCGAGGGCGAGGCGCGCACCGCGCGCGCCGTCGAGCCGGTTGCGGGCAATCTGCTCGAGCGCGGCTTCTCGTTCGAAGGCGCGGGCGCGGGGTGGGAAGCCGACCCGGCGGGCCCCGAGGCCTTCGGTGTCGAGCGCGGCTCGCGTTACAGCGGCGAGGCGGGCTTGGGCGTGTTCTTCGATGCGGAGCAATGGGCGCTCGCGCGCTCCGCGGCGGTCAAGGGCAGCGGCACGCGCGTGCTCACGCTCGCCGGCATGGCTCGCGTGCGCGACAGCGCCCGCGCGCGCGTCGGCCTCGAGCTCGCGAGCGCGTCGGGCGTGTCGGCGACGACGCTCGCGTTCGGACCCGCGCTCGAGGCGAACGGCGACTTCGCGCGCTTCGAGTTCCGGGCCACGGTGCCCGGCGCGTTCGACCTCGTGCGGGCGGTGCTGCTCGGCGAGTCGACGACGGCGAGCGGCGGCGCAGTCGACTTCGACGACATCGCGCTTGTCTCCGGCGGGGAGGCGCAGATCGCTGCGATCGACGAGTTCCAGTTCGTGCAGCACGGCGGCTCGTCGGCCGCGCTGTTCAAGATCGATCGCACGCTGTTCTCCGACTTCCATGTGCGCGCAGCCGAGGGTGGCTTGGGCGCGCGCGAGTCGCTCGCGATCACCAAGGGCGGCACGGGCTTCGCTGTCGCTGTCGGTGGCTCGGGACGGCGCACGCTCTCGCTGCGCATCGACGAGCCGCTCCTCAAGGGCGGTCTCGCGACGACGGGCAGTGGCGGCTACCGCGCTCACGCGACGGAGTTTTCCCGCGAAGGGGTGACATCGATCATCGCGGGAGTCGGCAAGGATCAAGTGCGGCTTGCATTCGATGCGCCGCTCACGCTGCGCGGACGCGCGGAAGGCGGCGGCATGCGGCTCGAGGGCGAGCTCGCCGGCGGTGCGCTGGCGCTTCAGACATCGTTCCAGGTCGAGCGCGACGAGGCAGCCAAGCTCGCGCGCGCGGCGCGCGAGGCGGAGCAGAAGGGTGAGCTCGGGCTCGCGGCGAAGTGCTGGCTCGCACTGCGCGACGACTATCCGTTCGACGCCAAGGTGCTCGACGAAGCCGACGCGGCGCGCACGCGCATCGCCGAAGGCGGGCTCGTGCAACTGCGGCGCCTGCGCGGCGAAGTCGAGCGCGCGCGCTTCTTCCGGCTCAGCGAGCTGTATCGCCAGTGCCGCCGCGACGCGCTCAGTGTCGCCGCTCGCTATGCGGGCGGCGAAGTGGAGAGCTACGCGCTCGCGCTCGCGCTCGAGATCGACAGGGACTCTGCCGCGCTCGAGGCGGACCTCGCGCGCACCGAGCGCGCGCGGCTCGAGGGCATCGCCGGAGCGCTCGAGGCGAGCGCGAGTCCGCAGCTCGCGCGGCGTGTGCGCGAGTACCTGCAAGGCTTGGCTGGTGCGGCGACGCCGCGCGAGGAAAACTGATCCATGGCGCGCACGCTCACCGGCATCGACATCGGCTCGCGCACGAACAAGTTCGTTCGCGGCCACTGCAAGGGCAACACATTCGTGCTCGCGCGCTTCGGCGTCGTCGCGCACGGGGAGACGGACATTGCGGACGCGTGGGGCGCGGGCTCGGCGCCGTTCAAGCTCGGCGAGTCGCGCATCGGACTCACCGGGCGCGATGTCAACATCCGCTACACGCGCGTGCCGCGCGTCCCGGATTGGCAGCTGCGCAAGCTGATGCGCTTCGAGGTGGAGGAAGTCGGTGACACCTCCGGTGCGACGGTCGCCAGCGATTTCAACCTGCTGCCGGCGCTGCCCGAGATCGAGGACGAGGATGTCGTGCTGCTCGCGCTCGCGCGCGAGAGCCTGCTCGAGGAGCACATGAGCGGGCTCGCGGGCCTCGGCGGCTCGATCGATGCCTTCAGCCCGTGCGCGCTCGCGCTCTACAACGCGTGGACGCACTTCGGCGTGATCGAGGACGAGACCGTGCTGCTCGCCAACATCGGTCACGACAACCTCGATGTGATCCTCGTGCGCGGACCGGATCTCCTGTTCGCGCGCAACCTGACGGGCGGCTCGAAGCTCTTCGACGCGGCGATCGCCGAGCGCTTCGGCGTGTCGCTCGACAAGGCGGAAGAGCTGAAGATCGAGCTCGCCACGCTCGAGCCGCTCGCGCGCTACCGCGACGCGAATCAGGAGAAGGCGAGCCGCGCGGCCACGGCAGCCGGTGGCCAGCTGCTGTCGCTCCTGCAGTCGACGGTGATGTTCTGCAAGAGCCAAGTGAAGGTCTCGAACCTGCGCGTCGACAAGGTGCTCCTGTGCGGCGGCGGCGCGGCGCTCGCGGGCTTGCCGCGCTACCTCTCGGCGGGCCTCGGCGTGCCGGTCGAGCTGTTCGATCCGTTCCGCACCGCGGACACCAGCGGCCTGCCCGCGGAGGACGCGGCCAAGCTCGAGGAGTACAAGCTCGAGGCGGTGGTCGCACTCGGCCTCGCCACGATGGCCTCGGATCCCGCGGCCTACTCGATCGAGATCCTGCCCGAGAAGGTCAAGCGCCGGCGCGAGTTCGCCGCCGGCACCGTGTGGGCCATCGCTGCGGCGGTGCTCGCGGCTGGGTTCCTCGGACTGCAGTACGCGCAGGCTTCCGGCGAGCTCAGCAAGCTGCGCTCGGAGGTCGCGACGCTCGACGGCAAGCTGCGGCGCGCCAAGGAAACGGATCGTCGCACGCGCGAGGTGAGCGCGGAGAACGCAGCGCTCGCGACCGCCGCGGGCGACCTGCACGGGCGGGCCGGCTCCGGCGAGCAGCTCGCGCGCGTGCTCGAACAGCTCGAGGCAGATCTGCCCGACGGTTTCTGGATCGAGGGACTCTCGACGGACTTCCGCGTGAGCGAAGAGCTGCGCGTCGTGCGCGGCTCCGAGAAGCCGGTGATCAAGATCGCCGGTCGCGCGCGCGAGGGCACCGAGTCGATCGCGGCGCTGCTCGACAGCTATGTCGGCAAGCTACGCGCGCGCTTCCCTGCGGCGGAAGTGCAGTACGCGCCGAGTCCCTCCGGTGAGAAGTTCACGCTCGGCCTGACGCTGCACGCACCCGCGCGGGCGAACGCTTCCGAAAGCGAGGCCGCGAAGTAGCGCCATGGATCTCTCCAACTATTGGCAGGAAAACAAGCGCTTCCTCGTGGCGGTCGGCACCGGGGCGGTGGCCTTCATCGGTGGCTGGATGGCGATCGACGGCTACATCGGTGCGGATCTGCGGGCGCAGCGCGCGCGCAAGTCGAAGATCGAGAGCGAGCTGCGCGCGCCGCTGTATGGCGCGCAAGACCTCGAGCGCGCGAATGCGGAGAACGAGGCGCTGCGCAAGGCCTGCGACGCGCTGCGCAAGGGACTTGAGTTCACTCCGCGGCCCGAGTTCCGCATGGACAAGGGCACGACGGCGACGAGCCGCTACTTCACGACGCTCGAACGCACGAGCGAGGACATCAAGCGGCGCGCCGGTCGCGCGGGACTCGTGGTGCCGCCCGACATCGGCATGCCCGCCGTCGCTCCGACCAAGGAGGCCGCGCTCGCGCGCTACCTCGAGGCCCTCGATGCGATCGAGCAGGTCGTGACCGCCGCGATCGCGTCGGGTTGCCAGCGCATCGACAAGCTCGCGGTGCGCCTCGACCCGGCGCTCCTCTCGGGCAAGCCCATCGCGGGCGTCGAGCGCACGCTGATCGAAGTCCAGCTCAGCGGCGCGGCGCTGCCGCTCGCGAAGCTCGCGTGTGCGCTGCAGGACCGCTCGTCGGGTCGCGTGTTGCCCCTCGAGCGCGCGGAGTTCGCGCAGTCGCGCACGCGCGGCACCGACGAAGTGCGGCTCGAACTCGTGCTGGCGCTCCCGCATCTGGGATCGCTCGGACTGCCGACCTCCTCGGAGGTGAACCAATGAACCTGCGCAAGGAACATGTCGTCCTCGCCGGCACGCTGCTCGTGCTCGGCGCGCTGCACTTCACGGGCGGCAGCACGCCGATCGCTGCGCGCGGCGGCACGAGGGGCGGGGCCGCGCCCGAGCTCGAGCGCCACGCCGTGCCCGACACCTCGCTTTCGCTCCCGGCCGCGCGCGCGCTCGCGCAGATCGATCGCGATGTCTTCGCGCCGCCGCGGGACACGCGAGCGCTGCCGCTGCTCGAGCTCGAGGATCCGCCGCTGTTCGCACTCGCCGCGCTCCGTCCGCCGTGCGTGCCCACGCTCGACAGCAAGCTCTTCGGTCGCGCGCTGCGCACCGAGCTCGCCGTGAAGCCTGTGCCGGGCCTGTTTGCGAGCGCGGAAGACGCCGATGCCGGCGACAGCTTCGAAGCGATCGAGAGCGGCGTTGCGCCGGACACGGCTCCGGTGCCGGAGCTGCCGCTGGGTGCGCTCACGCCGGACCAGCGCGCGGCGCTCGTCGCGGGCTACAGGCGTCTGCACGACTGGATTCGACTCGACGACGGCGAGCCGCTCTTCGGACAGATTCGCAACGCCGATCGCTACGGCCTGCGCTCGCGTTCGCAGGAGGACATGCTGTTCGTCGAAGTGAAGCCCGAGACCGGAGCCGAGCGCTTTCCGGGCCAGAAGCCCGTTGGATACAAGCGCGCGCGCGTGACCGAGTTCGGCTTCGCCGACACGCCGTCCAATCGCATCCAGATCCGGCGCCGCGACTTTGCCGGCGATGTCGGTGCGAGCCAGTGCGCGAACCTGCTCGCCTTCGCGGAGGAATGCGTCGCGCAGCGGCTCGCGGCTCGCGAGGCGCTCGCGGTCGCCGAAGAAATGTACGCGCGTGCCGCGGTAATCGACGCGCAGGATCCGTCCCCGCAGCTCGGTCTCGCGCGCTGCTTCGAGGCCGGATTCCAGCTCGAGAAGGCCTACGAGGTCTACCAGCGACTGCTCGCCATGTACTCGCATCGTCCCGAGGTGCACATCGGCATCGGCGAACTCGAAGCTCGGCTGCGCCTGTTCGAGAGCGCGGAGTCGCACTTGCGCGAGGCGGAGCGCACCGGACGCACGCAGTGGCGCGTGCAACTCGCGCTCGGTCGCTTCCTGTTCGAGCGCAGCCGCTTCGCCGATGCGTTGGCGCATCTGCGCGAGGCCTACAAGTTCGAGCCGAGCGAGCCCACGGCTGCTCCGACGCGCGCGCGCATCCGCACAGCGCTCGGTCGAGCCTTGCTCGCGACGGGCGCCCATGACGAAGCGCTCTCGATGTTCGAGAAGGCACAGCAGGCGGACGCCGGCGATCCCGACGCCTTCGCGGGGCGCCTTTCGGCGCTGCGCATGGGCGCCAAGGGCAGCGCACCGACGGGCTCGCCGACGGGCGCGAGCTTCGAGCTCTCGCTCGCTCGCGCGCTCGCCGATCTCGACGCCGGGAACTTCGCCGCCGCGCGCGACGGACTTGCGCTCGCCGCGTCGAGCGATCCGCTGCGCGCTCCGGAGGCGTGGCGCGCGCTGTCGTGGCTCGCCGAGTCCTGCGGCTATCCGGAAGAGGCGTCGCGCTGGATCGAAGCCGCGCTCGAAGGCGACCCGACCGACACATGGGCGCTCTACCAGCAGGGTCGCCTGCTCGCGGGCCGCGACGATGTGCAGGGCGCGCGCGAGGCGCTCGTGCGCGCGCTCGACCGCGAGATCGACTTCGTCGACGCGCTCGTCGCGCTCGGACATCTCGCATACCGCACCGGCGATCACGCCGCGGCGGAGCGTTACCTCGAGCGCGCGCTCTCGATCGAGCCGCGCCGCCCGGAAGTGCTGGCGCTGCGCGGGCTCAACTTCATCCGGCAGGGCGACTACTCACTCGCTCGCGAGAGCTTCGACAGCGCGCTCGGGCTCGACCCGCTGCAGCCGCTCGCACGCGTCGGCCAGGCGTGGACGACCTATCGCGGCGGCGATGCCCATAAGGCGCGCACGCAATTCGCGGAGCTCAACGATGTGCGCCGCATGCTGCCGGAGAGCGATCCGTTCCGCATGTATGCCATGGGACAGATGGCGCGCATCGAGGAGCACACCTCGAAGGTCGTGTGGAGCGACTCGTTCGAGCGCCTGCAGCTCAAGAACGACTGGGATGTCGAAGAGGCCGCGGGCCCCGTGGTTTCGATCGTCGACGGCTCCGCGCGCATCGACGGCACATTCGCGTCGAATGGCTCGGCGCGTCTCTATCGCGCCTACGCCGCGGCCGAGTTCGTGGCCGTCGAGCTCACGCTCACGGTGCCCTCGGACAGCAACGCGAAGGTCGGCCTGTTCGTATCGAAGGAACGACGCGTCGGCTCGGGCCAGTCGCAGGTGCAGTCGAAGTTCGGCATCGCTCGTCGCCGCGACGGCGGGCTCGTCGTGCTCCTGATGGACGCCGCCACGGCCGAAGAGGCGTGGCAGGACATGCCCAATGTCGGCGGCAAGTCGTGGTGGCCGCTCGACAAGCCCGTGCGCGTGCGCATCGAGCGTGTCGGCGAGGGCAACGAGGCCACCGGTCGCATCTCGATCGACGGCATCGCCGTGCGCGAGGGCTTCAAGCTGCCGCGACTGGCGGCTTCCACGCAGGATGTGCGCGTCGGCGTGTTCGTTGAAGGCCAGAGCGGTCTCAAGGGACGCGCGATCGTCGACGATGTCGAAGTCACGCGGCGGATCCGCAAGTGAGGCGCGCGCAGGCGCGGGAGGAAGCGATGGCGAAGACTCTGGCAGTGCGCGCGCGCTCGAGCGGCTTCACGCTGATCGAGATGCTGGCCGTGATCGTGATCATCGGCATCCTCGCGGCCTTCCTCGTGCCGCGGCTGGCGGAAGTCGTGCGCGCGGTCGATGTCTCGGTCACGAAGGTCACGGCGCAGAAGATCGGCGCGGCGCTCGCGGAGCTTTCCGACGACACCGGAGACTTCGCGCCGTCGACCTTGCCCGCGGACCTCGGACTGCCGCCCAATGACACCAATCGCGGCGCGGAGGCGCTGCAAGTGGCGCTCTTGGCCGAGGGCAAGCCGGGGTTCGGCGTGCTCGAGGAGCACCTGTCGAATACCGACGAGGACTCGTTCGGCAAGCGGCCGACGGGCTTCAGCGTCGGCTCGGCCTTCGAGCTGTGCGACCAATGGGGCAACCCCTTCGCGTACTTCCACTGGCGCGACTACGGTCGCGAGGACACCTATGTGACGCTCAGCCCCGAGACGGGCGAGCGCATCGACAGCGTCGCGCGCGCGCTGAAGGACGACGCCACGCAGCGCTACCACCAGCCGCGCGGCTTCCAGCTCATCTCGGCGGGGCTCGACGGCGAGTTCGGCACCGAGGACGACGTGCCCGGCTTCCAGGTACGCAAGGACTGAGAGGGCGCGATGCGAAGCGGGACGAGCGGGCGAAGTGCGAGCGGGCGCTGCCGGAGGGCGGCGCGGCGCGGCATGACGCTGCTCGAACTGCTGCTCGTGATGGGGCTGATCGGCGTGCTGCTCGGGGCAGGTGTCGGCTTGATCGCGTCGGTCGATGTGGGACATCGTGCGGCCAAGGGCCTCGTGCAGAGCGTGATCCGCGCGGCGCGCAACTCGGCCGTCGCGCGCGGCGCACCGGCGCGCGTCGTGATCGATCGCAAACAGCGCACGATTCGCGCCGACGCCTTCGAAGTCGTCGGCACTTGGCACTTCGAGGGTGGCACGGATGTCGTGCGTGGAGCGTTCGAGATCGACGGCACCAACCAAGGTGCGCTGGTGGTCGACGACGGCTTCACCGGTCGCGCGCTCGCGTTCCAGCCGGGCAGCCGCGGTCGCGCGGAAATCCCCGTGCAGCTCTACTCGGCCTACGACCTCACCGAGGGCTTCCGGCTGGAGTTCGCGCTGCGCCTCGATGGCCAGTCGGGCGGTCGCGTGCTGCGCATCGGCGAGAGCGTGGGCGTCGATGTGAGCGCGGCGGGCGCGATGCGCGTGTGGCTGGTGCCGCGCGCGCAGGACAGAACCGGGGGCGAGCTCAAGGGCGGCAAGGCGACTCTGGAAGCGTCGGCGGGCACATTCCCGCCCGGACGCTGGCGCCGCGTGTCGTTCCACTACGACCGTCGCGGGCTCGCGCTCGAGGTCGACGGCGTGCGCATCGAGCCGCCCGAAGACAGCGAGCCCGAGACGGGGCCGGTGTGGCGCATCGACGGGCCGCTCGTGATCGGCGACGCGCAGGGCGGCTTCACCGGCTCGATCGACGCGCTCGTGCTCTCGGCGATCGGCGCGAGCGAGAGCGCGCGACTTCCCGACGGCGTCGAGTTTTCCGCGACGACTCCCGCGCAAATCGTGTTCGACGGCGGCGGCAACCTCGATCGATCCGTGCACCGCGAGCCCGTGCGCTTCGCGCTCGAGCAGGCCGAGGGCCGGACCTACGCCATCGTCGTCGGCCTGTACGGGACGGTGGAGTGATGCAGGTCACGCGCGAACGACTGCATGTCCGCCGGCGGGGCTTCGCGCTCGTCACCGTCTTGCTCGTGCTGATGGCGCTGCTCGTGCTGTGCGCGCCGTTCCTGATGACGGCGCGCAACGCCTCGCGCGCGGGCACGCAGCTCTCCGATCGCGCGCAAGCGCGGCTCGCGCTCGACGCCGCGGTGCGCCACGCGCGCGCTTCGCTCGCGGATTCGCACCCGGCGATCGACCTGACGCCGTACTGGGACGACGCGGAGGAGGTCACGCGCCTCCCCGAGCTCGAGCCCATGTTCTTCGACGCGGCCAACGACTTCGGCCTGATGTGGCGCTCGGAGGTCACGGATCTTGCATCGAAGGCCGACCTGAACAGCGCGCCGCCGCAGCTCGTCGCGAACCTGCTCGCCGCTTCGAGCCGACTCGTCGAGCCGATGAAGGAAGGCGACACGGAGCTCTCCATCTCCTCGACCGCCGGTTTTCCGCCTCAGGGCTATGTGTGGATCGAGCGCGAGCTCGTGCGCTACGGCGAGGTCGAAGGCTCCAAGCTCAAGAAGCTTTCGCGCGGGATGATGGCGGCGAGCGGCGGGGACGGCGCCGCAGCCGAAGCGGGGCCGACGCCGGCCGTTCCGCACGCGATCGGTGTTCCTGTGATCGACCAGCGTGCGTTCGCGCCCGCGATGTGGCGCGTCGCCACGCCGGATGCGAGCCTGCGCGAGCTCGATGCGCCCGAGCAGCTGCGCGACACCGCGCAGCTCGCGCTGGGCATTGCGGTGCGCCCGCCCGACGACGCGGAGGAAGGCGTGGTCGAGTCCTACAAGCAGGCGGTCGAGGCCTTCGTCGGCCCGCTCGCGGCCCACGGCACGACTTACGGCTCGCTGCGCGCGGGGCATGTGTGGCAGCGGCCCGTGCGCGTCTACAACCCGATCGTCGCGGGTCAGACCGGAATCCTGCGCGTCGATGAGCTGCGCTGGTTCGCTCCGGGAACGACGGTCGAGATCACCGACGGCACGAACCGCGAGCTCGGCATCGTGCACGAGCTCGTCGACGGCGGCATTCGGCTCATGGAGACGGCGAAGTTCGACTACTTCGCGTACCGGGCCGAAGTGCGCGCGCAAGTACGACGCGCGGTCAATGTCAATCTCGCCGAGCCCGAGCTGCTCGAGGCCTTGTTTGCGAACTTGCAGCTGCGCCAGAAGAACGAGCGCATCACGCGCGATGAGGCTCGCACGCTCGCGGCGATCGTGGTCGAGTCGCGACCGTTCGATGGCATGGAGGACTTCCTCCGGCGCATCGTGATGCCGGCCGCTGGGCTCGAGAAGCTGCCCGCGAACGCGCGCGTCGTGCCGGGTGCGCTCGCGGATGGTGGCGCGGTGATCGATGCGCTCGATGCCGAAGCGCTGCTGCGCAACGCGCTCAATGCCAACGACAGCTATCTGCTCTTCTCGACGCTGCCGCTCTGCTTCCTCTCGCGCGATACATACCAACTCGACCTGCGCGCCGTCGTCAATGCGCAGAGCGGCGCCGAGCGCGTCGCGATGGTGCGCGAGCAAATCGAGCTCGTCGTCCCACAGCGCGACCTGATGCAGGTCTGGGCGCGTCAGGAAGACTTCGACGACGCCTTCCGGCTGGATCGCGAAGCGCCGTTCTGGGCGACGGGGCCGAACTCGCTGCAGCGCTGGGACAACGGCGCCACGCCGCCGTCCAACTTCGTCCCGCACTTCGGCACGCTCGGCGGCCAGCCGTTCTTGTCGACGACTCCGACCTTGCAGGGCGCAAGCTCGAGCTCTCAGGAAGCGCCGGTGCCGCAGCACGTGTTTGCGTCGCGTGAGGAAACCGGTTGGGCGCAGCTGTGGACCGCGCGTGAACCGGACGCGATCGCGGGGCTCGCCAATCGCTTCGTCACGCACTTCGATCACGAGACATCCGACCCCGAGGGGCGCTCGGTGGCGGCCGAGCCGCTGCAGCGCTCGACGGCCGAGCTCAACTGGACGAGCGCGCAGAGCCCGCTCTTGCGCGCGTTCCACTCGCAGATGTGGTTCAAGCCGCGGGCGCTCACGCCGTCGACGGTGTTCGATGTCGGTCGCTCGTCGCTCGAGACCGATCGCGTGCAGATGTTCGTCGACGGAACGGACCTCGTGCTGCGCGTGTTCGACGGCGCGGGCGATCATCCGGGCACGGTCGGCTACATCGAGGCCGGCGAAGCGCGCTTCGCGCTCGCGCCGGATCGCGGGCCCGGACTGCAAGCGGGCACATGGTCGCACATCGCGCTCGATGTGCGCGGCAATCGCCCCAGCCAGCTCTCGATGCTCGTCGACGGTCGCGCGTTCGGCGTGCGCTACTTGGGACTCACGCGGCTTGCCGCAGGTCTGTCGCAGTCGAGCACGCAGATCGCGGTCGAGAGCCTCGAGGGCTTCCCCGACCCCTGCGTCGTGCGCATCGGCGACGAGCTCATCGAGTGCCGTCGCGGCACGGGCAGCTTGCTCGACGCGGCGCCCGCTCTTACGGGCGTCAACGCGGGTTTCGGTGGCCGCCTTGCGCGCGTTCCGTACATCGGCGGCGAGCTCGGCGTGCCGTCGACCACGAGCATCGACATGGACCATCCCGCGGGCGCACCCGTCGAGCTCTACGGCTACACCTCGATGCTCGCGTCGAATGTGCCCTCGGGCGCGGCGCGGCTGCCGGGCAACATCGGCGCGTGGAGTGTCGCGCGCGCGACAGGCGTCGTCGGTGGCCAGAACTCGCTGGGAGATCCGATCCTCCTCGCCGGCATTCTCGTGCCGCTGGGGTACGGCATCGAAGGCAGCAGTTCGGTGACGGGCATCAGGCTCGCAGCCTGCGACCAAGGCCAGACGCTGCAGGACGTCATGTCGGCCTTCAGCCAGCAGGGCGGCTACGCGCTGCTCGTGCAGGTCACGCCGGGGGCCGTGAACTACCAGCCCAACGGCCAACCCGCGCAAAACTCGTCGCAGAATGTGACGGTCAACAACTCGCCGATCTTCGGCTTCGAGATCGTGCGCTACACGGGCTGGTCGGGCGACACGCTCAACATTGGTGCGCGCGCTGCGCTGCCCACGGGCGACCCGCAGCAGTCGGCGCACGCCTTCGTCGTCAATTGGGATCCGAACTGGCAGGACCAGCAGGCCGGTGTTCCGATCGCGAACATCCTCTACTGGCAGACATTCGTCGTGCCGATCTCGATTCCTACTTCGGGCGCGAACTCGCTGA
>VGYZ01000070.1 GCA_016872795.1 Planctomycetota bacterium
AAGGAAGTGACGCAGGCGCAGTACGCGGCGCTGATGGGCTCGAACCCGTCGTACTTCGGCGGCAACCCGAACTTCCCCGTGGAGCAGGTGTCGTGGCACGACGCACGCGCCTACTGCACGGCGCTGACCGCACAGCAGGCGGCGCTGGGTACCGTGCCCACGGGCTATGAGTACCGCCTGCCGACGGAGGCAGAGTGGGAGTACGCCTGCCGCGCAGGCACGACGACGGAGTTCAACACGGGTGCGAGCCTCGTCTGCAATCAAGCGAGGTTCTGGTACTCGACCCACTCGAACTCGTCGTGCGGATCCAGCTCACCCGTCTCGGTGGGCAGCTACGCTCCCAACGCCTGGGGCCTGTACGACATGCATGGCAACGTGCTCGAGTGGTGCCTCGACTCCGTGGCAACCTATCCCGCCGGCGCCGTGACGGACCCGTTCGTCACGGGCGGCCCGATCCGGGTCTTCCGCGGCGGCGGCTGGATCAACGACTCCTACGACTGCCGCTCCGCGATCCGGGACGACATCGATCCCGGCGACTCGGATGGCATCATCGGGTTCCGGGTCGTGCTCGCCCCAGTTCTCGTCCCGTGAGCGAGCGGAGCGCGGCCTGAGGCGGGGGCACGGAGGCGGGAGCGGAGCGACGCCGTAGATGCCAACGCCGGTGGCCGCGCGCAGCGGAGCGGTGCAGAGACTGCGAGGGATCGAGCGAGCCGGTGCGCGCGGCGCCGGGTTGCTGGAGAGGCGCGCGCCGTGAATGGGCGGGGGCGGGGGTGTAGGCTGGCGGGGGCATGGGGGCTTTGGAGGGGGCGGATCGGCGCAGGGTGAGGCGGCTGGTGCTGGTGGCGGCGCTGCTGCACGGGCTGGCGTACTTGCTGGCGGTGGCGCCGTGGATGGGGGAGGACGAGCCTTGGCATCTGGAGTACGCGACGCATGTGGCGGCGCTGCACCGGCCTTGGGGTGGGGAGGCGGCGAAGCTCGGGGAGGGCGGCGTCGATGAGCGGCGCGAGTGGCCCACATCTCAGCTGCAGGTGCGGCGGCGCATGGCGGGGGTGAGCGAGGAGGAGATCGCGCAGCGCCAGCGGGAGATCTTGGCCTCGATGGGCGAACACGCCTACTTCCGGCGCGTCGACTGGGCCGGGGCCGTGAGCGACCGCACGGACTTCGATCAGGTCGAGCCGTTCTTCACGGCGACCTCGCAGCCGCCGGGCTACTACACGCTGCTTGGGCTGTGGCTCCTGCCGGTGCGGCACGCGGCGATCGAGACGCAGCTTCTGTGGGCGCGCGGGCTGTCGCTGCTTTTGTACCTCGCGAGCGTGTGGATCGTGCTCGAGCTCGCGTGCTGCGCCTTCAGCGACCGCTCGCTCGCGATCGCGGCGGCGCTGGCGTTCGCGTGGTTCCCGATGAACGCGCGGCTCGGCGCGGTGGTGAACAACGACGCGCTGGCGCGCACGCTGGGCGCGGCGGTGCTGATGCTGTGCGCGCGGCGGCTCGCGGGCGATTCTGCGCGCGGCACGCTGGTGCTCGCGGCGGCGCTCGTCGCGCTCGGGCTGCTCGTGAAATCGACGGTGATGAGCCTCGCGGGCGTGGTCGCGCTCGCGTGGATGTTCGGCGGCGAGCGCTCGGCGCGCTGGCGCAATGTGCTGTTCGGCGTCGCTGGCGGCGCGGTGATCGTCGGCGCGGTGCTGTGGCTGTGGCATGTGCAGCACAGCCCCGTCCTGCCGCGCAACGTCGATGCGTTCCTCGCGCGCGTGCAGCGCGGCGCGTCGCTCGAGACCTTCGGCGAGCTGTGGCGCACCTTCGTCGGCGGCTTCAACTGGTACTCGCGCGAGTTTTCGCCGACGACCTACGCGGTCGCGGGCGTGCTCGCGGGCGTGGCGACGCTCTCGGCCTTCTCGGCGCTCTTCCACACGCGCCGCGGCGTGTCGCGGCCCGTGCTCGGGCTGTGCTTTGCGCTCGTCGGGCTGCAGGTGCTGCTCGTGGTCCTGCGCGGCGAGGGGCAGGGGCGCTACCTGATGCCGGCCATGGCCGCGCTCGCGGTCGTGTTCGCGACCGGGCTGCTCGCGCCGCTCTCGAACTTCCGGCGGCCGGCGGGGCTCAAGCTGTTCGCGATGCTGCTCTTCACCTACGACGCGCTGTTCCTGTGGGGCGGGCTCGTGCCGAACGAGTGCCTCCTGTGGGGTTCGTGAGATGCTGCGCGCGCTCCTGATCGCGGCCGTCGGCCTGCTCGCGCTGCTCGCGTGGCGCGAGGACCTGCCGGATGTCGAGATCCGCCTCCAGCAGCGCACGACGCAGGCCGGACGCATCTTCGGCGGCCATCCGCTCGGGCAGGGCTTCCGCTGCGAGCACGACGGGCTGCGAGCGCTCGATGTGGCGCTCGCGCCGATCGGCGGCGACGCGCGCGCGATCGACTTCGAGCTGCGCCGCGGCGGTCCGGGGGGCGAGCTCGTGCGGCGCGCGCGGATCGAAGCGGCGGCGCTACCCGCGAGCGACGGCTGGGCGCGCTTCGAGTTCGAGCCGCTCGCGGATTCCGCGGGGCAGGACTTCCACTTCGCGCTCGCGTGCGAGGATCGCAACGCGCACTCGCCGTGGGTGCGCTACCGCGGCGTGCCCTATGTCGTGCGCCCGTGGGGCGATCGCGCGCTCGAGGGCTCGGTGGTGGAAGGCGAGCTCCTGCCCGCGCCGCCGCGCGCGCAAACGGATCTGCACCACGGCGACCTGCACACGCTCGCCTTCGCGACCAACTACGTGCATCCGCAGGCTGGGGCGATGAAGCTCACGCTGTCGGATGCGTTGACGGGCGAGGTGCTGCGCACGGCGAGCGTGGGGCCGGGCATTCCGTGCGACACGGGCTGGATGTTCTTCCGCTTCGAGACGCTCGCCGACACGCGCTGGCGCGCGCTGCGCTTCAAGGTCGAGCTTCCGACGGGCGCGAGCCTGATCGGCAACGCCGAGGGCCCGTCGATCGTCGCCTACCACGGCGGCTCGCGGGTGAGCGACGATGTGCTCGGCGCGACATGCGCGGGCGCGCCGCTGCCCCAGCGCGACCTCGTGTTCCGCGCGTGGTCGAGCTCGACGCGCTCGGCGTTGCTCGCCCGGCTGCGCGAGCGCGGCGGCGAGCGCATTCTGTGGGCCGCTCTCGCGTGGTTCTTCGCGCTGGTCGTCGCGTTGCGCCTGCTCGGACGCCCGGTCGAGGAGCGCGAGTAACCCGCGAGCGGGTGTTCGAGCGCCGAGCGCGCATCGAGTTCGGACGCGTGCGCGCTTCGAGTTCGGGCGCGTGCGCCACGCACCCAGCGTGGATCGGCGCGCATGCGTCGCTCCGCGGCGCATCAGCCTGACGCGGGATGACGCTCCGCATCGAGTAGACTCTCGCGCCCTGTGGATGTCTGCCTCGTCAGTCCTGAGATCCCGCACAACACCGGCTGCGCCGCGCGTCTGTGTGCTTCGACGCACAATGTGCTGCACTTGGTCGAGCCGCTCGGCTTCAGCCTCGAGGACCGCTACCTCAAGCGCGCGGGCCTCGACTACTGGCCGCAGGTCGAGCTCGTCATTCACCGCGACTGGGACACCTTCCTGGCGCGACTTTCGAAGGGCGCGCGGCGCCACGCCTCCGAGCGCCTCAAGCTCTTCACCGCCCGCGGCGGCACGAGCCTGTTCGAAGCCCGCTTCGAGCCCGACGACATTCTTGTCTTTGGCTGCGAGAGCAAGGGTCTGCCGCAGGAGATCGTCGACGCTCACCCCGCGCAGCGCATCTATGTGCCCGTCGCCCGCGGCGTGCGCAGTCTGAACCTCGCGAACATCGCCTGCCTCGGCGTCTACACCGCCATGGTGCGCGCGGGCGTTCCGCTGCCGGACAACGACGGCACCTACGAAGCCCACCCGCTCGCCAACGAGGACATCTGGCCGCTCAGCCGCGCGCGCCGGAGCGAGTGAGGCGATGGCGCAGCGCAAGCCGAAGCGGGACGACCGGCTGGAGGTCGAGGTCGAGCGGGTCGACGAGCGCGGGCTCGGCGTCGGGCGGGCGCAGCACGAGGCGGGGGAGTTTCGCGTCGCGCTGCGGCGGGCGCTGGCGGGTGAGCGCGTGGTGGCACAGGTGTTGCGGCGGCGCGGGGAGAAGATCGAGGGACGGCTGCTGGAGGTGCTCCGAGCGAGCGGCGAGCGCGTGAGCCCGCCGTGTCGGCACTATGGAGCGTGCGGCGGCTGCGCGTTGCAGGACCTGCGCTATGCGGCGCAGCTCGCGGCGAAGCGGGAGATCGTGGAGCGCGCCTTGCGGCGCGAGCGGATCGAAGTCGCGGTCGAGCCCGTGATCGGCAGCGCCAACGAGCTGCACTATCGCAACAAGATGGACTTCACCTTCGGCACGCGGCGCTGGGTCGAGCCCGGCGAGGCGGAGGGCGTGCAGCGCGACTTCGCGGTCGGCCTCCATCCGCGCGAGCAGTTCCGCAAGGTGCTCGATGTCGAGCGCTGCGAGATCCAGCCGGAGCCGTTCGACGCGATTCTGGCGAGCGCGCGACGACTCGCGCTCGAGCAGCGGCTCGTGGCATGGGATCTCGTGCGACACGAAGGACTCTTGCGGCACATCGTGCTGCGGCGCAGCGTCGCGACGGGCGAGATTCTCGTGCAGCTCACGACATCGAGCGAGTCGCCGGAGCAGGTCGGACCGTATGTGGCTGCGCTGCTCGCCGCGCATCCCCAGATCACGACGCTGGTGCAGGCGATCAACTCGCGCGGGGCGACGGTCGCGATGGGGGAGCGCGAGCTCGTGCTGCACGGGAGCGGTGCGATTCGCGAGCGGCTCGCGGGCCTGTGGTATCGGGTTTCGGCCGCGAGTTTTTTCCAGACCAACACTGCGCAGGCGGAGCGGCTGGTCGAGGTGACGCTCGAAGAAGCGCGCCTTGCAGGGCGTGAGCGCGTGCTCGATCTGTACTGCGGCGCAGGCACGCTGACGCTCCCGCTCGCGCGCAAGGCCACGCATGTGCAGGGCGTCGAGCTCGTCGAGGCCGCCGTGGAGGACGCGCGGCGCAACGCGGAAGAAAATGGCATCGCGAATGTGACATTCAGCGCGGGCGATGTGCTCGCGTGGTTCGGCAGCGCCGGCGCGAGCGAGTGCGATGTCATGGTGGTCGATCCGCCGCGCGCGGGCTTGCATCCGAAGGTGGTCGAGCTGCTCGCGCGCGCAGCGGCGCGACGCATGGTCTACATGTCGTGCCACATCGCCTCGGCTGCGCGCGACATCGCTGCGCTCGCACCGGCGGGCTGGCGCGCGACGCGCGCTCGTCCGGTGGATCTCTTCCCGCAGACGCCGCATGTCGAGTGTGTGCTCACCCTGGAGCGCGCGCCGTGAAGGACGCACAGCCTCCGCGCGAGGGGGTGCGCGCGCCCGTCTGGAGCCCGCGCGGCCTGTGCCCCGAGTGCGTCCACGTGCGCAAGATCGAGCCCGCCAAGGGCTCGGTGTTTTGGATGTGTGAACTATCCAAGAAAGACGAGCGTTTCCCGCGCTATCCGGTGCAGCCGCGCATGGCCTGTTTCGGCTTCGAACGCTAGATTGCCTGGAGTCATGGGACGCGAGCTCATCGTCGCCCAAGGCGCGTTTCTCGCGGCCGGGCCGGACTTGGTCGATCCGAACTTTCTGCACACCGTCGTGCTGATGTGCAGTCACACTGACGACGGGGCCTACGGTCTCGTACTCAATCGGCCGAGCGAGTTCCGCGCGCGCGACGTGCTCGGCAGCCATCCGGTCCTGAAGTCGAGTGAGCTGCGGATGTTCATCGGCGGTCCGGTGAGCCTCGACACTCTGCAGATCGTGCACCGCGCGCCCGATGTGATCACCGGCGGCGTGCAGATCGCGGACGATCTGTGGGTCGGCGGCGAGCTCGACGAGGTCGGAGCGCTCGTCGAGCGCGATCCACGGCGCGCGGAGCGCGATGTCAAGCTGTTGCTCGGCTATGCGGGCTGGGGGCCAGTGCAACTCGAATGCGAGCTGCAGGAGGGCGCGTGGCTTCCCGCGCTCGGCAGTACGGCGCGCGTGTTCCAGCACGACACTCAACGCCTGTGGCGCGATGTCGTGCTCGACCTAGGTCCGCAGTTCCGCTCGCTCGCCTTCGAGCCGCCCGACCCCGACTGGAATTGAGGCCCGCGCCTCGTGTCCCCCAAGCTGCGTGCGCTTCCCGCTCGCGCGAAATCGAACCCCATGACCCGGCCATCGACTCCCAAGGTTCGCCGGCGGCGCTGGCCGCTCTTCGTCGGCAGCACGCTCGCATTGCTGTTCGCGCTCGCGCCGTCGCTGCTCGGCGGATTCGTGGCGGGCAAGGTGACGGAGGTGTTCAACGAGGAGCGCGAGGGCCGACTCGAAATCGCGCAGCTCGGACTCGGCTGGACGGGACGGCAGCGACTCGACGAAGCGCGGCTGCTCGCACCGGATGGCAGCGAGGTGGCGCGCGTGTCGGTCGAGCTGCCGAGTCTGTTCGATCTCGCGACGAGTGCGGGGCGCAAGATCGGCAAGGTGACCGTGCGCGCCGAGGCCTCGCTGGTCGCCGATGATGCAGGCGTGACGAACCTCGACCGCGCGCTCGCGGTGCGAGCGGGCAAGGAGCAGCCGTCGGCATCTCCCGAGGAGCCGGGCGAGCCGCTGGACTTGGGGAAGCTGCTGCGCGAGCTCGAGCTCGAAGTCGAGGTGCTCGTCACGAAGGCGCAGTGGTCCGATGCGCTCACGCGCGCGGCGGGAGCGCCGTTCGCCGTGGAGAACTTCTCGACGCGCGTGCTCGTGCGCCCCGGAGAGCCGGTGCGTATCGACATCGATGGCACGCTGTCCGGAGCGCAACCCGGTCGAGCGCGGGTGACGCTGGCGCTGCACGACCTGCTCGCGGGAGCCGGGTTGAATCCCGCGGTGCGCTTCGAGCTGGAGGCGAAGCTCGACGCGCTGCCGAGCGCGTTCCTCGATGCGCTCGCGCAACAGCCGGGGACACTCTCGACCCTGTTCGGTCCACAGTTCGAGGTCGCCGCGAAGGGCTCGGGCACGCTCGAGAGCGGTGCGCTCGGCCTGCGTGTCGAGGGCGAGCGCGGCGCGATCACATTCGAGGGCGCGTTGGCGAGCGGCGTGCTCGGCAAGGACGAGCCCGCGTCCCTGCAGGTCTCGCTGCGGCCCGAGCGCGCGGGGCTCGAGCGCTTGCTGGCCGCGTACGCACCGCAGGGGCTCGCGCTCGGCGTGCTGGGCGAGCCCTCGATCGAGCTCGCGCTGACGGGCCTGCGAGTGCCCGTGCAGAAGATCGTCGAAACGCAGCAGGCAGGTGGCGATGTCGTCGGCGCGGCTCTGAACGGGAGCGAGTTCGTGCTCAAGGCTTCGACGCAGGGCTGGAAGGCGAGCGGCGAGCGTTTGCCGCTCACCGACGGCGCGAGCGTCGATGATTTCCGACTCGATGTGGCGCTCGCTCCGCAGGGAGAGACGCGCACGTTCACGCTGCAAGTCGAGGCGCAGCTCGGCGCTGGCGCGAGTGGTTTCGCCAATGCGCAGGTGCGCATCGAGGATGTGGCGCGCTTCCTCGTGGGCGATCCCGCGAAACTGATCGAGTCGGCGCGGGGCGATGAGCCACGCTTCGACCTCACATGCACCTTGCAGAGCCTGCGCAGCAAGACGATCGCGGCCTTCGCGCCCAAGGAGCTCGATCTGGTGACCCTGCTCGGTCCCGAGCTCGATGTGCGCGTCGACATCACGAACGGCAAGGGACGCCGCGAGGCGATCGTGCGCGCGCAGTCGCCGACGCTCGCCGTCGACATGAGCGCGTGGCTGGACGCCGGCTACGCGATCCAGCCGTCGGGAGAGCCGTGGACGATCGCGCTGAACATGCCGCAGGGTGCGTTGGCGCGCGTCGTGGCGCCGTACGCGCCGGAAGGGATGAAGCTCACGCCGGGGCGCAGCGTGGAAGTGCGGCTCGGTCCGGGCCTGCGGCTGCCGATCGAGGCGCTCGCGGAGGCGAAGGACCCCCTCGCGGCGGTGCTCCAGCTCGCGAGCGTCGATGCGAGCGTGAAGGTCGATGGACTCGACTTTGCCGACGCGACGCGCGCCGTGGAGCTGCGCGAGCTGCGGCTCGGCTTCCATCTCGGCCACGGTGCCGATCCGCAGCCGCTCTCCGCCACGGTGTCGACGCGTCTGGGCGCGAAGGGTGTCGGCTCGCTGTCGGTGCGTGCTGCGTGCAACCAGGCCGGTGCCTTGGACACGCTCGTCGATCCGACGGCGCTGCCGGAGTTCGATGTCGAGCTCGTCGGAAAGGCCCTTCCGCTCGCGTGGGCCGATGGCGGCGTGGGGAGGGAGGCGCTGGCCGCCAAGCTGGGCGCGCTCGCGGACATGAAGCTCGTGACGCGCGTGACGCAGGATGCCTCGGAGAATCTCACGGCCAAGGTCGACCTCGACGCCAAGTTCGAGCGTGCGGCGCTCGGGGCTGCGATCGACGCGACGATCGCGGACTTGTTCGCGCGCAAGACCAAGCGTGCGGAGGGCGTTCCGCCGCCGCTCTCGGCCAAGCTCTCGGCGCGCGGACTGAAGTCGCTCGAGGGCTTCCTGCCGAAGGATGTCGGCGCGAGCGTGGTCGAGCTCACGGGCGACGCGCTCACGGCGGAGGTCGATGTCCAGCCTCTCGCGAATGCGAAGTCGGCGCAGGAACTGCGCCTCAGCGCGAAGCTCGCGGCGGAGCGCGTGCAAGTCTCGGCGGCACTCGAGCTCGCAGGCGAGCGCGTGAAGCTCGCCGGCGCTCCGCTTTCGCTCAGCGTTCGTCCGACGCAGGCCATGTTCGATCGCCATGCGGGAGCGAGCCTGCCCGCAGGCACGACGGTGGCGCTGCGCGGCGATTCGGAGCAGCTGGTGGTGCTCGTGCAGGAGTTCGACGCGAAGCTGCCGACTGACGGCGCTGACATCGCGCAGCTCCTCGGCGAGTTGGCCGTGCGCGCGCGCGTCGATTTGCCGCGGATTCGCTACGCCCAGGTCGCCGACGGGGCGAAGACGGAGTTCGAGCTCGAGTCGGCGTTCGTGGAAGCCGCGCTCGCACCGCGCAAGCCCGCGAGCGTCGCGCTGAAGCTCGCGCTCGCCGGTGCGCAGCCCGCCAAGGTGGAGTTCACCGCGGAAGTTGCGGAGCTCGCGCCGTTCCTCGCTCCGATCGATGCCGCGAGCTTCGTTCCGCCCGCGACACGCGTGAGCGTGAAGGTCGAGGGACTGAAGGCCTTCGAAGTCTTCGTTCCGCCGCAGTTCACGGCGTCGTTGTACGAGCTCGCCGGAGACGCCGTGCGCGCGGAGCTCGAACTCGATTCCGTCGATCGCAAGCCCGGCGAGGGCAAGCTCGGTCTGTCGTTCACGACGAAGGGCATCGCGCTGTCGGGGGCGGCGAGCCTGCGCGACGGGAAGCTCGAGATCGGCGAGCAGCCCATCGCGCTCACCGTGCGACCGTCGAACGCGCTCTTGCAGCGCCATGTGGCCGCGTCGATGCCAGCGGGATCGTCGCTCGCCTTCACGCTCGCGGAGCCGATCGTCACACTCAAAGTCGGGTCGCTCGCGATGCCGCTCGATGCGTGGATGCCGCCCTCGGGCGCCGAGCCCGCGTCGCTCGCCAGCGTGCTGCGGCGTACGGCGCTGAAGTCGGTGGTGGAACTTCCCGCGCTGCGCTACACGCATCCGCCGGCGGCGGAGGGTCTCGCGGGCGCGGCGATCGAAGTGCGCGAGCTCGCGCTCGACATGGACATGCTCCCGCTCGAGCCGCTCGGCGTCGCGGTGCTCGGCAAGCTCGGCGGAGCTCAGGCGGGCAAGCTCTCGCTAGAGGCCACGGTCGCGGATGTCGGCGCGTTTCTCGAGCGCGCCGAGGGCGCGCCCTTGCCGCCGCTGACGATCGGCGGCGCGCTCGAGGGCTTTCCGACCGTGCTCGTCGATGCGCTCGCGGGTCGGGACGGTCTGCTCGTCGACGTGCTCGGTCCGGTCGTCGACGCCAAGGTCGCGGGCACGTATCCGAGCACGACCGATCCGCTGCGCGCGGACCTGAAGAGCGCGAATGCGTCGCTCAAGATCGTCGCGCGACTCGAGGAGCAGACGGTGATCGCCGTGGGGGACGAGGGCATCGAGGCCAGCCTCCCGCTCACTCCGCTCTTCTCGCAGCGCATCGTCGGCGGCCTCGTGCCGCTGATGGTGAACGCCAGCAAGCCGCAGGGCGCCAAGCCACTGTCGCTGAAGGTCTCGAAGTTCCAGCTCCCGCTCGACGGCGACCTGCGCAAGCTCAACGGCGAAGTGGCGCTCGAGCTCGGCGAGGTCACCTACGAGATCTTGCCCGGCTTGACGCGGCTGTTCGATGTCTTGGGGCAGGGGGATCTCGTCCGCAAGACCACGAACCTGAAGTCGCTCTCGATCCCGATCAAGAACGGCGTCGCGGGCTACGAGGCCATTCCGATCTCGATCAAGGGCAAGGAGTATCCGTTCGTCGGGACCTACGACATCGCGAAGGGCGAGATGAAGTTCGCGGCGCAGCTGCCGCTTTCGCTGCTCGGCAAGTCGGTCACGCGCGAGCTCGAGAAGGTCAAGGACTTCATCGACCCCAACATTCTGGTGCCGATCGAGATCAGCGGTCGGTGGAACGATCCCTCGCTGCGGCTCGGGAAGGGCTTTGTCGAGAAGCTCCTGCGCGATGCGCTCGGCGGCGAGCTCATCGATGGTCTGCAGGACTTGTTCGGCAAGAAGAAGGACAAGAAGGACGGCGAGTGAAGCGCGCGGGATGGCTGCTGCTGTGGCTCGGTGCCACGGCGTGTCAGAGCGCGCGCGATCGCGGCCTGCTCGTCGTGGAATTGCCCAGCACGCTGGCGCTCTCGGAGCTGCAGCGCATCGATGCACAGCTGACGCGACGCCTCGGGGAGAGCGCGTTCGCGGTGCAGAGCGCGCGAGTCGACGCGCGCAGCTCTCAGATCGCCTTCACGCTCGACGCACCCGCCGCTGCGCGTGCCAACGAGTTGCGCTCGCTCGTCGAGCGCACCGGCGCGTTGCGGCTGGTTCCGATCGTCGATCCCGACGCGGCGATGGCGGGCGCGGCGGACGAACGCGAGGGGATGTTGCAGTGGCGTGGAAGCTATCCCGAGGGTGACCCGGAGCGCTATCACCTCACGCCGAGCGAGCAGGGCGGACCGGCGGAGGCGCTGCGCTGGTACGAGGACTGCGATGCGCGGCGGCCGTGGGTCGGTTGCCATGCGCGCGACGCGCTCTTCGACCCGCAACTCTCTTTCACCGAACTCGATCTGGAGCTCGTCGCTTCGCCGTCGAGCGGCGAGGTCGTGTTGCGTCTGGAAGCGTCGCGACGCGAGGCGCTCCGCAGCTATGCACGCCGACTCGTCGGTGTGCCGTTCGCGCTCGTGGACGACGAGCGCATCGTCGTCGCGCGCGTCACCGACGTGACGCCCGCCGAGCTCGTGATCGGCTGGGACTGTCCGCGCGTGCCTCAGGGCGCGGCGCTCACGGCGTGGCGGGCCGCGGCGCGAACGGGACGCCTCGCGGCACGGCCGCGCGTGCTCGAGATCCGCTGAATTTCAGGGCTTGGGAGCGCTCGCGAGAGCGGCGTCGAGCAGCGCGTGCTCCGGCATGTCCTTGCGCCATGCCGCCATGACCGGGAACTCGACCTTGGGAGAGTGCAGCGGCAGGACCGCGATGCCAGGCCAGCGCGGGCCGTCGTCGCCGATCCACGCGACGAGCGAGAAGCCCAGCTCCGCCTCGACGAACCCGAGGATCGACTCGGCCGTGCTCGCCGAGAGCATGTTGCGCGGCCGGATGCCGTGCTCGGAGAGCGCGCGCATCTGCAGGTCATGGGCGATGCCGCCCGAGGGGTAGCTGATGAAGGTCTCGTCCGCGAGCTGGGCGAGCGAGAGCCGAGAGCGCTTGGCGAGCGCGTGCCGCGCGGGCAGGACGACGAAGCCGCGCAGCGTGCCGACGCACTGCGTCGCCACGTCGGCGGGCCACTCCGGGAGGAAGTCGACCAGCAAGTCCGCGGAGCCGTCGCGCAGTCGCGCGACGTCCGCATGCGGCAGCTCGACCAATTCGACGCGCCCCTCGGGATGGCTGCGCCGCAGGCGCTGGAGCCAGCGCGGGAGCAGGTGGCGCACGAACATCGGCGCGGCGTTCACGATCAGCGTGCCGCTGCTGTCGCCCGACTGCACGGCGCGCACGACCGACGGCAGGCCCTCGAAGAACGGCGCCACGAAGCGGAACAGGCGCGCGCCCGCGGCCGTGAGTTGCATCTGGTCCTTGCCGACGCGCTCGAACAGTGCGAGGCCGAGCTCGCCTTCGAGCTTCTTCACCTGCTGGTGCACGGCCGGTTGCGTGATCGGGTAGGGGAAGGCGCGGGCGGCGCGCGCGTAGCCTCCGGTGCGCGCGACCCAGTAGAAGCCCTCGAGCCGATGGAGGCCGATCACGGCGTGCTCACCGTGCGCCGCAGCTTTTCGGAGACGACGCGGGCGATGTTGGCGAAGAGCGCGTGGCCGTCGCGATCGTCGACCCAAGTGCTCTGGGCGTCATCCCAGTTGTAGTGCCACGCGCGCGCTCCGGCCGCGAACCACACCTGCGATGCAGCGGACTGTCGATTCAGCACGAAGCGTGCGCCGTCGGGGAACTGCAGGCTCACGACTCCGTCCGTCGTGCCGTAGTCGAGCTCGTCGGGATCGAACGCCTCCAGCCAGGTGGCGACGCGCGCGAGGCAGGCATCCACCCGCTGCGTGTAGTTCGACTTCTCCATGCCGCAGAGGATAGCGCCGCTCGCTCAGCGCGCGCGCTTCGAGGCGTCCTTGCCGCTGCGCGTCTGGCGCTCGAGCCTGGCACGGGCCTTCGAAGCGGCAAAGCAGCAGATCGGGCAGCGCGCGAGGTCGTGCCGGAGCGCGGGGCAGTGCTCGCGCCCGAAGTAGATGATCTGCAGGTGCACGCGCTCCCATGTCTCGGGCGCGAACAGCGCCTTCAAGTCGCTCTCGGTGCGCTCGACGCTCGAGCCGTTCGAGAGGCCCCAGCGCGCGGCCAGGCGATGGATGTGCGTGTCGACCGGAAAGGCCGGCATTCCGAACGCGTGGCTCGCGACGACGCTCGCCGTCTTATGGCCCACGCCGGGCAAGGTCTCGAGCGTTTCGAGATCGCGGGGCACTTGGCCGCCGTGGCGCTCGAGCAGGAGCCGCGAGAGCTCGTGAATCGCCCTGGATTTCTGCGGCGACAGCCCGCAGGGGCGGATGATCGCTCGAATCTCTGCGGGTGACAGCTTCACCATGTCCTGCGGCGTGCGCGCACGCGCGAAGAGCGCGGGCGTCACCTGATTGACGCGTGCGTCCGTGCACTGAGCCGAGAGCAGCACGGCCAGCAGCAGCGTGTACGGGTCTGTGTGGTCGAGCGGGACGGCCGGGTGGGGGTAGAGCTCTTCGAGGAGCTTCTGAATTCGCTGGGCCTTGTCCGCGCGCTTCATCCCTGAAAGTATGGTAGCTTGGAGGCTTCGTCGCGGAGACACGAGCTCGATGGAGATTCGCCAACAAATCGAGGACTTCCTGTCCGGCGCGCCGCATGCGGTCGTGGGCGCTTCGGTCGATCGCTCGAAGTATGGCAACAAGGTGCTGCGCTGCTACCTGCAGCACGCTCGCCCGGTGCAGGTTGTCCATCCGAGCGAGCGGGAGATCGAGGGCGTGACCTGCGTCGGGAGCATCGCGGGGCTCCCCGATGGCGTGCACGGGCTCTCGATCATCACTCCGCCGCCGGTTACGGAGCGCGTCGTCGCGGCCGCGCTCGCGAAGGGCATCCGTCGCTTCTGGATGCAGCCGGGTGCCGAGAACGCGACGGCCATTGCCGCAGCGCGCGCAGCGGGTGCGAGTGTGATCGCCGGGGGGCCGTGCTTGCTGGTTTCGTTCGGGTATCGAGAGTGAGTCCGTGTCGGTGACGCTCGAGCTCGAACACGAGGGAATGCGCGCGCTGCGACCGACGCTGGTGGGCGGAGCTCTCGCGATCCTCTTCTTCGTCGCGGCGTCGGCGATCGTCAATCCGATCGTGAACGACGAGACGCTCGGATCGGGCGCCGTGCTGGCCAAGCTGCCGCCCTACCCGGACGGCCATCCACATGTGTACTTCTACGAGCGCGCCTTCAGTCTCGGGAACCATGCCACGGCGCGCGCTCTGGAGCTCGGCGTCCACCGCGACGCGATCTCACTCACGCGCAACGGACTCGCGCTGTTTCTGGCGTTGTTCACGCCCTTCGCCGCCGCGCTGTGCTTCACGCGCCGTGTCTCGCTCGCGATCTTCGCGGCGGTGCTCGCCGCACTCGAAGCGCCCTGCGCCTACGACGGGCTCTATCCCGTGCTCGTTTTCCCCGACGTCTACAGCCACGGGCAGATCGGTCAGTCGCTCGCGGTGCTCGTCGCCGTCGCTTGGATCGGCGGTGCGGCGCGCACGGCCGGCTTTCTGACGGGAGCGATGCCGATGCTGCACGCCGGCGTATTCCCGCCGCTCGCCGTGTTCACTCTGCTCTACCTCGCCCTCGCTCGCGGACGGCCGCGGGGTGCGAAGCTGCGGCGCGCGCTGGTCGCTGTAGGCGCTGGAGTGGCCGCGTGTGCCGCGTTCTTCGCGCTCACGCGCAGCGGCGTCGAGCCCGCGACAGGCGCTGGCCCGTACGCGGCTCCCGGCGTGGATTCGGCCGCTGGTTTGGGCTTCGTCGCGCTCACGGATTCTCATCGACAGGTGCCGGACTTCATGCGCTTTGGGTACTTCGCGCACGCGCTGGCGCTCGTCGGACTCGCGCTCGCCGTGCTGCGCGGTGGTCGCGAGCTCTGGGCGCGTTCCAACGGCGCGGACGCTGCAGCGCGCTGGGGACTCGTGCTCGCGATCATCGCATGGAGCTACACGCTCGTTGGGTCCGCGCTGCAGCGGCAAGAGATGTTGCCGCATGTCCTGCTGATGACGATGCCGTCGCGCGTCACGAACCTCTCTACGATCCTGCTCGCTCCGCTGACCGCGGTTGCTTGGCAGAGAGCATTGGAGCGGCACGATGCGCGCACGCGCGCGGCGCTGTGGACGCTGTGCGGCATGGCCGCGACGGCGCTGTCGGTGTGGCTGTGGCGCCGAGGTCCGTGGGCCTCGCGCGAGCATGTCTTCCCCCTTGTGTGGGGCTGCGTGCTCGGTGCCGGCGCGTTCGCGTGGCCTGTTGCGCGTCGCGTGGCGATCGGTTGCACGCTCGCCTTCGCCGGTGCTTGCCTGCTGCTCTCGCTCGAGTACCCCAGTCCCCCGCGACAGGTGTCCTTGGCTGCGGGCTTCCTGCTGGCAGTGGCCTATGCGTTCATGGCGCGCGTCGTGCGGGGGCCATTTGCGTCGATCGCCGAGCGCGCGGCGCCGGGACTCGCGCTGTGCGGCGGGCTGCTCGCGGTCGCGGCGAACATCCCCAAGCGCTTCCTGGACTTCGGCAAAGTGTTTCGCCGCGATGTCCTCTCGCGCGATGATCTCGGCATGCTCGACTGGATGGCGGCCAATGTCGGACCCGAGGAACCGCTCGTCACGGCCGCATGGGAGCGGCTCGAGATGCAGCAGAAGACCGCGCATCCGGTGCTGATCGAACTCGAGACGCTGTGGATGCTGACCTACATGCCCGAACTCGGCTCGACGGTCGGTCCGATGGTGAAGGACTTCTTCGAGGTCGACTATGCAGATCGCGAGGCCATGCTCGCGCTCTCGCATGGCGGGCGTTTCGAACTCGAGGATCCACACTGGTCGCGCGTGTGGTCGGAGCGGCCCGAGTCAGGCTGGCGCGAGCTCGCGGAGAAGTACGACTTCGAGCTCGTTGTTTCCCCGCAGGAAACACCGCTGCAGCTGCCGCGTGTCGTCGACGGCACGCGCGCCGATCTCTATCGCGTGCCGCGGCGCTGATCGTTCAGGAGAGGATCGCGCGCAGTGCGCCGTCGAGGTCCGGATACTTGAACGCGTAGCCCGACTCGAGCGCGCGCTCGGGCACGCAGCGCTGGCTTCCGATCAGAACGGACGCGGCGCCCGAGCCGAACATGAGCTTCAGCATGAACGGAGGCACGGGGAAGATCGCGGGCCGCGACAGCGCGCGCCCGAGGGCCTTGCTGAAGTCCCGATTCGTGCAAGCGAGCGGAGCGACGCCGTTCATGGGACCGCTGACGGTCTCATCGCGCAGCGCGTGCAGGATCAGGCCGCACAGGTCGTCGATGTGAATCCAGCTCATCCAGTGGGCGCCGGAACCGATCGGTCCGCCGAGTCCGAGCTTGAACGGAGGCAGCATCTGCTTCAGCGCGCCGCCGGCGCCGAGCACGATGCCAATGCGGAGCTTCACGACGCGCACGCCGAGCTCGCTGGCGCGCTCCGCCTCGCGCTCCCACGCCGTGCAGACCTCCGCGAGGAAGTCGACGCCGGCCTTGGCGCTCTCGGGCAACAGGCGCTCGCCCTGATCGCCGTAGACGCCGATCGCGGACGCGTTGACGAGCACCTTCGGCTTCGTCGCGCTGGCCTTGAAGGCGTCGACGAGCTTGCGCGTTCCATCGATGCGGCTGCCGCGGATGCGGGCCTTGACCGCGTCGCTCCAACGCTTGCCGAGCACCGGCTCGCCCGCGAGGTTCACGATCGCATCGAAGCCCGACAGGTCGGTCGGCATCGTCACATACTCGACGCCCGCCATCACCGGTTGGTTCGCCGGATTGCGAGTCGCGACCACCACCTTGCCACCGCGGTCGACGATCATCTGGCGCAGCCGTGTGCCGACGAAGCCCGTGCCGCCGGTGATCAGAATCCGCTGGTTCATGGGACGGAGGATCGTTCGCCCCGACGCCGCTTGCAACCTCTCGCAGCCGAATCGCAGGCGCAGGGATCCGCTCGTTGGGCCGGCGACGAACCCTCGCTAGGCTCCCTTCGACACTTCGCCCACGAGCCTCTCATGCAACATCTCGCTCCCGCCGCCCTCTCGTTCGGCCTCGGCCTGCTCGGCTGCGCCGCTCCGTCGCCCCGCGCGCCCTCACCGCTCGACGAAGCCCTCGCGCTCGGTACGCGCATGGTGGGGAGCTACTCGAGCCACGCGCAGTCGCTCGCGGATGCTGAGTTCCGCGATGTGCGCCTGCACATGGCGCGCATCTGGCCGGAGCGCACCGACGGCTGCTGGCTGTATGTCGAGCAGGCGATGGCGAGCGCGCTCGAGCGGCCCTACCGCCAGCGCGTCTACTGCGTGCAGCCGAGCGCCGACGGCTCGACCGCGAGCCGCGTGTTCGAGCTGCCCGGCGTCGCGCTCGACTACGCGGGTGCGTGGAGCGATCCGACGCGCTTCGCGGCGCTCTCGCCGGAGCGCCTCGTCCAGCGCGAGGGTTGCACGGTCTATCTGCGGCGCGAGGGCAACGCGTGGCGCGGCGCGACGCGCGCGAGCGACTGCATCTCGACGCTGAACGGGGCCGCGTACGCGACGAGCGAGGTCGTTGTCACCTCGACATCGCTCACATCGTGGGACCGCGGCTTCGACAAGGACGGCAAGCAGATCTGGGGCGCCACGAAGGGCGCCTACATTTTCGATCGCGAGTGAGGCGCGTGCGCCCTACTCGGGCGC
>VGYZ01000071.1 GCA_016872795.1 Planctomycetota bacterium
GAGGCCGTGGTGCTCTCCCAGAGGGCGCCGAGGTCGAGCTCGAGGCGCAGGCCCTGCTCGCGGTAGGTGAAGCGGCCCTCGTGGATGCACACGCCGAGGTCGGTCTCGCCGCGGCGCAGGGCGGGCATGATGGCGCTGAAGACCGCGTGGCGCAGGTCGCCGCGGCCGGGCTGCAGCAGGCGCCAGAGCAGCGCGGCGGTGGTGTGTTCGCCGGGCGCGAGGACGCGCGGGTGCGCCGGCAGCGGCGCGTCGGGGCGCGCGAGCACCACCGGGCCGACGCCGTAGCCGATCGCGGCGCCCGCGGGCAGCACGAGCGTGTCGGGGCCGGCCTGCAGGGCGGCGGCGAAGCTCGCCTTGGCGAGGTCGAACTCGCCCGCGAGCCAGCGCTCGTTCAGGGTCTGCACATCGCACAGCTCGATCCGCCAGTCGAAGCCGCAGGCGTCGCTCGCGCGCGCGAGCAGGCCGTGGAAGGCGTAGGTGTCGTTGGGGCAGGTCGAGATGCCCACGCGCAGGGGCTCGCGGTTCATGGCGCGGGCCAGTGCGGCGCGTCGACGAGCAGCGCGAGGGCGCGTTCGCGGGCGGCGGAGAGCGCGGCGGGGATGCGCCACGCCTCGGGGCGGCGGTCGCCGACCGCGTTCGAGATGCCACGCACGATGCGCAGCGGGATGCCGGCCATGGCGCAGGCCGTGGCGACCGCGAAGCCCTCCATGTCCTCGGCCTCGGCCTCGGGAAAGCGCTCGCGGCGCAGCGCGGCTTGGCGCGCATCGGCGGAGGCGGCGGTGGTCGTGAGCAGCAGGCGAGCGCGCTCATGGGCCGAGTTCGCGAGCGGCAGGCGGTCGAAGATCGCGGGTGCGCCGCTGTCGGAGGCGGGCCACTGCGGGAAGCCGAGCGCGCGCGGGGCGATCAGGCTTGCGCCTTCGCCGACGCCGATGCCGTCGATGGCGCAGGCCTCGAACTCGAGCGCGGTTCCAACGGGATGGCGGGCGGTGTCGTAGGTACCGGCGATGCCGACGAGCAGCACGCGGGCGGGGCGCAGGCGCGCGAGCAGCGTGGCGGTGCGCGCGGCGGCGGCGAGCGGGCCGAAGCCGCAGGTCGCGACGAGCGCGAGGCCCGCAGGGAACCCGCCCTCGTCCGCGAGGCGGCGCAGCTCGAGCTCGGTGGGGACGAGCAGCAGGGTCGGGTCGCCGCGGGTGCTCATGCGGCAAAAGGAATAGCCCGCGAAGGCGGCGCGGGGAAGGGTGCCGGGGCGGCGCTAGGCTCAGGGCGATGCAGCGGGGGGCGGGGTGGCTGGAGCGCGCGGGGCTGGGGAGGCCGGAGCTGCGGGCGTGGGCGCTGTACGACTGGGCCAACTCGGCCTTCTTCACGACGGTGGTGACGGCGGTGTTCCCGATCTACTACCGCGAGGTCGCTGCAGCAGGCGAGGAGGGCGTGCTCGAGGGGTACAGCGCGCTGACGACATGGGCCATGGTCGCGATCGCGCTGGTCGGGCCGGTGCTCGGCGCGCTCTCGGACACGCGGCTGCGCAAGAAGACGCTGATGGCGGCGTTCGTGGTGCTCGGGGTGAGCGCGACGGCGGCGCTGTGGTTCGTCGAGCGCGGCGACTGGCGCTTCGCGTCCCTGTGCTTCGTGCTCGGCAACATTGGCGTGGCGGGGAGCTTTCTCTTCTACGACGCGCTGTTGCCCGCGGTGGCGCGCGAGGAGGAACTCGATCGCGTTTCGACGGCGGCGTATGCGCTCGGATATCTCGGCGGGGGCGTGCTGCTCGCGGCGAACCTCGCGTGGATCCTGAAGCCCGAGTGGTTCGGGATGGAGAGCGGCTCGACATTGCCGGTGCGGCTCGCGTTCTTGAGTGTCGCGGCGTGGTGGGCGCTGTTTGCGCTGCCTTTGTTTCTGCGCGTGAAGGAGCCGCCGCGCGCGTACGAATCCGACGAGCGGCCGGGCGGATCCCTCGTGCGCGACGCGTTCGCGCGGCTCGGCGAGACGCTGCGCGAGATTCCGCGCTATCGCGACGCGTTCCTGCTCCTGCTCGCGATGCTCGCCTACAACGACGGCATCAACACGATCATCCGGCTGGCGACGATCTATGGAGCGGAGATCGGGCTCGGCGCGAAGGAGATGATTCCCGCGATTCTGCTCGTGCAGTTCGTCGGCGTGCCGTGCGCGTTCGGATTCGGCTGGCTCGCGCGGCGCGTCGGGCCCAAGCGCGCGGTGGTGGGCGGCGTGCTCGTGTACATCGGAATCACGGCGCTCGCGTGGCGCATGGCGAGCCCGGACGAGACACACAAGGTCGAGCTGTTCTACGTGCTCGCGATCGGAGTCGCGCTCGTGATGGGCGGGTGTCAGGCGCTGACGCGCTCGATGTTCGCGAGCATGGTTCCCGCGCACAAAGCCGGCGAGTTCTTCGGCCTGTTCGGAGTGCTCGAGCGCTTCTCCGCGATCTTGGGGCCGCTGTGCTTTGGACTCGCGATTTCGTGGACGGGCGAGCAGCGCGCGGGCGTGGTTCCGCTGTTCGGGTTCTTCGCGCTCGGGGCGCTGTTGCTCTCGAAGGTCGACCTCGAGCGCGGGCGCCGCGTGGCGCGCGAGGCTAGTAGCCGGTGAGCTCGACGAAGCCGCGGCCAAGAAGCGCGCGCGACTCGCGCGTGCCCTTCACGCGGACCGCGCCTTCCCAGTAGCGCACGGCGACGCGCAGCTCGCAGTCCGAAACCAGAGGCTCGAGCTCCACGGCCAGTTCGAGTGACGGAACTTCGATCGTCCAGCGCGACGGATAGCTCGCGCCGCTCGCGGGGCTCGTCCAGCTCGCCGACTCGCGCACGACAAACTCGTTCGAAGCGAGAGCGCGCGGCTCGGCGCCCTTGCGCGTGAACATCGCACTGCTGAAGGGATCGACGCTCCCGTCGGCGCGGCGCATGCGATAGAGCATCAGCTCCGAGCCGTCGTCGAGCCGCAGTGCGAACCAGTCCCAGCCAACTTGGCCTTCCTCGAGCGCGCTCGTCGACCACTCGCGGTCGAACCACGACTCGCCGCTCACCGTGTGGCGCTCGCCGCGCAGCGCGAGCGTGCCCTGCGAGCGCATGCGCGGAAGCGAGTAGTAGTGCGAAGCGTTGCCGGCGGCCGCGCCCTTGCGCGAGAGGCCGCGCTCGCCCTGCCTTACGAGTGCGCTCGTCGCGCGCAACGCGAGGTCGAGCTCGAGCTCGCCGTCGCGCGCGCGCAGCCGCACATCGCCCGCGTCGAGATCGCCTTCGACGCTCCAGTCGCGCAGCCACACACGCCACGGAGTCGCACTCGCCCCCGCGAGTCCGAGCGCGCCGCGCTCGAAGCGCTCGCGAGCCTCGAAGGTGCCGCTCTGCGCGTCGGCGAGCGTGAAGTGCGCCATGTAGATGTCCTTCGTGGCCCACGCGGAGTCGAGCGAAGGAGCGTCGGGTGCGAGCGCGCGGCGGAAGAATGTGAGCTGGTAGCCGAACTCGCGGCCCGCGGAGTCGGCGAGGGTGCCCGTGAAGTACCACCACTCGGTCTGGAAGCTCGCGTGGGGACCGTGATCGGAGGGGAAGGCGAACTCGCGCGGCGCGAGCGCGCGCTCGAAGCGCGGATCGGCGGGTGCGGAGAGCAGGTCGCCGACATCGAGCGAAGCGCGCACGCTCCCGCGCTCGTCGGAGCAAGCGGCGAGGAATGCGCCCACCACGAAAAGCACAGTCGCGCGCATCACTCGCCTCGCAGGGTCTGGGCCGGGGAGAGCCGCGCCATGCGCCGTGCCGGGTACGCACCGGCGATCAGAGCCGACAGGACGGCGATCGCGAAGGTCTCGGCGAGCACACGCGGCGAGATCTGGATGTCGAGCGTCCAGCCGAAGGAACGAGCGTTGATGACGAGGATCAGCACCACCGCGACCGCGATGCCGATCGGCACGGCGAACAGGCCCGCGAGCGCGCCGAGCAGGCCGGTTTGCCCGAGAACGACGCGCTTGAGGCCGCCGGGCGAGAGGCCGATCGCGCGCAGCACTCCCATCTCGCGCTCGCGCTCGAGCTCCATGGCGAGCAGGGCGCCGACGACGCCGAGGATCGCGACGACACCCGCGAGCAGGCGCAACACGCGCGTCACGGAGAAGGTGCGATCAAAGACCTCCATCGAGGCCGCGACCAACTCCTCGCCGGAACGCACCTTCACAATTTCACCTTCAGGAACTGCACTTCGCAAAGTTGCGATCGCCGCGTCGACATCGCTCCCGGGCTCGAGGAATAGACCGAGCGCGCTGATGCGCGGGTCGTTCCAGCCGCGCAGCCAAGTCTCGCGCGAGAGCATCGCCCAGCCTTGGTCCGACGAGTAGTCACGGAACACGCCGAGTACCTCGAAGGGACGCACTCCGTTTGCGGTGCGCACCGAGAGCATGGAGCCGGGCTCGAGCGAGCGGTGGCGCGCGAGCGACTCGCTCACGATCAGTGTGTCGCGCTCGCTGAAGGCGGGCCAGATGCGCCCGGGATCGCCGGCGAGGAAGCGGTAGGCGTCCCGGCTCTTGGGATGCAACGCGGCTGCGGTGGCGAAGACCTTGCCGCCGTCGGCGAGCTCGAGGTCGATGTCGCAAAAGATCGTCGTGCCGCGCACGCGTGAGTCGGAGCTCATCCGCGCGACGAGCTCGTCGGAGAGCACGGCGGACTCGCGGTTCGAGAAGGTGCTCGGACTCGAGATGTAGACATCCGCGACGAGCGTCGTGTCCAGCCAGCGCACGACGGTCGAGCGGAAGCTGTCGACGAGGATGCCCATGCCCGCCGTGGCCGAGAGCGCGATCGCGAGCGCGGCGATGGCGACGGAACTGCGCGCGAGGTGGCTCGTGACGCCGCGCGTCGCGATGCGGCCGAGGCTTCCGGCGAGCGCTCCGGCGATGGGGACCACGACGCGACACAGCAGCGTGGTCGCGGCCGGGACGAGCAGCGCGGCCGCGAACAGCATCAAAAACAGCGCGGCGAAGCCGAGCGGCAGGTTCTGGCCCGAGGCCTTCAGCAGCGCGATCGAGGCCGCACCGGCGAGCGCTCCCGCGAGCGCGAGCCAGCCGATGCGCGCGCGCAGGCGCGACTCCGCGGCGGCTCGGTCGAGGATCGCGCGCGGCGCAGTGCGCATCGCGTCGAGAGCCGGAAACATCGCGCCGAGCAGCGTCGCCCCGATGCCGAGCGCGGCGGCCTCGGCGAACACCTCGGGTTCGAGGCTCAGCTCGCGCACGCTGACGACATAGTAGAGGTCGTTGATCGTCTGCGTCACGAGCTTCACGAGCGCTTGGGCGAGCAGCATGCCGAGCCCCAGCCCGAGCCCGGTACCGAGCGCGCCAATCGCGAGCGCCTCGGCGCACACGAGCCGGAACAGCTCGCCGCGAGTCGCGCCGATCGAGCGCAGCGTGCCCCACAGCGGGCGGCGCTGCACGACCGCGAAGGTCATCGTGTTGTAGACGAGGAACACGCCGACGAGCAGCGCGAGGAAGCCGAGCGCGCGCAGGTTGATGTCGAAGGCGCGCGTCATGCCGGACAGAGCTTCGGAGCGGCGTGATGCGGGCTCCACGGCGCAGCCCTTGGGCAGCAGCGTCGCGATCCGCGCGAGCGCTGCGGCGCGCTCGGGCCCGTTTTCTGGCAGCGCAAGATCGATGCGCGTGAGCTGGCCGCGCGCACCGAGCAGCGACTGAGCCGTCGAGATGTCGACAAGCACCATGTCCGCGAGGGCTGCGCTCGCGAGCTCGCCCTGCGGCTCGACGAGTCCGGCGAGTCGCACGCTGCGGCGCTGGCTTCCGACGAGGAACACGAGCTCGTCGCCGAGCTGCGCGCCGAGCTCGCTCGCTGTCGCGCGCGAGAGCCACGCGCCATCGCCGCGGAGCAGCGCGGCTCCGTCGAAGCCCTCGGATGCGCTCGTGTACGCGCGGAACGGGCCCTCGGCGAAGGGATCGACGCCGAGGAGGTCGAGGGTGCGATTCGCGGGCGAAACGAGCGCGAGTGAGCGTTGAACGACGGGTGCGGCCGGTGGAAGTCCGCTCTCCAGCGCGAGCCGCGCGTACGCTTCCTCGGGAACGCTGGGAGTGCCGCGCACGACATGCGTCGCGGAGCCCGACAGAGCGCGCGTCGCGAGCTCGAACGAGCGCCGCGCGCTCGCACCGGCTGTGTCGATGCCGACGACGACCGCGACGCCCACGGCCACGCCGAGGATCGCGAGCACGAGCTGGGCCGGGTGGCGCGAGAGGTAGCGCAGGCTCGCGCGCGAGAGCAGCGAGATCACGCGCGCGCGCTCCGCGTCCGCGGGCCGAGGCGGCCGTCGTGAAGCTCGAGCACCCGGTCGCCGATGGTCTCCGCCTCGGCGCTGTGCGTGACCATGAGAAGCGTCTTGCCGCTCGGGCGCAGCAGGCGCGTGAACAGGTCGAGCACCGCGTGCGCGTTGTGGTCGTCGAGGTTTCCGGTGGGCTCGTCCGCGAGCACGAGCTCCGGGTCGTGCACGAGCGCGCGGGCGACGGCGGCGCGCTGCTGCTCGCCCCCCGAGAGCCGGTCGGGGAACTTCGCGCGCAGGTCCGCGAGGCCGACCGCATCGAGCAAGTCGAGCGCGCGGCGCCGACCGGCGGCGTCGAGCGTGCCACACAGTTCGAGCGGCAGCAGCAGGTTTTCCTCGATGGTCAGCGTCGGGAGCAGGTTGAAGAACTGGAACACGAGGCCGATC
The DNA here is from genome assembly GCA_016872795.1 of Planctomycetota bacterium. Lineage (GTDB taxonomy): Bacteria > Planctomycetota > UBA1135 > UBA1135 > F1-120-MAGs118. The sequence continues at coordinate 6,679 of VGYZ01000071.1, forward strand.
TTGCGCCGGCGCATGTCCGTGCGGCGCTCCTCGCTCGCACGGCTCATGTCCTCGCCGAACAGCAGCACTTGGCCCTCCGTCGGCATGTCGATGCCCGACAGCACATGGATCAGCGATGACTTGCCGCTGCCGCTGCGGCCGACGAGTACGGCGAACTCGCCGCGCGCGAGCTCGAGGTCGATGCCGTGCAGCACCTCGCGCGTGCGGTCGACCTCGATGTAGCTCTTCTTCACGCCGCGCAGGACGGCGACAGGTTGGTGGCTTGGGTGGGGCATCTTGGCGGGGCTCGAACGCCTTGCGGCGTTCGTAGCGCGGGCCGGCGCGGATTCGCGTCCGTGTCGAATCTCGCGCCAGGGCCCGTTCGCGCGTCAGTTTCGGCCGATTCGTCGCTCAGGCGAGTCCGTCGAGCCGGCCCGTGGAGTCGCCGAGCGCGGGTACGGACACTCTCAGGCGCTCGAGAACGGCGAGCCACAGGTTCGCGCAGGGCGTCTCGGGCGCGACGCGCAGGTGGCGACCGCCGCGCACATCGCAGTTGCGTCCGCCAGCGAGCAACAGCGGCAGGTCGTCGTGGTTGTGCCGATCGCCGTCCGAGATGCCGCTGCCGTAGGCGAGCATCGTCGAGTCGAGCAGCGTGCTCTCGCCTTCCTTGCGCGAGAGAGCTTGCAGCAGGTGCGCGAAGAGCTCGATGTGGTGGCGATTGATCGCGGCGATCTTGCGGAGCTTTTCGGGATCGCCGCCGTGGTGCGAGAGCTCGTGGTGGCCCTCGGGAGCGCCGAGCGCGGGATAGCTGCGGCCGGAGCCTTCGTTCGCGAGCAGAAATGTCGCGACGCGCGTCGAGTCCGTCTCGAACGCCAGCGCGAGCAGGTCTGACTGTAAGCGCGCGAGGTCCGCGTAGTTGTCGGGCAGCTCGGAGGGTCGCTGGAAGCCAGCGTCGCGTCCGCGCTGCTCGAGGAACGCGATGCGGCGCTCGAGCTCGCGCACGCCGCTCTCGTACTCGTCGAGCTTGCGCCGATCGGAGACTCCGAGCTGACCCGCGAGCCGCTTCGCGTCGTCGCGTACGAAGTCGAGCACGCTGCGGCGCCGACGGCGATGCTCGTCGCGCAGCGCCTCGGGCAGCTCGCTCGTATCGTCGCGGAACAGGCGGTCGAACACCAGGCGCGGGTCGGTCTCCTTCGGCAGGGGAACATGCGGCGAGCTCCACGAGATCGTGTTCGAGTACGCGCAGGAGTAGCCGCTGTCGCACTGACCGCCGAGTCGGCCGGGTTCGCAGCCGAGCTCGAGCGAACGCAGGCGGGTCGCGTTGCCGATCTCGCGCGCGGCGAGCTGGTCCGCCGACACGCCGGCCTGAATCGGTCCGTCGGTCTTCTTCGGTTGGCAGCCCGTGAGGAACGAGCCCGCGGAGCGCGCGTGATCGCCGGGGCCATCGCCGTGGGGGCGCGCCTTGTCATGCGTCAGGCCACTGATCACGAGCAGCGAGTCGCGCCACGGTGCGAGCGGTTCCAGCGTCGGCCCGAGCTCGAGCGCCTCGTCTTCGCCGCGCGGTCGCCAGTCGCTCATGTGCACGCCGTTGGGCACATACACGAAGACGGCGCGCCGCGGCGCGGGCTCGGTCGATGCTCGCGCGGGCGACATGCGTTCGAGCAGCGGGAGCGCCAGCGAGATGCCGAGGCCGCGCAGGGCCGTGCGTCGATCGAGCGGCGGAATCATGGCTTCTCCGCCACGACTGTACGGCGGAAGGCGTCGAGGCGCACCACCGCGAGCACCAGCTCCTGCAGGGTGATGTCGCGGCCGCCGAGCGAAGCGGCGAGGGCGTCGAGCCCGGGGGCATCTTCCGGGCGCAGGCCGCGTCCGAGCGCGTAGATCGCGAGTTTCTCCGCGAGGCAGCGCACGAAGGCCGGATCGGCGGCCAGTTTGCGCTCCAGCGCCGCGGCGCCGTCGAGGCGCGTCCCGTCCGCGAGCTCGCCGCTGCTGTCGATCGGGAAGCCGTCCGCTTCGTTGCGCCAGCGTCCCACGGGGTCGTAGTTCTCGAGCGCGAAGCCGAGGCTGTCGAGCTGATCGTGGCACACGGCGCACTCGGTCTTCGCGCGGTGCTGCGACAAGCGTTCGCGCAGGCTGGCGGCGGCCGTGGCCTGCGGACTCTCGTCGAGCGTGTCGACGCCCGGCTGGGGCGCGAGCGGCGGCGAGCCGAGCAGCGTTTCCAGCACCCACTTGCCGCGCTTCACCGGAGAAGTGCGCGTCGGGTTGCTCGTCACGACCAGCACGCTCGCCTGCTGCAGCACGCCACCGCGAACGGCGCGTTGCAGAGGGTCGAGAGGCACGCGGCGCATGTGCGGACCGCTGACGCCCTCGATTCCGTAGTGAGCGGCGAGGCGCTCGTCGAGGAATGTGAAGTCGGGGTCGAGCAGCTCGCGGAGCGCTCGATCTTCGCGCAGCACGGCTTCGAAGAGCAGCTCGGTTTCCGCGCGCATCGACGCGCGCAGGGCATCGTCGAAGTCGGGGAAGCGCGACGCATCCGGTGCCACGCGCTCGAGCGCGCGCAGCTGCAGCCACTGACCTGCGAAGTTGCGCACGAACTCGCCGGAGCGCGCATCGCGCAGCATGCGGCGCACCTGCGCTTCGAGCACCGGCTCGTCGAGCAAGCGATCCTTGGCCGCGAGTTTTTGCAGCGTCTCGTCGGGGAGCGTACTCCACAGGAAGTACGAGAGTCGCGTGGCGAGCTCGTAGCCGTTGAGGGCGCGCTGCGTGAGCGGCTTGGTGTTGCTCGGGTCGCGCTCGAGTCGAAACAGGAAGTTCGGCGAGGCGAGGATGGCGACGAGCGCATCGCGTACGATGCGATCGTGCTTGGCGCCGCGAGGCGCGATGCGCATCAGCCGATCAACCTCGCTCGCGGTGACGGGGCGACGCCACGCGCGCTCGGCTAGGTGCTCGACGCCCTCGCGAGCATTCCGCCGATTCGCGCCGGAAAAGAGCTGCTTTTGGAAGTCCGTCTCGGGCGTCCAACCGAGCGGGCCCGCGATCTCGAGCCACTCGACATACAAGTTGCGGTCGCGCTTCTTCTTGTCGGGTTCGTCAGGGTTGTAGAAGTCGTTGACGAACCAGACCGAGAAGCGCTGCTTGCCCGCTTTGATGCGCGTGCGCAGCTCGTGCACCTGCGGAGCACCGCGTTCCGCCGTCACGTCGATGCGTCCGAGCACGTTGCCCGCGAGCTTGAGGTCCATGCGCGCCGGCTCGGGCCCGGCCTGATTGGCCCAGGCGCGCACGCGCAGCAGGTACTCGCCCGCGCGCTCGAACTCGTGGTCCACGCCGACGAAGCCGTAGCTGTGGAGCGACCATGCGCCGTCGTGCGTGGTGAACTTCTCGGTGTGGACGATGGCGCTGTCGGGGACGCGCACGCTCCAAGGGTTGTCGGCGTCGGCTACGAGGATCGCCTGCGCAGCGATACGCTCGGCCGCGACCACGTACTTTTCGAGCAGCACGTCGGGCATCGAGAGCACGTCGCCGATCGAGTCGAAGCCGTAGCCGACCTCGTCGGGCGGAAACCAGCCCTGCGTGTCGAAGCGCACGCCGCACAGGTCCGCGACGCTGTTCTCGTACTCGCGCCGGTTGAGCCTCCGCAGCGTCGGGCGCCCCGGATCGCTCGCGCGCGAGAGCTCGGCGTCGATCCAGCCGAGCGCGAGCGCGAGGTGCGCCGCGTCCGGACGCCCCGCCTTGCGCGGTGGCATCCGCCCCGAGCGCAGCTCGGCCGCGATCGAGCGCAGCAACGCGAGGTCGTGCTCGCCCGCCTTCGTCTCAAGCACAGCGTCCAGCCGCACCTCGCCCTCCGCGTCCGCACCCGAGTGGCACTCCACGCAGCTCGCCTTCAGGAGCGGAGCGATCGCGCTCACGGGATCCTGCGCGCGAGCGCCAGCCGCGAGCGGCGCGAGCAGCGCCGCGAGAAAGGTGTGGGGCAACAAGACCCGTTGAGTCTAGGGTTTCTCGGCATAAAAGACCGGAGGGCGGCTCCGCTGCGCGCGGAAACCGCCCTCTGGATGGGGAAACATCGCGCTCCCGATCAGGGTGCGACCACCGAGCGCAGGTAGGTTTGCTGGAACGCGAGCGGCGTTCCAGCGGGGGCGCCGACGAAGCGCGCTTCCAGCGTGACCTGCGTCACGAGCGAGACATTGAGCTGGCCCTTGGTCTTGAAGTCGAAGGTCGCGCCGCCGGTGAGCGGGTCGGTGACCAGCGTGATCGGGAAGGTCTGGTTCAGGATGCGCGCGCTGAGCGCGATGCCCTGCGGGCGGTCGACGAGGCCGCGGATGCGGATCTCGTTGCCCGAGTTCTTGAACAGCCAGAAGGTCGGAACGACCGCGAGCGGCGCCGTCGGATCGACCAGCGTCGTGATGACTTCGTTCGCGAACAGCACGTGCTCGCTCACCACGAAGCCAACGATCTCGACCTCATGACCGACCGCCTGTTGCACGAAGACACTGCGCGGGATTTCCGTACCCACGAGTCCGATCGTGCTCGCGGGGAAGCGCGGGTCCTGGTTGAAGACCACGAGCAGGTTGTCCACCGTGAAGGACGGCGGGACGCCGTTCCCACCGGGGTGCACGGAGGTGACCACGCCACCGGCGACGTTCTCCGAGAGTTCGAGCACGGCCTCGATGTCCGGGATGAGGAAGCGGTTGCCGTTCGTATCGTGGTAGACATGGCCTGCCGACTTGAATGTGCCGCCGCTTGAGTACGGATAGCTCCGGCCCAGGCCGTCGGCCGTCGGCGGGCCGAGCAACTGCTCGAAGTTCGCGGACAGGGCGCTGGAGTGCAGCGGGACGAGGTCGCGCGTCAACGCGAGGAACTTGTCCTGCATCGCCAGCTGCGCGGCCAAGTTGCGCGACGCGGGGCGCAGCGAGTCCTGACGCAGGTTCTCATTGGTCGAGAACACCGAGCGCGTGGCGCCCGTCATGTAAGCGTTGGTGTCGCGTCCAATGGCGTTGTGGTCGAACAGTCGGTCGAAGTTGTGTGCCCCGATCTCGCCGACGATGAGGCCTTCGGGGCTGGTGACGGCTGTTCCGGCGATGCCGAACTGCACGCCGTCGACCGAGGCCGGGATCGTGACCGTCCTGCCGACGACCGTCACCGAACGAGCGGGCAGGTTGAGGTCCCAGACCGGACCTTCGGTGATGAAGAGCTCGAGGGGCTGCTGGACGGTCAGCACGCGCCCGTCGGCCAGCGTGGCGGTCTGGCCTTGGGCCGGCGCCGGTGCGGCGAGGCCGCCGAGGAGGAACACACAGGTGAGGAGTGCTGTTTGGAAGGAAGGTAGCATGGGTGAAAATGGACCTCGAAGGAGAAGAGGGGGGGCGGCACCGTGCCGACCCGCTCGCCCAGGGGCAGGGCCCTGTAGGGGCGGGGGCTTCGCCGGTGGAAGGATATTGCAAACGAAGGGCGCAAGGTCCGCAAGGTCCGCACAAAAAAAAATGCGACATCCTACGAATTTGTGCTTAGGAATCCGTGATCACCGGACATGGAAAGTCCTTCCTACCTGCCCTCCCCGATGGCGTAGCAAAGGGGCACTGCATGCTCGTCGAGGACATGGGTGGGGTTCCACGAGCGGGGCGCGGGCGAGCGGCAGTAGCCGGGCGCGCTCGGGCCACATAGGCTTCTGCCCATCATGACCTTCCTCACGGTTCTGGCGCGGGATTGGATGGTGCGGGGATGGCTGGCGGTGGGGTCGATCGCGCTCCTTGGGTGCGCGAGCACCGACGCGGGGGCGACCTCGCGCGGCGGAGCGCAGTGGGCGGACCTGCCCGGGGCGGCGGCGAAGCGCGCGTTCGAGGTCGCGGACTTCTACCGCTGCGCGACGGTGGGGGCTCCGAGCCTCGCGCCCGATGGATCGCTGGCCGTGTTCGGCGTGCGGCGTTACGAGCTCGCGAGCGGGAAGAGTTGGTCGGAGCTGTGGGCGGTGCGACCCGATGGCAGCGGGCTGCGGCAACTGACGGCCGGGCGCAACAACGACACGGATCCGCAGGTCGCGCCGGACGGGCGCTCGATCGCGTTCCTCTCCTCGCGCAGCGGCTCGATGCAGGTGTGGACCATGCCGCTCGACGGCGGCGAGCCGCGGCAACTGACGCGGAGCACGCTGGGGATCGGCAGCTTTCTGTGGTCGCCCGATGGCGAGCACATGGCCGCCACCGTGGAGTTGTGGCCGGAGTGCGGGCTCGACGAGGGCTGCAACGGACGCATCGCCAAGGGGCTCGAGGGCAAGCTGCAGGTGCGCGTCGCCGACGAGCTTCTGTACCGCCACTGGACGAGCTGGCACCAAGGCAAGCGCACGCACATCGCGCTCGTCGATGCGGCGAGCGGCGCGCTCGTGCGCGACCTCACTCCGGGCGAGTTCGATGCCCCGGCGTTCTCGCTCGGCGGCCGCGGTTTCGCGTGGTCACCCGACGGCGCGCAGCTGTGCTTCGTCTCCAACCACGATGCGGAGCAGGCGAGCTCGACGAACTCGGATCTGTGGGTCGTGCCGATCGACGGCAGCGCGGGCGCGCGCAACCTCACGGACGCGAACGACGGCTGGGACGGCGGGCCGCTGTACTCGCCGGACGGCAAGTGGATCGCGTTCCAGAGTCAGGCGACGCCGGGTTACGAGAGCGATCTCAAGCGACTGGCGCTGTACGAGCGCGCGAGCGGCACCGTGCGCTACCTCACCGAGCGCGGCGGCTTCGACGACATGGTCGAGGACATGCGCTGGACGCCGGACAGCCGCGAGCTGGTGTTTCAGGCCGAGAATCGCGGGCGCAACCCGCTCTACCGCATCTCGATCGCAGGCGGCACACCGACGCTTGTGCTGCGCCACGGGTTCGTCGCGGGTTGGGAGCTCGGCGCGCGCGGAGAGGTCCTCTACGCCCACCGCAGCGTCGGCGAGCCGACGGAGCTGTTCGTCGCGAGCGGCGAGTCGCGCCGCGCGCTCACGAGCTTCAACGCCGCGGTCGCATCCGAGGTCGACATCCGACCGGCGCAGGAGCTGTGGCTCGACGGCGCCGACGGTCGCAAGGTGCACACCTTCGTCGTCACGCCGCACGGGTTCGATCCGTCGAAGCGCTATCCGCTCGTGCTCAATGTGCACGGAGGCCCGCAGTCCCAGTGGACGGACGCGTTCCGCGGGGACTGGCAGGTGTATCCGGGCAAGGGCTATGTGGTCGCGTTCTGCAACCCCGCGGGCTCGACCGGCTACGGTCAGGATTTCACGGACGCGATCACCGGCGAGTGGGGCGGACGACCCTTCGACGACCTGATGGCCGTGTGCGACCAGCTCGAGGCGCTCGCGTTCGTCGATCCCACTCGCATGGGGGTGATGGGCTGGAGCTACGGCGGCTACATGGCGATGTGGATGCAGGGCCGCACGCAGCGCTTTCGCTGCAACGCCGCGATGATGGGTCTCTACGACCTGCGCTCCTTCTACGGCGCCACCGAGGAGCTGTGGTTCCCGGAGCATGATCTCGAGGGTACGCCGTGGACGAGCGAGCTCTACGAGCGCTGGTCACCGTCGAACTTCGTGCGCAACTTCTCGACGCCGTCGCTCGTGATCACCGGCGAGCTCGACTATCGCGTGCCCTACACGCAGAGCCTGCAGTACTACACCGCGCTCCAAAAGCGCGGCGTCCCCGCGCGCCTCGTAGTGCTTCCCAACGCCGGCCACTGGCCCGCTTGGCACGAGATGGCGTTTTACTACAACGCGCACCTCGACTTCTTCCACGAGTACCTCGGCGGCGAGCCCGCCCCCTGGGACATCACCGCCCACAGCCGCAACCTGCACCTCGAATCGCGCTGACTCACCGCGGGCTCACGTCCCTACGGCAGGTAGGTGAGTGTCAGCGCGTTCGACAAGTTGGTGGACTTCGAGGCGGGCGGGTCGCGGTACCACGCTTGAACCTGCGCCCGTCTCCCTGCGATCCATGGCTGGCCGAGGGCGCCGGGCGTGGTGGCTTGGAAGGCGTTCCAGTCGAGGGTGAAGGAGCCGTTGCAGACGCTCACGCTGCCGCCGGAGAACTGGCTCAGCGTGCGCTGGGTGGGGAGCTTGACGCACAGGAAGCTCGTGCTCGTGCTCGACCACGGCTGGATCAGCGCTTCGAGCCCGTAGAAGAGCACGCCGGATTTTTGGCCCTCGACATTGGTGACGCTGATCGTGCAGGGCGTCGAGAGCGCGAGGTTCGGGTTCGCACTGGCGCTGATCGTGGCGAGGCAGCCGTTGGTCGAGGTGCCGGGTGTGCAGTAGGTGGTCGGCGCCGTGGGCGTCGGCGTGAAGCTCCACGAGAGCACATCGTTGTGTTCCCACGCGCCGCCGGTCGCGGAGGTGACGCCGACATACAGCGAGCTGCCGCCGATCAGGTTCAGGCCGCCGACCGAGGCGCCGCCGATCCATGTGCCGCCGCTCGCGAAGCTGTAGGGCGTCGTGAAAAGCGGGGCGCCGTCGTAGGAGACGCTCAACGAGCCGGGCACATACACGATGCGCACCGAGTGCACGAGCCCGTTGGTGAAGTCGACCGCGGGCGTGGCCCAGCCGATCGAGTAGCTCTCGCGAGCGTCGTTCTGGCCCGTGCCGTTGGTGTGCCAACTGAAGTCGGCGCCCGTGCCGTCGAAGAAGGGCGAGCCCGCGTCGTAGGTGTCGATTTCGAGCGCGAGCGAGTTCACGATGCCCACACCCGCGGGCTGCGCGGGATTGTCGGCGTAGCCGATGCAGCTGCCGGCGGTCGCGCTGCCGAGCGCCGCGGTTCCGCGCGGGTCGTTCTGGAACAGGATCGCGAGTCCGTCGGCGCCGCTCGAGGCTTGGCTCGTGAACTGGAAGGTCATGTCGAGCGTGAAGCCGCCGGCGACCGCGAGCGGCTGCGAATACCACACGGAGCCGCGCTGGCTCGCCGCTGCGGGCGTCACGCGCAGCACACCGCCGGTCGCGAGCGCGTTGCCGTTGAGCACGAGGCCCGAGGTCGAGATGAAGTTCGGGTAGCTGAAGCCTTGGGCCAGCGCTGGGGCGGCGAGCAGGGCGAGAGCAACGAAGTTGCGCGCGGGGTGCATGGGACGAGCTCCTTTCGGTCGCTCCGGTGTACCCCCAAGTCCCCGGGAGCGCGAGACCCCGCGGCGGATCGTGATCGAGCGCTCGCCTGCGCTGGGCTAGACGTGGTGCACGGGACCCTCGCCGCGCGAGGCGGCGAGCAGCGTGCGCTTGACATAGACCGGCACCATGTCGCGGCGATAGTCGGCGTCGCCCGGGATGTTGGGCAGCGGCTTGCACTGGCGGTGGGCGAGCGCAGCAGCCTCGGTGACAGCGGTTTCGAACTCCGCCGAGCCCGGGCGCTGGCCGCGCAGGATCGCATCGAGCTTCGCGATGCGCTTGGGCTGTGCGGCGAGCGCGGTGACGACCACATCCGCGTGCTCGACCGCGCCCTGCGCGTCGAGGTCGAGGCGCACGGCCACGCCTAGCAGCGGGAAGTCGATGCTGCCGCGGTCGCGCAGCTTGCCGTAGGCGCCGCGGTGACCCTCGGGAGCCTTGGGCACATGGATCGAGACGAGCACCTCGTCGCGCTCGACCTGCTTGTTGAAGATGCCGTCGGCCACCCAGAAGTCGTCGATCGCGATTGCGCGCCGGCCGCGCGGGCTCGCGAATTCGAGCGTGGCGCCGAGCGTCATCAGCGGCGGCGCGCTGTCGTTCGAGGCGGCGGCGACGCAGTTCTTGCCGCCCTTGACGACATGGCAGACCTCGCCGTCTTTCTTCATGCAGAAGCCGAGCGCTTGCCGCCAGAAGTAGGTCTGGTTGTACCACTGGCAGCGCGTGTCGAGCAGCACATTGCCGCCGAGCGTGCCCATGGTGCGCAGCTGCGGTCCGGCGACGAGCGAGCAGGCCTGCGCGAGCGCGGGAGCCTGCGTGCGCACGCGCTCGCTCGCGGCGACCTCGGCCAGCGATGTCATCGCGCCGATCGCGAGCGATCCGTCGGAGTTGCGGCAGATGCCGCGCAGCTCGCGCACGGCCGCGAGCGAGACCACGCGCGCGGGCGTGAAGAGCTCGTGCTTCATGTTGGGCACGAGGTCGGTGCCGCCCGCGACGATCCTCGCGTCGGGAGACTCCGCGAGCAGCGCCACGGCTTGCGCGAGCGTCGTCGGCGTGCAGAGCTCGAACTTCGGAAGCCGCAGCATCAGCGCGTCCCTCCCTGCGTCGCGAGCGCGGCGCTCTCGCGCTTCTCACGCAGCGCCGCGAGCACCTTCGCAGGCGTGAACGGCAGATGCTTCAAGCGAATGCCCACCGCGTCGTAGATCGCGTTGGAGAGCGCCGGCAGCGACGGGTGCAGCGGACCCTCCCCGGCTTCCTTCGCGCCGTAGGGGCCTTCGGGATCGATCGACTCGACGATCAGCGCGCGGAACTCCGGCGTGTCGAGGCTCGTCGGCAAGCGATAGTCGAGCAGCGACGGGCCGCGGTGCAGACCGAAGCGGTTGATGTCGTGCTCCTCGTAGAGCGCCTCGGCGATGCCCATGTAGGCGGATCCTTCCATCTGTCCCGCAACGATCATCGGGTTGAGCGCGCGGCCGCAGTCGTGGGCGATCCACACATCGTGCACGCTGATGCGCCCCGTCTCGGTGTCGACCGAGGCGTCGACGACGTGCGCGGTGAACGAGTACGCCGGCGACGCGCCGATCGTGCCGCCGCGATAGTCGCCGCCGAGCTTGGGCGTGTTGTAGGAGCCCGTCGCGCCGAGCGTGTCGAACTTGGTCTCGGCGAGGTGGAACGCTTCGACCGAGGTGAGCGAGCGCGAGGTATCGTCGAGGTCGACGACGAGTCCTTCGATCAGG
>VGYZ01000072.1 GCA_016872795.1 Planctomycetota bacterium
GCAGCTTGTAGCAGGCACCGATCGTGTACGAAGTCCAGCCCGGATAGAGGAAGCGCTCCGGCCGGAAGTCGCCCTTCGCCGCACGCAGGGCGGGGTCGACGACCTCGGGCTCGTCCGCGTAGCCGTCGAGCCCGTAGCTGTACCACGCTCCGCGCGCACGCGTCGCGCCGAGCGCGAGCAGCAGCACGACCACGATCCACCAGCCGCGCTTCCCGAGCGGAAAGCCTGCGAACTCGCGCGTCGAATCGCCGTTCATCGCGGGAGCGATGCTACCAGCGCCACCGAGCTCCCGCGAAGCATCGCGCGCGCGGGTCGCTAACCGCAGGTGTCGAGATCGTCGATCGGAGCGTCGTCGCCCTCGGGCACATTCTTGCGGGCCGGCATGCGCCGCGGCGGTCCGCCGCGCTTGAGCCCGCGGAAGAACGAGTCCACCAGATCCTCGCGACCGGCTTCGTGCAGCGCCTCGAGCACGAGCTTGCGATTCTCCGGCACCTTCCAGCGCACGAGCGCCTTCTGCAGGCGCCGCTCGCGTCCGCCCTTGGGCACATACAGCGCCGCACCCGTGATCGGATCTTTTCCGGTCGTGTACTGCACGCAGGCGCGCGTCATCGGCAGCGGAATGAACTCCTGCACCTGCTCGGGGCTGTAGTTGCGCTCGAGCAGGCGCTCGAACAGCACGACCGCGTCCTTCATGGTCGTGCCCGGGTGGCCGACGATGAAGTAGTTGACGAGGTGCTGGTCCTTGCCCAGCTCCTCGCAGGTCGCCTTGTAGTCCTCTTCGTAGCGCTCGTAGACCTCGAACGAGGGCTTGTTCATCAGCTTGAGCACGTCGGGCGAGGCATGCTCCGGCGCGAGCTTCATGCGCCCGGAGGTGTGCTGCAGGACGAGCTGGCGGTGCAGCGGCAGCAGCTCGCCCTCCGTCTGCGACTTCGTGCTGCGGAGCATGTCGTAGCGGATGCCGGAACTGACGAAGGCGTGCTTGACGCCCTTGGTGCGCGAGACCAGCGAGAGCAGGCGGCGATAGCCTTCGCTGGCCGAGTCGACGCGCAGCGCGGGGCACACATCCGGCGAGAGGCAGTCGCGATCGAGGCAGCCCTTGCCGGCCTCGAGCAGCTTGCAGCCCATGCCCCACATGTTCGCGGTCGGCCCGCCAACATCGGTGATCGTGCCGCGGAAGTCGTGCATGCCCGAGAGCGACGCGGCCTCGCGCAGCACGCTCTCGACCGAGCGCGACTGGATCGTGCGGCCCTGGTGGAATGTGATCGAGCAGAATGTGCAGTCCGCGAGGCAGCCGCGGTGCGTGTTGATCGACCAGCGCACGGGCTCGAGCGCCGGCACGCCGCCCGCGGCGGTGTGGTCGGGATGCCACTCGCGCGTGTAGGGCAGGTCGTAGTACTCGTCGACTTCCTCCTGCGTCGAAGGCACGAGCGGCGGGTGCTGCAAGACGACGCGCGCGCCGTGTCGCTGCGCGAGCACCTTGCCATCGGGCCGGTTTTCCTCGCGCACCGCGTTGAAGAGCGCAATCTGCAGATCGACATCCGCGAGCATGTCCTCGAACGCCGGCACCGCGCGCGCGTCCGCGGGCACTTCGTCGGGCTTCACGAGCTCGCATGTGTTCGCCATGCCGCGCAGCGATTCGCCGCGCGCGATGCGCTGCGAGATCTCGACCGCCGTGCGCTCACCCATGCCCCACACGAGCAGGTCCGCCTTCGCGTCGACGAGGATCGAGCGCCGCAGCTTGTCCTCCCAATAGTCGTAGTACGCGAGCCGCCGCGGCCCGGCCTCGAGTCCGCCGACGACCACCGGCACGCCGGGGAAGTGGTGCCGCACCTGCGCCGTGTAGGCGATCGTCGCGCGGTTGGGGCGCCCGGGCTTGCCGCCGGGGCGGTACACATCCTGATGGCGGAGCTTCTTGGACGCGGTGTAGTTCGTGACCATCGAGTCGATGGTCCCGGCGCTCACCCCCACCCACAGCCGCGGCTTGGGGAGCCGCTTCCAGCCCGAGCCATCGGGCTCGAGCTCGGGCATGTCGAGGATGCCGACCCGGTAGCCGCGCTTCTCCAGAAGTCGAGCGATGGCGGGCACGCCGAAGGACGGGTGGTCGACATAGGCGTCGCCGGTCACGAGCAGCACATCCAGCTCGTCCCAGCCGCGCTCCCGCATCTGCTCTACAGTTCGGGGCAGGAACTTCGCGCGCGGAGCGCTGGCACGTGCTTGCTTCATGTTGAGGCCAGGGACCGTGGCGAACCGCCGACGCGGACCGTGGGGGCAAGAGTGTAGCAGGCGCGTGAGTCATTGCATCCGCGGCCGTGGAGCTCACGAGGTGGGTTGGGCACGAAGCGGCCCGAGTGCTGTCGGTGCGCGGACTTCGCTCGCCAGAACTTCCCCGTGCGCGCCCTCGCACACCTGCGTTGCGCGTCCCCCATCGCCCTGCTTCGACTGCGAGGAAGGCCTCTGCCGCTCGTCGCGGCGCTGCTCGAGCCCCGACGACGACTTCGTCTCCAACATCAGCCTGCGCAGCACCCGCACGCGCTGAGGAAAGCGCGACGCCCAAGCCTTCCTCGGCTTGGGCGTCGCTTCCATCACATCTCTGGGAAATCACTCTTCCCCGGAGACCCGAGTCCCGGTCTGGTCACAGGTCCATCGTGATCGAGAGACCGTTGCTGAAGTTGGAGCCGGTGTTGCAAGGACCGGCGGCATCGCGATACCACACTTGGAAGTGATAGGTGGTGCCCACCACGAGGCCCTGACTTGAAGCAAGTGCCGGACCCCAGTGGGCGTTGCCGAGCGCATCGACCTGTGCGAGTCCGATGCGGCGCACGCTGCCAGAGACGCAGCGCAGTCCATCGTAGAAGCGCTGACCGTTGCCGTTACCGACCTGCTGCATGCCATAGAACGCGACCGCCGCCACATTGGGAGGCAGTTGGAGAGCGTGCAACTCGAGGTCGTCGTTGCCGACGCCGCTCGATCCCTCGCCCTCCAGAATGGCGCCAAGGGTGGTCGAGTTCACACAGCCAGCGTCAGGCGAGCCGCTGTTGTTGCACGGGCAGCCGACGATCGAGGCCGCAGTGCAGAACGGATCGCCCACCACACCGTGTTCGTGAAAGTCGACCGCCACCCCAAACGGCGAAGACATTTGGACAACCGCCACCGTCGCGTCGTAGGCGGTGAGCGACTCGCCACTGCCGATGGTCTGATCGGAGTTGATGTCAGCGCCAAACGCGACCTGTCCAGATCCGCCGAGCAGGCCGAGGAAGATGCCTCCCTCGTCGGTAACTCCGATGTCTTGCCAGTCGCTGCCGATCCCGATCTGCCACAGAGCGTACATCTCGAGGCCTTCGATGCTGCCACTGGCGTCCGTGTCGTGGCCGCGCCAGATGCGGCCGTTGCCGCGGTTGAGCAGGTACCAGTTCTCGCCGTCGTCTTGATCGAGCGCGACCCAGTCGTCCCCTGCCTGCACGGGCGGAATGAAGAAGGCCGAGACCTCAGCCGAGCTATCGATCACCCCGCTGGAATCGAGGTCCGCGAGCCGGTAGATGCCGCGCCCCGCCGGCGTCATGCTGCCAGCGTCGAGCACATAGACAGCGCCGTCCACGCCCTCGCGCACACCTTTGATGGCGCGATCCGCAGGATCGCTCTCCGCGAAGGTCGCGAACACCGTCGCCTCCGTCGCGTCGTTCGCGTCGCGGTCGAGGGTGCGGTCTTCGAGGCGCAGCACGCGCTCGGCCTCTCCGGCCTGTGTGCTCGACGAGACCAGCCATACGGCTCCGAGCGGCTCCCGGTTCGAGATACCTCCCACGGTCGCGAGAACCAGTCCGGCTGCGTTGCCGCCGACGGTGCCGTCGAAGTAAACCCAGTGTTCGCCAGCCTCATTGGCGCTGCCGTCCTCATCGAAGTCGTTCAGCGCCAGCACGATCCAACGGTCGCGATCGGCAACGAACACGGTGTCATCGGGCGAGACGGTGATATGGGACGGAAAATCGAGCGGGACATTCGCCTCCTGCGGCGACGCGACCACATCCGCGTACAGGGCGATCGTCTCGCCTGTCTGGTTGTAGTTGCCGTTCAGGTCGGTGTCCGAACAGCGGAAGATGACATCGAGCGTGGGATCCGCGTAGAAGCTGATCTCGAGTCCGGCGAGTCCCTCGGGCGCGGGCGACTGAGCGACGGAGGAAGCGGTGAGCAGCAACGAGCCCAGCACGATGCGTGCCGGGCTGAGCAGTCTGGATAGGCCCTGCATGGGCGATGATCTCCAAGGTTCCGAGAGCCAAGTTCTGGCCGCGCGGGAAGGAAGAGCGCGCCCCGCGGCACAGTCGATCGCCGCTCGTCGCAGCGGAGTTCCCGGCGAGCTCGAGTCCTTCAAGAAAACAGGACGCGGGAGCTGCGAACCCCCCGCGCCCTCCATCCCGGCTCTTCCAACACGGGACGGGGCCGCGGACGGAAACCGCCCGCTGCCGAAAAGTGATCACCGATCGTCGCGTGAGGGTTCCAGGAAAAGTCGTGAACTTCAGCCGTGAGGATGCGCTGTGTCCTCTTGGCACAGGGCGCACAGGGCCGGGTCGTGCAGGAGCTCGGCCAGCGAGGTGCGGAGCAGCGCCTTGGCGCGGTGGATGCGCGAGCGCACGGTGCCGGGGGCGAGCGCGAGGCGCGCGGCAATCTCCGCGTAGTCGAGGCCCTCGAGCTCGCGCAGGGCGAAGGGCTCGCGGAAGGAGCGCGGGAGCTGCTCGATCGCTGCGAGGATCGTGCGCGCGAGGTCCGTGCGCGCCGCGAACTCGGCGGGGTCCGAAGCGAAGTCGAGCTCGCGTGCCGCGACGGCGAGCAGCTCGTGGCGTGTGCGACGGGAACGGCTGCGGACTTGGTGCAGGCTCTTGTGCACCGTCGTGCGCACCAGCCAGCCGCACAGGTCGTGCGGAGCGTGGCGCTCGTGCCACAGGCACATCAGCGCCTCTTGCACGGCATCCCAGGCGAGGTGCTCGCAGCCCAAGATGCTGCGAGCGACCGCGAGCATGCGCGGCACATGGCGCTCGGCGAGAGCTACGGAAGCGGAGGAATCGAGCGAGACAGACGGGGCTTGCGAAGTCGAGTCGTGAAGGAAATCCATGGCCAGCGCGATCGATGAGGGGGGCGCGGCGAGACTGCGACGCAGGCAGCGTCGCAGGCGGAAGGGAGAGGCGACGCGCGAGCGCGCGACGCGAGCGGTGCCAGCGTTCGCGCGAGGCGAACGCGGCGGTCAGGCTCCCTGGATTTCCGGTGGCGAGTGGTGCGGCGCGAGCCGCAGGCGCGCGATGCGCTCGACGCGCGGCGCGCACAAGGGCAAGACCACCGCGACCGGCGCGAGTGGCTGCGCGAGACCGAACGGCGCGGCGAAACTGGGCTCGACGAGCGGCGCGGCCACGGCGATGCCGCAGTGATGGTGTGTCGACTCATGCTCGTCCGCGACTTCGACAGTCGGCCCCTCGCGGGTCTCCGGCACGAGTGCGTCGGACGCGCCGTGTACATCGTGAGCACGGGCGCCCTCGGCGTGAACGAACTCGCCATGCTCGCACACCTCGTGGCTCTCGAAGGCCGAGTGCAGGCCCTGCGCGAGGAACCCGACCACGAACAGCACGAGCGCCGCGAGAGAGCGGCGCGTAGCGTGGGCGGATCGGGTCGAGGGACGAATCATTGGGGGGCAATAGGAAAGCAGCCCGAGGCAGCGGCGTCAAATCGGCTGCTCAACGAAGTCCCCCAACGGACGCGGCCCGAGCCGCTCGCGCGCACTCGGGCCGCCCCCAAAAGCAGGCCGCAGCGCCCTACTGGGCGGTCCACTGCCGGATCCAGTCGAGCACGGTGGCGTGCCAGTGGAGCGAGTTCTGGGGCTTGAGCACCCAGTGGTTCTCATCGGGGAAGAACAGGAACTTGGACGGAATGCCCTGGCGCTGCAGCGCGTTGAAGGCCGCGATGCCCTGCGTCTCGACCACGCGGTAGTCGAGGCCGCCGTGGACCACGAGCATCGGCGCCTTCCACTTGCCGACGAGGCGCGAGGGGTTGTGCTTGTCGAAAGCCTCGGGGCGCTCCCACGGCGTGCCGCCGTGCTCCCACTCGGGGAACCACAGCTCTTCCGTGTCGAAGTAGCCCATGCGCGTGTCGAACACGCCGTCGTGGTTGACGAGGGCGCGGAAGCGCTCGGGCGCGTTGCCGGCGATCCAGCAGATCATGTAGCCGCCGTAGCTCGCGCCGAGGCCGGCGACGCGCGTGCCGTCGAGGTAGGCGTACTTCGCGAGCACATGATCGAGCCCCTTCATCAGGTCTTCGAAGGGCGCGCCGCCCCAGTCGTCGTGGATCGCGTCCGTGAAGGCCTGCCCGTAGCCCGTCGAGCCGTGGAAGTCGATGAACACGGCCGCGAAGCCCGCTCCCGCGTAAGCCTGCGGATTCCAGCGATAGTGGAAGTGATCCCCGAAGCTGCCCTGCGGCCCGCCATGGATCAGGAACGCGACCGGGTACTTCTGGCCCTCTTGGAAATCGACCGGCTTCACGACGAAGCCGTGCACGGTGTCCCCCCTCGCGCCCGCAAAGGTGAACTGCTCGTAGTCGCCCATGCGCGCGGCGGCAACCTTCGCGTCGTTCAGGTGCGTGAGCTGGCGCGGCTCGCCACCGGCCTGCGCCACCGCGAAGAGCTCGACCGGCAGCTTGAGCGTGTCGCGGCTGAAGACCAGCTGCTCGCCGCACAGGACCGGCCCGGCATTTGTGCCCTTCTCGACCAGCGTGCGCACGCTGCCCGAGGCGACCTCGATGGCGAACAGCGAGATGTGTCCGAGGTTCGCGGCGCTGGTGAAGATCGTCTTGCCGTCGATGGACCACGCAATCTCGGCGGCGGAGCGATCCCAGCCCTCGGCGAGCTTGCGCGCCGCGCCCGAGGCCACATCCAAGAGCACGATCTGGTGGCGATCGGCCTCGTAGCCTGCGCGCGGCATCGAGAGGTAGCCGAGCGTCGCGCCATCGGGCGAGAACGCGGGACCGAGGTCATAGCCCTTGCGCTCGGCGGTCACATTGCGCGGCGGCGCTGAGCCATCGGCGGGGCTCAGGTAGATGTCCGTGTTCGTGCTCCAGGCTTCCTCGCGCCCCGCGTCCCGCGTCGTGAACGCAACCAGCTTGCCGTCGGGCGAGATCGCGGTCTCCTCGAAGCCGCCGAAGGGCTTGGTCGGCGCGTCGCAGTCCATGCCGGGCATCAGATCGACCGGCTCCGCGGCGCCGAGCTCCCACGCGAACACATGGCTGCGCTTGCCGTCCTCCCACGAGTCCCAGTGGCGCATGAGCGCCTGCTCGTAGGTCTGGCCCGAGTGCTTCTGCTTCGCGCGCGCGGCGTCGAGCTCGGCGCTCTCCTTCAGCGACTTCGCGGCAGGCCAGATATCGAACGAGAGCAGCAGGCGGCCGCCGCCGGGGAATACATCGAGGTTCTCGACGCCGACGGGGAAGCTCGTCAGCGGCTGCGCCTCGCCGCCGTCGATCGCGAGCTTCCACACCTGCATCGAGCCAGCGCGAGAAGAGAGGAACACCAGCGTCGTGGCGTCGAGCCAGCGCGGGTTAATGTCCGTCGCAGGGTGCGTCGTGAGCGCACGGGCTTGCGAGCCGTCCGCATTCATGAGCCAGATGTCGCTGCGGCGCTTGTTGGCCTCGAGGTCGGTGACGCTCACGGAGAAAGCGATGCGCTGTCCGTCCGGCGAGGGCTGCGGGTCGGAGATGCGATCCATGGCGAGCATGTCGTGCACCGTGAAAGGGTGCGACTCGCCGACGGTCGTGGGCGCGAGGGGCAGGCACAGCGCAAGCAGGATCGGACTCACCGAAGAACTCCTCGAAGGATGGGAGCGGGCGTCGAGACAGGCCGAAGATGGTAGGCGCGGCGGCGAGAGCGTCGCAAGCTCTCGGAGCCATGAGCCGCACGGAGCGCGCGGCCTGCTAGCCTTGGCGCGCATGCGCCGTGCGTTCGCCCTCGCACTGAGTATTGCTGCATGTTCCGAGCCCGAACCGCCGGCGGAGCTGGCCTCCGTGCGCGGCAAGCCGATCGCGGGTCCGACGAGTGCGCGCGCTGAGGAACCCGTCCGAGCCGGGCCGCGCCTCTCCCCCGCCGAGCGTCTCGCGCGCGACGGCTTCGAGGCGCTGCGCATGAACGACGCCGAGCGTGCGACGATCGCGGCCGCGCTCGAAGCCTCGGAGCACAAGCAGCTCCCGCTCGAGTGCTTCCCCGAGCGCGTGCGCGAATTCGACGGCGCGAGCGCCGTGCTGCGCGGCTGGATGATCCCCGGACGCATGGAGAAGCGCGCCGTGCGCGACTTCATGCTCGTGCGCGACAATGCGGCTTGCTGCTTCGGCGCGATGCCGACCTTCGACGAGTGGATCCATGTCGAGATGGAGCCGGGCCACGAGGCGAAGTACCTGAAGCAGGTGTGCGTCGAGGTGACCGGCACGCTCGCGATCGGCGGACGAGAGCTCGTGGAAGGCATCGATCCGCCCGCTCTGCGCCTGCGCGCCACGCGCTGCCGTTTCGTCGAGAGTCCGCGACGCCCATGACCAGCGCTCCCCGTCGCGTCGCCAATCCCCCGAACCCGTGGGCCTCGCGCAGCGTCGAGTGGCTCGACGAGCCGCCGCCGGTGCGCCTCGAGGTGTTCGAAGAGGACTGCACGAGCGCGCTCGCGGAGAACGACAGCCCCGACCTGCCGTTCCGCTTCGGCTTCAACCCCTATCGCGGATGCCAGCACGCGTGCTCGTACTGCTACGCGCGACCGTCGCACCAGTACTTGGGTTTCGGCGCCGGAACGGACTTCGACTCGAAGCTCGTCGTCAAGCGCAACGCGGTCGAGGTGCTGCGCGGTGAGCTCGCCGGGCGACGCTGGAGCGCGGGCCGCGAGATGATCGCGTTTTCGGGCGTCACGGACTGCTACCAGCCCCTCGAAGCGAGCTACGAGCTCACGCTGCGCGCGCTGCAGGCGTGCGATGAGTTCCGCCACCCCGTCGGCGTGATCACCAAGGGCGCGCTCGTGCGTCGCGACACGCAGCTGCTCGCGCGCATGGCGCAGCGCGGCGGCGCGCATGTCGCACTCTCGATTCCGTTCCTCGATCCCGACGACGCGCGCGCGCTCGAGCCGTGGGCCCCGGCTCCCGCGACGCGCTTGGAGACCCTGCGCCGACTCCACGAGGCCGGCGTACCCGTCGGCGTCTCGCTTTCGCCGGTGATTCCTGGGCTCAACGACTCCGCGATCGCGGAGATCCTCGAGCGCGCACGCGAGTGCGGCGCGACACAGGCGTTCTTCGTCTTGCTGCGCCTGCCGGCGGAAGTCGCGCCCGTGTTCGAGGAGCGCCTGCGCGCCACACACCCCGGTCGCGCCGACAAGGTGCTGAACGCCCTGCGCGAGATGCGCAACGGAAAGCTCAACCTCACGGGCTTCGGCGAGCGCATGGGCGGCGCGGGCCCGCGCTACGACGCGATCGCGCAGCTGTTCGCGCTGCAGTGCCGTCGGCTAGGCCTCGCGACCGAACGCCTCGCAGGCATCCACGAGGGACCGCGCGCGGCACGGGCTCCGGAACAGCGCGAGTTGTTCTAGTCGGACTCGCGTCTAGCGCGCTGCGGCGGAGACGTGCGCGCGCCAGCCGCTCTCGATCTCGTCCGGCTTGAGCTTCACATGCTCGCAGAGCGCGCTCATCGAGAGCTTGCCCTTGGCGCCGTCGTTGACATAGCGACCGAAGCCTTCGCGCAGCGCACCGTCGCGCGCGTAGAGGAAGAAGTGCAGAGCGCTCCACGCCGCGGCCGACATCTCGCCTGCCTGCGGGCTGTTGGAGAACTCGTTCATCGGCGAGTTGAACAGTGCGGCGAAGGTAGTCTTGCTCGCCGCGACGGTCTTGGCTGCGACCGCGAAAGCCGCCGAGGCGTCACCCCACGCGCCGCCGAGTTGCGTCGGAGCGATGCGACCGAAGTACTCCGCGATGCCCGCAGACACCCACGGCTGAACCTGTGCGGTCGGGCCCGAGCTGCGCCGCAGCGCGCTGAACAGCATCTGCCGCGAGAGTTCCGACACGAGCGCCGGCAACGCGAGCTGGCCGTCCGCGGCAACGTTCAAGCAGTTCTCCCCCATCGAGAACCAGACGCGATCACCCGAGCGCGGCGGCGTCGGGTACGAGGCACCTTCGGCGTAGATGCGCACCTCGGGCAGCGCGCGCTCGTCGAACACATAGAGCTCGAGCGGCTCGCCGAGCAGCCCGTAGAAGCGGTGGTGGAAACGCTCGAGCGCGGTCGCGGCCTCGAGCGCGGCTGGAAGCGGCAGGTCCGTCTTGAGGACGAAGTGCGTCGTCGGGAGCTCGTAGGCATACTTCCACTTGAGCCCGCCCGCGCGCAGATGCGCGAGGTGCAGCAGCGACTTCCCGAAGTGCAGCGCGACGTCGTCCTTGACGGGCTTCGCGCCGAGCGCCTTGCGCGCACCTTCGTGGTCCTTGTCCGCGAGCAGCGTGCGCAGCCAAAGGTTGCGCGCGTCGGCGGTGAGCCCCGCCCTGTCGGCCTCCGCGGCCCATGTCGCGAGCGCCGCAGCATCCGCCGACTTCAGGTCGTGCTCGAGCAGCGGCGCGAGGCTCCGCTCGAGGCTCGTCACATTCGCGACGTCCGCGCGCGAGAAGCTGCGCACCTGCTTGCCTTCGCGCAGCACGATCGATCCCTTCAGTTCCGCGAGCACGCGCCCTTCGTGGACCTTACCGTCCTTCAGTTCGACGCGATCGGAACCGGACAGCGCGAGGACGGCTAGCGACAGGATGGAGAGCAGCATGGTTTTTTCGAGTCCAAGTCGGAGAGAGCGGGAGGATGCGTTGCAGGGCGGCGTGACGCGCCGCCCGCGAGTTCACTTCTTGCGCCAGACGACGCCCTTCGGCGTGTCTTCGAGCACGATGCCCTTGGCGAGCAGCTCGTCGCGGATGCGGTCGGACTCCTTGAAGTCCCTCGCCTTGCGCGCGGCCTGACGACGCTCGATCAGCGCCTCGATGTCGGCGGGCAGCAGCTCCTCGTCCACGGCGATGCAGCCGAGCACGCGGTTCGCGTCCGCGACGAACGCGAGCGCCTGCTCCGCAGCCGCCGCGCCGAACTTGCCCTCGAGCGCCGCCGCGCGCAGGCCTGAGAGTCCCGGCAGCGCGCGCGACACGTTGAGATCGTCGTCCATGCCGGCCTCGAACTCGCGGCGCGCCGCGACGACGAGCTCCATGCCCGCCTGCGCATCCGCAGCGCCCTCGCCCTTCGCCGCGCGCCGCAGGCGCAGCACGAGGTCGTCGAGGTTCTCGAGCGAGCTCGCGGCGTCCTTCATCGCGTCCCACGTGAAGTTGAGCGGTGCGCGGTAGTGCCCGCGGATCAGCGCGAAGCGCAGCTGCCGCGGTGTGTAGCTCTTCGCCGCCACATCGTCGAGCGTGTAGGTGTTCCCGAGGCTCTTCGACATCTTGCCGCCGTCGACCTGCAGGAACTTCGAGTGCATCCAGTAGCTCGCGAACGGCTGGCCGGTGAAGCTCTCCGTCTGCGCGATCTCGCACTCATGGTGCGGAAAGATGTTGTCCTCGCCGCCGGTGTGGATGTCGAGCCGGTCCCCCAAGTGCTTGCGCGCCATGGCCGAGCACTCGATGTGCCAGCCCGGGAATCCGTGCGGCCCAAAGCGCGTGTCCCACTTCATGATGTGCGCGGGATCCGACTTCCACAGCGCGAAGTCCTCGGGATTGCGCTTGTCCTCGCGCACCGCGATGCGCGCGCCGGCGTCGAGCTCGTCCACGCGATTGCCCGAGAGCTTGCCGTAGCTCGGGAACGACTTGACATCGAAGTAGACATTGCCGTGCGCCTCATAGGCGTGGCCCTTCGCGAGCAGGCCCTCGATGATCTCGACCATCTCGGGAATGTGCTCCGAGGCCTTGGGGTAGGCCTTGGCGGGCGTGACGCCGAGCGCCCCGAGATCCGCGAAGAACTGCGCCGCGACCTTGCGGGAGATCTCCCACGGGTCGAGCTTCTCCTTCTTGGCCTGCTTCTCGAGCTTGTCCTCGCCCTCGTCGCCGTCGTCGGTGAGGTGCCCGACATCGGTGATGTTCATCACCTGCTCGACGCGGTAGCCGCGGTACTCGAGCCAGCGGCGCAGCGTGTCGGCGAACAGGAACGCGCGGTAGTTGCCGACATGCGGTCGGTTGTAGACCGTCGGTCCGCAGTTGTACATGCGAACCACGCCGGGCTCGAGCGAGGCGAAGGGCTCGAGGCGCCGCGTGAGGCTGTTGTGGACATGAAAGCTCATCGCGCCGAGGAGTGTAGCGTCGAGTGTTGCGCCGATCTGCCGCGCGCGGCCGCCTGCTATCCTGCGTAGCGCGCGCCGATGTTCCAGCTCCTCACCACCGCCGATGGCCTCGTGGTCGCGCTCAAGGGCCCGATCGGCTCAGGCGCCGTCGGGCGGGTCGTGCAGGGCACTCTTGCGGCCCCGTGGAAGGCTTGGCGCAAGGGCACGGATGTGGCTGTCAAGCGCCTGCATCCGCACCTGCGCCGCGACGAAGCCGCGCGGCGCTCGCTCGCCACCGAGGCACGCGTCGGCCGTGCGGTGAGCCATCCGTCGCTGGTCCGTCACATCGCGGATGGAGAGGACCAAGACGGAGCGTATCTGGTCACCGAGTTGGTCGCGGGCCGGTCGCTGCGCGAGTTGTTGGTGCAGGGTGGCGCGCTCCCCGAGCCCTTGCTGCGACGCCTCGCCGCGGACGCGAGCGGCGCGCTCGCCGCGCTGCACGCCGCGGGCTTCGTGCACTCCGACATCAAGCCGGACAATGTGCGCATCGATCCCGCGGGGCGCGCCGTGCTGCTCGATCTGGGTTTCGCGCAGCGCTTCGACGCCGTGGAGGAGCCCCCGCGGCGCGGCTCTCGCTCGGTCGCGGCGGTCGCAACGGAGGGCAACGCCATGCCGGCGCCCGAGCTCGCCGCACACGAGGCGATCAACCCCGGCAGCCTCGCGTACCTCTCGCCCGAGCGCGCGCGCGGACTGCCCGCGGAGCCCGCGAGCGACCTGTTCGCGCTCGGCGTCGTGCTGTTCGAAGCAGCCACGGCTCGCCATCCGTTTGCCGACGCGCAGGCCGAGGGGGGGATCAACGCCGCCACGGGTTTCTCGAGCGGCAGGCTGCTGCGCCGCGGCGTCGAGGATCCGGGCGCGGACCAGCTGCTCGCCGCGATCGCGACCGCACGCTATCTGCCGCCGTCGCGTCTCCTGCCCCAACTCTCCCCGTTCTTCGACGCGCTGCTGCTCGATGCGCTGCGACGGGATCCACGCCTGCGTCCCGACTGCGCCGAGTTCGAGCGCCGCGCCCGCGAGGGCGAACGGGGCGAATGGTGGCGCGCGCAACTCGAGTTCGGCTCGCAGGCACGCCGCGGCACCCTCGGCGAGATGGAGTCGCTGCACCTGACTCCGCTCGTCGGCCGCGAGCGCGAGTTCGCGGCGCTGCTCGAGCGCGCCCGCGAAGCGGCGCGCGACGGCGCGGGCAGTTCCGTGTGGCTCAAGGGCCCATCGGGCAGCGGCAAGTCGCGCCTCGTAAGCGACACCATCAGCGCCGCGCGTCGCGAGCTCGATCCCCCGCCGCTGTACCTCTACGCGCGCTGCCCCGCCTTCGAGGAACAGCGGCCCTGCATGCCGATCCTGCGCCTGCTCGAGCGCTACCTGCGCCTGCCGCCGGGCGCGGAGCCCGGCCAGCGTCAGGTCGAGCAGCTCGGCCGCCTCGTCCCTCCGTCTGCGGCGCGCACGCTTGCGCAAGCGCTCTCCAAGCTCTTCCACGGCACGACGGAACTCGCCGTCCCCGCCGCGCTCGCGCAGTGGCTCGGCGCCGTCGCGCGCGCCGAGCCGCTGATCGTCTACCTCGACGACCTCAACTTCGCCGACGAGGGCTCGCTCGATGTCCTGCGGCAATTCGCGGAGTCCCTCGCCAGTACGCGGGCCCTGCTCGTGCTCGGCGTGCGCACCCAAGACGATGTGGCGAGCCCCCACGAGCTCGCGCGTCTGCGCTCGCGGCTCGCCGAGCGCGCTCGGCTGCTCGAACTCGAGCTCGCTCCGCTCGACGCAGCAGCGATCGGCGAGCTCGTCAACTCGCTGTTTCACCACTCGCAGCCGCGTCGGCGCATCGCCGCCGTGCTGTTCCAACGCAGCCGCGGGCACGCGGGCCTCGTCGCCGAGCTCCTGCGCGGCCTGATCGAGCGCGGCGAAGCGCGCAGCCAAGGTCCCTCGGATCGCAAGCTCGTGCTCGAGATCGCGCCGGAGCGACTGCCGCTGCCGGACTCCGTGCACAGCGTGATTCAGGAGCGCCTCGCGAAGGCCACGCCTGAGGATCGCGAGTGGCTCGAGCGCCTGGCCGTCGCCGGCGGCCGCATCGAGTCGGAGTTCCTGCTGCGCGCGTTCCCGAGCGCGTCCCGCGGCGAACTCGACCGGGCGCTCGTGCGACTGGTCAACTCCGGCTGGCTGGTCGCCACCGGCGATCGCTACCGCTTCGCGCGCCCGGCGCTGCGCGAGGCTCTCTACCGCGGCATGGCCCCCGAACATCGTCGCACGCTGCACGCGCTCGCAGCCGACGCCCTCGTGCCGCCGTCTGATCCCGACGCGCCACGCGCACGGACGCGGCGCCTGCCGATCGGCGACGCCTTTCAGCGCGCCTTCCACCTGCGCGCCGCCGAACGCCACGAACAGCTGCTGCGCCTTCTGCGGCCGCTGCTGCAGACCCTCCTGCGCCGTGGTCAGCCGCAGCGCGTGAATGTACTGGCGCGCTGGGGCATCGAGGCGCTCGAGCACTTGAGCACCTCGCGCGTGCGCAATCGCTGGCGCATCGAGTTCCTCGAGGCCGCCGCCGACGCGGCGGATCGCTTGGGCTCGCGCGAGGAGCAACGCCGGTGGCTCGACGAGCTCTCGGACCTCGAGTTCGACGCGGATCGCGATCCCGACGCACTCGCACGCGTGTACCTCCTACACGGTCGCTACGCGGTGAGCACGGGCCAGTACGGCCTCGCGCGCGGCATGTTGCGCAACGCGGTGACGCTCGCCGAGCGCGCGCAGAGCGACGAGCTCGCCAGCGAGGCCCTGCGTCGCCTCGGCGTCGTGCAGGCCCATGTCGGCGAACTCGAGGAAGCGCGCGCGCTGCTCGAGAGTGCCAGCGAGCGCGCCACGGTGGATCCGCAGCGCGCGCTCGCGCTGGTGCAGCTCGGTGTCGTCGACCTGCTCGACAACCGTGTGGAGCAAGCGCTGCGCAGCGTCGACCACGCGCTGCGCCTGCAGCGCCGCTCGCGCAACTGGAACCTGCCCGGTATCTCCGCCGGCGCGCACATGCTGCGCGGTCGCATCTACCGCGTGTGCGGGCGTCCCGCGCGCGCACTCGGCTCGATGAAGCGCGCGATCACTCTGGCCCAGCAGTCGGGAGAGCGCCGCATCGAGCTCGAGGCGAGCGCGCGCCTTGGTGGACTGTTGCTCGACCTCAACCAGCCCGAGGAAGCGGAAGCGCGCCTGCGCGAGGCGCTGCTCGTCGCCACGGAGATCGAGGATCGCCGCGGCCAGACGCTGGCGCTGCTGTGGCTCGGCACGCTCTTGTGGGAGCAGGCGGACCCAGCGGCAGCGGAGACTCTCGATCGCGCCCTGCGCATCGCGCACGAGATGGGCCTGCAGCGCGCTGAGTCGCTCGCGCTCGCCATCCGCTCGCGCATCGCGCGGGAGCGAGGCGATCTACAGACCGCGCGCAGCCTCTCCGCGCGCGGCGTGGAGATTCTCGAGCATCAGGGCGCCGAGCTCTTCGACCGCATCGTAGTGATCGGCACCCATGCGCTCGTCCTGCGCACTGCCGGAGACCCCGAGGAATCCGAGCTCCATGTCGAACGCCTGCGCGCGCGCATCGAGCGCGAGAACGGCCGCATCGAGAACGACGAGCTGCGCAGAGTGCACACGGACGCCGCCCGCCGCCTGCTCGACTCCGTGCTCTCGCCCGAAGGCGTGATCTACCCGCGCGTGCAGGTCGAGCCACCCGCGGAGGGGTGACGCGCGTCGCGGACGCGACGGTTCTTGGGCGTCGCTTCCCGATCAGTCGCCGCACAGGCGCCAGCCGAGCTGGTGCCAGCGCAGCGTGCGCTCGAATTCGCGCGCGACGGCGGCGAGCATGGCGCGGCGGCGCTCGCGATCGGGCTCATAGGCACACAGAAACCGCGCGCGGTCCGTGCGCGAGAGCTGGAATTCGCCGCGCGCGCGGCGGCGCTCGACATAACGGTGCAAGCGCGCGAGGTTGCGGGCGCGCGTGTCGGAATCGAGCGTCGACTCGAAGCGCGAGCGATCGAGGTCGAGCAGCCACGGATTCCCATCGCGCGCGAAGAGCATGTTCAGAGGATGCAGGTCCGCATGCAGGAAACCGAGCGCGTGCAGACGCGCGACGAGTGCCCCGGCCGCGGCGCAGGCGCTCGCTCGCTCCCCCGGCGGGAGCTCGTCGCACGCGGCCGCAGCGAGCAGCTCTCCGCCATCGCGCGCACCCACGACGCGACGCGTGACGAGCGCGAGCTCCCAACCGAAGGCACTCGCGCGCCGCGCGCGAGCCGCGACGACCTCGGGAGTGCGCACGCCCGCTGCAGCCAAGCGCTCCGACATCACGAGTTCCGCGAAGGGCCTGCGCGGGTCCGCGAAACGCGCGCCGGTGAGCAGTCGCAGCAAGCCGCCGTGGGTGAAGCGCCGCACCACCAGCTCGCGCCCCGGCGGCCCGAGGAGCACGACCGCATGGCGTCCCTTGAGCTCCGCGGTGCGACCGCGCCCGTCCGAAGCCAGCGTGAAGCCACTCTCCGCCAGCTCCGCGGCTGCGCTGCGCCGCAGCGCGAGCGCCCCGCGCGCTTCGCGCTCGAGCGTGAAGCCGGACGGCAGCTCCGGGAGAAAGTCAGCCGACATTCGCGGCGGAGTGTAGCGCGCGGCGCAGCGCTCGGCCGCGCTCCCTCGAACGCGAGCGGGGCCTCGCCGCTCGTAGCGACGGAGCCCCGCGAACTCAGACCTCGACGCGGCTAGATGCCGGCGCCGAAGCTGCCGAAGTCGTCTTCCACCGGCCTGCGCACCGGAGCCGGCGCGGCGCGCGGGGCTGGAGCGGGCGGCGGCGGCGCCGGAGCCTTGCGCTCTTCTTCAAAAATGCCGAGACCGAAGCCACCGCCCTCGTTCGCCCCCGGAGCGAGGACGCGCGGCT
>VGYZ01000073.1 GCA_016872795.1 Planctomycetota bacterium
TGACGCGAGCTCCTGCGCGAGGTGATCGAAGTCCGTGGCGAGCTTCCAGCACGCCGGGCAGGCGCGGCCGAAGCTGCCCGCGTCCGGCGTGAAGCGCTCGCCGCAGCGCGAGCAGGTGCAGTTGGGGCGACAGCCACGACACACGAGCCGTTCCACGGACTCGGGCTGGAACATTCGCCGACAGCACGCGCAGGAGGCCGCGATGCGCCGCATCTCGCTGGCGAAGGGCTCGCCTTGGCGCCGCCGTGAGCACATCACATCGCTCTCGACCGAGTCTCGCAGGATCCAACTGCCGCCCACGCCACCGTGCACGTTCGTCGCCTTCTGCATGACCTACCTCCGTGGGTGGAGCCTCGCACCGCCCACGCCAACGGTCATCTGGGCCTTGGTGCGTAGACGCGCGGGGAGCGCCAGAGTGGGGTCGTGCGCTGGTTTCGGCGATCCCAAGGGCGAGATCGCGGCCGCGCGGGAGGCCGGAGGGCGCTCAGTCGAGGTGGCCGCGTGCGCTGTCTCCCATCGGCACGCCGCCGGTGGGGAAATACTCTTTCCAGCGGCGGTCGACGAGCGCCGAGGTCGCGTCGTCCGAGAAGAGCTCGGGCGGATACCAAGGCTTCATGCGCGCGTCGATCGCGATCGGCGGAGTGAAGCTGGGATGGTTGTGGACGAGCTCGACCTTGCTGGCGGTGATGTCGCTCGCGGGATTGAAGCGCGTGAACGTGGTCCAGAGGAAGTTGACGGTCGAACGCGTCGCGCGCTCGGCGTCGTCGGAGAGCACGAGCAGCGGCCAATTCGCGAAGCAGGGGTGGCGCGCGATGCGCGCGGCCGCCTCGGGTTCGTCACGGTACATCGGCGCGCTGATCACGAGACAGCCCTTGCAGAACACGCGCACGTCGCGCACTCCCTCCGGCAGCTCGCCCGTGAATTCGGCGCGCAATTCGCGCCGCGGCTCGCCGAGCCCGAGCAACACGCCCTTCGACCCTTCGTCGATGCGCGGGCCAGCGTAGTCGAGCGAGTCCATCGACAGGTTCGAGAAGAGGAACAGGTCCGTGCGGAAGTCCGCGCGCGCGAGGATGTGCTCGAGGGTCGCCTTGAAGTCGCGCACATCGACGGCGCCATCGGTTGCGATCAGGAACTTGGTCAACGACAGCTGGCCCTCGCCGAGGATGCGGAACGCGCTCGCCATCGCCTCGCGCTTGTAGCGATTGCACACGACGGCGCCCGCGAGCGCGTGGTAGCCCGTCTCGCCATAGCTCCACAGCTGCTTCACCGCCGGCATCACGACCGGGAAAAGCGGCGCGAGCAGTTCCTGCAGGTAGTCGCCGATGAAGAAGTCCTCTTGGCGCGGCTTGCCGACCACGGTGGCCGGGAAGATCGCGTCCCTGCGGCGCAGCAGCGCCTTGCAGGCAAAGCGCGGATAGCTGTGCGTCTCGGAGTAGTAGCCGTAGTGATCGCCGAACGGTCCCTCGTCGCGGCGATCTCCGGGGCGAATCTCGCCGACGAGCGCGAACTCCGCGTCGGCGACGATCGGCAGCGGGCTCGCGCGGTGCGTCGCGAGCGGTACGCGCTTGCGCAGCATCAGGCTCGCGAGCAGGAGCTCCGGCACATTCTCCGGCAGCGGCGCGATCGCGGACAGGATCAGCGCGGGGGGGCCGCCGACGTGGATCACGACCGGCAGCGCCTCGCCCTGTTCCTCCGCGCGCTTGAGGTGGTAGCCGCCGCCCTTGCCGATCTGCATGTGCAGGCCGGTGCTCGCGTCGTCGAAGAGCTGCACGCGGTACATGCCGAGGTTCGAGCCGAGGCCGTCGGGGTGCTCGGTGTAGACCAGCGGCAGCGTCACGAAGCGGCCTCCGTCGCGCGCCCACGTCTTCATCGCCGGCAAGCGCGAGAGCCGCGGCGGAGTGTCGACGACCTCGGTGACCGGACCACCCGAGCCGCGCTTCATGCCGACCTTCGCGAGCGACGCGAACAGCGAGCGCTTCGACCACAGCTTGCCCAAGCTCGGCGGCACCAGCTCGTGGGGCAGGCGCGCGACTTCGGCGATCAGCTCCCGCGGCCAGCGCCCGAAGGCGCGCTCGACGCGCGCCGCGGTGCCGAACAGGTTGGTCACGAGCGGGAAGTCGCAGCCCTTGACGCGCTTGAAGAACAGCGCCGGCCCGCCCGCGGCGATCACGCGTCGATGGATTTCCGCCGCCTCGAGCTCGGGATCGACCTCGGCTTCGATCTCGACGACCTCGCCTGAGCGCCGCAGCTCGTCGAGAAACACGCGCAGGTCGGGCGCAGGCTGGTGCATGGGGGCAAGGTAGACCAGCCGGGCCGGAAGATCATCAGCGCACCGGTGACCGGGCCCGCGCACCGCGCGGGCGGGATCGTTCGATTCGCCCAAGGCCGCCGCAGCGGCCCTCGGGCACACGCGGCGCCGCGTCCTAGGACTGTTCCTCGAGCTTGAGCGCGCGGTAGCCGCCGATCGACTTGAAGTAGACGAGCAGCAGCAGGTACAGCGCGGCCATCCCCAGCGGAATGAACGAGTCCGCGAGCAGAGTGCGGCGGTCGCCGACTTGGTTGGCGGCGACGATCTGCTGTTGCTCGGTCGTGCGCGCGTCCTTGGCCTTCTTCGCGGCCTCGAGCTTCGTGCCGTCGATCGGCACGACCGGCTCGAACACGAGGAACTGCGAGGTGCTCGCGGCCTTGGACTGCTCGTAGACCGCCGGCGCGCTTGCCTGCAGGGCTTGCACCGTGTAGCGGTCCTTGGCGTAGCCGAGGCCCGGGTTGCCGATCAGGCCCGCCGAGAGCATGCCGATGCCGCCGATGATCGACATGGCGACGGCGCCCGAGCGCGGGAAGCGATCGCCGACGACCGCGAGCATGGTGGGCCAGAAGAAGGTCTTGCCGAGCGCGTAGATGCCGAGCGCGGCGAAGGCGATCGCGAAGGACTCCATGCCGGAGGCGAGTCGCAGGCCGAGCACCGCGAGCAGCGAGGAGACGAGCAGCAGGGCCACCGGCGAGAGCCCGAGGCGCTTCTCGATGAAGTCCGCGCAGAAGCGCAGCGCGAACATCAGGAGCGAGGTCCAGATGAACAGGATCTTGCCCTGTGTGGGCGTGAACAGGTTGCCGGTGATGCTCTCGATCCAGCCGTCGGTGCCGAGCTCGACCGCGCCGACGAGCGCGTGGGCCACGAACAGCGCGAACAGCACGATCGAGCCGAACGAGAAGCGCGTCAGCACGCCGACCGCGATCACGAGGGCACCCGCGATCACGTTGGCGACCATGTTCGCCGTGTCGGCATCGACGCCGAAGTTCGGCAGCGTGCTCTTCAGGAACAGGAGGATCAGGCCGCAGGCGACGAGCGAGCCCAAGATGCCGACATCCTTGAACATCTCGGCGAAGCTCGCGCCCTTCGACGCGGCCTCGGACTTCGGGAAGTGCTGGCCGAGGAACATCACCGCGTAGGCGGCGGTGGGCACGAGGTAGAAGGCGAGCTGGCCCTTCCAGCCGAACCCGAGCTTGGTTCCGAGCACCCACGAAGCGCCGGCGCCGAGCACCATGCCGAGCGGCCACGAGGCGTGCAGGATGTTCAGGTAGTGCGTGCGGTTGTGCGGGAAGACCGTGGCGACGAGCGGATTGGCGACCGCCTCGAGCGTGCCGTTCGCGTAGGCGAAGATGAACATGCCCCAGAACAGGTAGCCGTAGGCATTGTCGGGGCCGCTGGCGAGGAAGGTCACGACGGCCGAGAGGATGTGGCCCACGAGCGCGAGCGCCACGAGCTTGCCGTAGCCGAACTTGTCGACCAGCACGCCGCCGATGATGATCCCGAAGCAGAAGCCCGAGAACCCGGCGCCGCCGATCGCGCCGAGCTGCGTGGCGCTGAAGCCGTAGGCCTCGGCCCAAGCCCCGAAGATCCCGCCGCGGATCGCGAAGCCCACGCCCGCTGCGAGGATCGCCATGAATCCGGCCCACAGGAGCCTCTTTGCGTTCGTGACCTGCTCTGCGCTCTGCATGCTCGTCCTCGGCTTGGAGATAGGGGGGTAGGGAGCAGCGGGCCACCCCGCCACCCAGCTCGCGCGCTCCGCGGGGCGACCCCGCTTGCGCGGTCCGCAGGCACCTTAGCGCCCCTCCCGACCGCGCCGAAGGCTCGCCCACCTCCGCCGCGCACTTTTTTCCTCGTTTCCTGTCCGCCCCCCTGTCCGCCTTCGTTTCCCCCCCCTGTGTCCACCCGACGCGAGGTCGCACCTCGCCGGTCGTGGACCTGCGAAAGTCCCCTTCCAACGCCCGCAGGCCGCGCGCTCGCGAATCGCCCCCCCCGGTGGGGTTCTGTGCGTTCGTCGGCCTGCAGCCTCGGGCGGAAGCACTTTGCAATTCCCTCAATCCCCTCTTGCAGAGACTGAGTCCCCATGTCCCATCGCATTCACATCACCAGTGCCGGGCGCTCCCTCGCGGTCGGCGCTCTAGCGCTCCTCGGCGCCACGAGCTGCGGCTCGAAGTGGCAGACCTACAACGAGCAACTCATCAGCACCCGTGTCACGCCTGCTACGGACGCACCGGAGTGGGTCAAGGGCCAGATCCAGACGGATCCCGCCATGCTGTCGTTCGTTGGCCGTGGCGGCGGCTTCAATGTGCTCGACGAGCGCAAGGCCTTCGATGAGGCCTTCATGCACGCGCGCGAGCAGCTTGCGCAGTACGTCGGCACGCGCGTGACCAGCGAGTCCTGCGATCAGGACTGGTCCGATGGCGCGCGCTACCTCCCGCTCGAGGACTCCGGCCCGGGACCGGGCGAAAAGCCCGGGCAGGCCATCCGTTCGCGCGCCAAGCAGGTCGCCGAGGCCATCGTTGGCGAGCTCCTGCCGGTCGCGCAGTACTGGGAGCAGTGGGATGTCTCGGAAACGCCGGAGCGCAAGTGGGACGGCCACTGGTTCGAGAACAAGGAGCGCATGGAAATCCGTCGCTGCAAGTGCTGGGTCCTCGCCCAGATCCCGCGCAGCAACGTCGACAAGTTCGTCAACGCGACGCTCGAGATGCTCAAGAACGAAATCGAAGTCGCGCGCCTGCAGGCCGAGGTCGAGAGCCTCAAGCTCGCGGCCGCCGCCAAGCCGGCCGCCCCGGTCGACGCCCAAGCCCAGATCAACGCTCAATGGCAGTCGCTGATCAGCTCGAAGGAGCACGAAATCCACACGCTGCGCGAGCGCATCCACTACGGCCGCCTGTTCCGCCTCACCACGGAAGAGCGCGGGCTGCGCAATTGCCCCGAGACGCCGACGCCGTGCCCGGACTGGCGCCACGCCAGCGTCGCGCTGACGGCGACGGTCGCGAGCGAGGCGCCCGTGGCCATCGCGCCGGCCGCTGCGCCCGCGAAGGCCAATGACTGCGACTGCCCGCTGGTGGGGGGCCGTTGATCCATGTGCACGCTCACTCAGGGCCTCGCCCTGCTCGCGCTGACACTCACGACGGGCTGCCGCTGCCTGCAGCACTCGTCGACATGCTGCGCGGACCAAATCGTCAAGCCTATTGCGCTTGAGGAGGGACCGGGGCGCAGCGGAGCCAACACGGCCTGCAAGCCGCTGATCGGTATCTGCTACGACGCGATCGACGACCTGCTCGACCAGCATTCGAATTCGAAGGATATCGGACGCGTGCTCGTCGCCACGATGGTCGACATCAACGATGTCGATCGCACGACGATGTTCGGCCGCCAGACGGCCGAGTTCCTCGCCGCACGCCTCACGCAGGAGGACATCGATGTGATCCATGCCACCGTCCGCGAGGACCGCATGATCGTCAAGCCGGACGGCCAGTTCCTGCTCTCGCGCGACATCGCCGCGCTGGCGGTGGACTACAACGCGCGCTCCGTGCTGGTCGCCACGTACGGTGTCGTCAAGGACATCGTGTATGTGTCGCTCAAGCTCGTGTCGACCGTCGACGACGCGACGATCGCCGCAACCGACTTCACCGTGCCGCGCGGCAAGGTGGTCGACGATCTGCTCGCGTCCGGTGTGCGCTGGAACTAGCGAGCGATGCCAGAGGGATCGGGCGGGTCCGGGCATGTTGCCCGGGTCCGCCCGTGTGCTTGCGCTTCACTGGGCGCGGCCGGCGGGGCGGTTCTCGGTGCCGCGGGTGGAGGTGAGGGAGTCGCCGAGGCGCTGGCGCATGGAGTTGGCGAGGCCCGAGAGTTGGGCGACGACGGTGGGGTGGCGGGTGGCGAGGTCGTGGCGCTCGCCGGGGTCGGCGTCGAGGTCGAAGAGCGCGAGGCCGATTTCGCGCAGCGGATAGGAGGCGGGGCGGCCGCCAGCGGCCCGCGGCATGTCGTCGGTGTAGCGGTGGCGATGGGGGAAATGCAGCTTCCAGCGGCCGTAGCGCACGGCCTGCAGCTCATTTGATTCGTACCAGAAGAAGAGCGGGCGCGACGGGCTGGAGCGGCCCGCGAGCGTGGCCGAAATGTCGCGACCGTCGATGGGGAGCGCGGGGAGCGGCGCACCCATCCAGTGGGCGATCGTCGGGAGCAGGTCGATACCCATGGCGGGCTCGTCGCACACGAGGCCCGCGGGAATACGGCCGGGAAAGCGCGCGAGAAATGGAACGCGCACGCCGCCTTCGAAGACCGTGCCCTTGCTCTCGCGCCACGGTCCCGCGCTGCCCGCATGCTCGCCGTAGGGAGTCCACGGGCCGTTGTCGGAGGTGAAGAGCACGAGCGTGTCGTCGGCGAGCGCGAGCTCGTCGAGCAATTGCAGGA
The DNA here is from genome assembly GCA_016872795.1 of Planctomycetota bacterium. GTDB lineage: Bacteria > Planctomycetota > UBA1135 > UBA1135 > F1-120-MAGs118. The sequence continues at coordinate 6,722 of VGYZ01000073.1, forward strand.
GACGCCCGGTCTCGTGGTCGATCTCCTCGATCACATCGCCGTAGGCCGTCGAGGTGCGACTGCGGAAATCGGGGTGCGTGCCGAGCGGCACATGGGGCAGCGGGTGGGCGAGGTGGAGGAAGAACGGCACATCCTTGTGATCGCGCACGAAACGCAGCGCTTCTTCGCTGCAGGCGCGCGTCCATGTGCCCGGATCAGGATTCAGCTCCAGCACCTCGTCGCCGCGCATGCGCGGCAAGTCGGTCCAAGGCTTGGGGCCATCCGGGTGGAACGGCCACATGTCGTGCGAATAGGGGACTCCGAACCACTCGTCGAAGCCGTGGCGCGTCGGAAGAAAGGGCGGGAGATGGCCGAGGTGCCACTTGCCGAAGAACGCGGTCGCGTAGCTGCGTTCGCGCGCGAGCTCGGCGAGGGTCGTCTCGCTCTCCGCGAGCCCGTGCGTCGAGGACGGGACGAGCGCGCCCGCGATCCCGACGCGGTTGGGATAGCAGCCGGTGAGGATCGCGGCGCGCGAGGCGGAACAGACGGGCTGCGCCGCGTAGAAGCTCGTGAGGCGCGCACCCTCGCGCGCGAGCCGGTCGAGGTTGGGCGTCGCGAAGTCGCGCGCTCCGTAGCAACCGACATCCGCCCAGCCTTGGTCGTCGGTGACGATCAGCACGATGTTCGGCCGCTCGATCCGCGGAGTGGACGCCTCCTGCGCGAGGAGAGCGAGCAGCGCGCCTGCCACCAGTTTCATGTGTGCAGCTTAGCCGCGCGTGCGCCTCGCGGCCGACTCGCTGCTGCAAGGCAAAGGCTCCGATCGACGCTCGGGGCGCACTGCGGACTCGCAGGGGCCGCGCTAGCATCCGGGGCATGAAGCGTTGGCTGCTGTGCGTCGTCGCGCTCGTCGCGTGGGTGCTCCCGCTCTGGTCCCAATCGAGCCCGCTGCGCGTGTTCCTGCGCGGCGGTCCGAAGACGCACGGGCCGGGCGAGCACGACCATCCCCGCTTCGTCGCGGAGTGGGTGCCGTTGCTCGAGGAGCGCGGCGTGAAGGCCGAAGGCGCGCTCAGCTTCCCCACGGCGGAGCAGCTCGAGCGCACCGATGTACTCGTGCTGTACGCGGCCGAAGGCGGCTCGATCCACGGCGAGCACCGCACCAACCTCGAGCGCTTCCTCGCGCGCGGCGGCGGCATCGTCGTGCTGCACGACGCGGTGTGCGGCGACGATCCGCACTGGTTCAAGACGGTCGTCGGTGGCGCGTGGGAGCACGGCCACTCCAAGTGGCACACGGCCGACATCGATCTCTACATGACGGACAACCGCCACGCGATCACGGATGGCGCAGCGAACTTCCGCTTCCGCGACGAGATCTACTGGGAGCTGCACATGCAGCCCGAAGCCAATGTGCTGCAGGTCGGCTTCCACTCCGTGTTCGACATCACGCCGCAGATGTGGACCTACGAGCAGGGCCCGTCGCGCGCGTTCGTCTCGCTGCAGGGGCATTTCCACGACTCGTTCGCACACGCGGCGTGGCGCACATTGCTCCTGCGCGGCATCGCGTGGGCGGGACGCCGCGATGTCGACGCTCTCCTCCGGCCCGGCGAGGCTGCAGCGCTGCGCTATCCGCAGGGCGGTCCGACCAGCCCGGAGCATGCGCACGAGGCGCTGCGCCTGCATCCCGACTTCGAGGTCTCGCTCGTCGCCGCGGAGCCGCAGGTGATCAACCCCATCGCGATCGACTGGGATCGCAGGGGGCGCATGTGGGCCGCGCTCACGCCCGGCTATCCGTTCAAGCAGGAATCGAGCGGCATCGAGGCTCACGACGAGATCGCGATCCTCGTCGATTCGAACTCGGACGGACGCATCGACGAGCGCAAGACATTCTTCCGCGGGCTCGATCTCGTCACATCCTTCGTGTTCCACCGCGACGGCGTGATCGTCGGCGCCGCGCCGGACATCTGGTGGCTGCGCGACACCGATGGCGACGACATCGCCGACACGAACGAGCGCCTGTTCACGGGCTTCGGCTACGGCGACACGCACGCCACATTTTCCAACCTGCGCTGGGGACCCGACGGCTGGATCTACGCGACGCAGGGCTACAGCGGCGGCGGATCGAACCATGTCACCAACTCCGCGGGCCGCGACTTCGGCCGCATCGGCAACGGACTGTTCCGCTTCCGCCCCGACGGGAGCGCGATCGAGATGGTGTCGAGCTATGGCTCGAACACATGGGGCTGCACATTCGACGAGGAAGGCGAGCTCTTCTTCACGATGGCCAACGGCGCCCACCTTCGGCATGTCGTGCTGCCCGAGCGCTTTTTGTCGGGAAATCGCGTGGACAACGCCGCGAGCTGGACGGACCTGCCCGATCACGACCGAGTGTTCCCTGCGGTGGTGCGGACCGACGCGCCCTACGCACAGATCGACTTCGTCGGTGGCTTCACCGCAGCAGCGGGCTCCGCGATCTACGACGGAGGCGCGTGGCCCGCGGCTTGGGCGCGCTCGCACTTCGTGTGCGAGCCGACCGTCAACCTCGTGCACCATGACCTAATCGAGCCGCGCGGCGCGACCTTCGTGGCGACGAAGGCGCGCGAGGACGAGTTCGTCGGCAGCACGGACCTGTGGTTCCGGCCCGTCGATGTGCGCGTGGGACCGGACGGAGCGCTCTATGTGCTCGACTTCTACAACCAGGCCGTCGTGCACAACGACACGCGCGGGCCGGAGCACGGCCCGACGAATGCGGCCATCCGCCCCGACCGCGACCACCAGCACGGCCGCATTTGGCGCGTGCAGCACAAGGCTGCGCGCAAGCTCGCGGCGGTTCCCATGAACTGGAATGAACCGGAAGCCGTGACAGCGCTGTTCGAGCGCGGAAATGCGCCCATGCGCACCGCGGCGGCGAATGCGATCGCGCAAGCGCGAGACGCGAAGTTGATCGACGCGGCCGCGAAGGTCGCCGCCGGCTCGGCTCAGGCTCCGGCGCGCATCGCGGCGGCGTGGAGCCTCGCGCGCGCGGGCAGGTCGCATGCGGCGCTCGAGCAGGCGCTGCGCGCTCCGGCCAAGGAGCCCGAGCTCGCGCGCGCGGCGGCGCGCATCTACGCGGAGTTCCCGGCACTTGCGACGGACGAGTCGCGCGCCGCCTTGCTCGAGTGCGTTCGCAAGGGCGACGAGCGCGCCAAGCTGCTCGCGGCAGCGGCGCTCGGCGAGTGCGCGACACCGCAATTCGCGGGTCAAGCGATGGGTGAGGTGGTCGCGGCGCTCGGAGCGCTCGACAACGCTTGGGCGCGCTCGCTCGCCGTGCGCTGGATCGCGCGCAACTGCGCGAGCTTCGCCGGATCCGCGCTCGCCAAGCCGGAGCCCGAGGCACTCGAGATGCTCGCGCTTGCGATTCCTGCCGCCGTGGCGCGCGACCAAGCGCAGTGTGGTTCGCTGCTGTCTGCGGTCGCGGACGGTGGTGCACTAGAGGCGCGACTGGCGGTGCTCGACGGACTTGCGCGCGGCGTGAAGACGCTCGGCGAGCGCGAGTCCGCGGCGGCGAGCGCGTCTCTGCGTCGCTTGCTCGCCGACAGCGAGGATCTCGTCGCGACGGCGGCGCTGCGCCTCGCGGCGACTTGGAAGCTCGACCCGCGCAGTATGGGCGAGGTGGACGAGGCTCTGTCGCGTCTCGTGCAGCGCGTCGGCAATGAGCTGGTCCCCTTCGACGCTCGCGTCACGGCGCTGCAGCTAGCGATGGGCTTCGACGCGACGCGCGCGAAGTGCCTAGCTCTCTCCGCGCAGTTCCTGGAGCCCGCCCGTGCGCCGCGCGAGCAGCGAGCGGTGCTCGAAGCGCTCGCGACGAGCGACGATGTGGCAGCTGCGCGGTTGATCGCGGATCGCTACACGGATCTCTCGAGCGAGGCGCGCGACCTCGCGTTCGAGCGCCTGCTCGCGCGCGCCAGCTGGTCGAACGCGCTGCTCGAGCGCGTCGAGTCCGGCGCCGTCGTCCCTGCCGAGCTCGGACCGCAGAAGGTCCACCGCCTGCGCACGCACCCGGACGCGGCCGTATCGCAGCGCGCGACCAGGGCCTTCGAGCGACTCGCCGGCGCGAGCAACGCCGGCATCGACGCGCTCATCGCGCGGCTCCTGCCCGAAGTCGATCGACCGGGCGGCGATCGCGTGCACGGCAAGGAAGTGTTCGAGAAAAACTGCGCCAACTGCCACACGGCCTTCGGAAGCGGCGGCAAGGTCGGCCCCGAGCTCAGCGGCATCGGCGCGCACGGCGCGAGCGATCTCCTGCCGATCCTCCTCGATCCCAACCGCGCGGTCGAAGCGGCCTACGCCGAGTGGATCGTCACCACGATCGATGAACGCAACTTCTCGGGTGTGCTCGTGCGCGACACCGAGGACGGAGTCGTGCTGCGCTCCACGTCCGGCGACCAGAGCATCGCGCGCGAGGAAATCGCCTCGATTCGCAACACGGGTCGCTCGCCGATGCCGTCCGGACTCGAGTCGATCGGTGCCGAGGGCCTGCGCGATGTGATCGCCTACCTCGCGGGCGACTTTGCGTACTGGCGCGTGCTCGACCTGAAGTCGGTGGTCAGCTCGAACTCGCTGCGCGGCATGTACGACTCGAAGCGCGACGCGAATCCGCTGATTCCCGCACGCTTCGGCGTCACGCCGTTTGAAGGTGTGCCGTTCGAGCTGCTCGATCCCGCGCGCACGACCTCGGGCGGCAATGTGCTCGTGCTCAAGGGTGGCCTCGTGCCCGACTGGGAGTCGAAGGTCGCCAAGCCGCAGCGCGCCGAGCTCAAGGTCAACGCGGTCGTGCAGCGCGTGCATGTGCTCGGCGGCATCGCGGGCTGGGGCTATCCGTACATCAAGGACGAGAAGCCGATCGTCAAGTGGACCTGGCGCTTCGCCGATGGCACGAGCGAGGAGCATGTGCTGAAGAACGGCGTCGAGTTCGCCGACTGGATCGGGCACATCGATGTGCCGGGCTCCGAGCATGTCGACGGTGCGCTCGGTCCCGGCAGTTGGGGCCAAGTGCGCCGCTTCGCCGTCGAGCTCGCCACTCCGCGCGCGGTCGATCGCATCGTGCTCGAGAGCTACGACAACGAGCTCGCACCGACCTTCCTCGCACTGACCGCCGAGCTGCCGGGCGCGCCGCAGCGAGCCGCGGCAACGCCGAGCGCCGTGGATGCGCTCATCTTCGGCGGCGGCTCGAGCCACGACTTCGATCGCTGGTTCGACGCCTTCGACCTCGAGCTCCTGCGCGCGGGCGGCTTCGAGAGCGTGCGCTACACGGCCTCGCTCAACGAGACACTGCGCAGCCTCGAGCTCGCCAAGGCGCTCGTCCTGTGCACGAACCAGTCGGTCGATGGCCCTGAGTTCCGCGCCGCTCTCACGAGCCACATGGAGCGCGGCGGCGGCTTGCTGCTGCTGCATCCGGCGACATGGTTCAACTGGCCCGAGTGGCCGGACTACAACGCGCGCATCGTCGGCGGCGGCTCGCGCAGCCACGAAGCGCTGGGCGAGTTCGAGGTGCGCGTCCTCGACGCCTCGCATCCGCTGACGCAGGGCGTGCCTGCGACCTTCCGCATCACGGACGAGCTCTATCGCCTCGAGCGCGCGGCGAGCGACGCGCCGGTGAAGGTGCTCGCCATCGGCAAGTCGCTTGCCTCGGGCGACGAGTTCTCCGTGCTCTGGACGGTGGAGCGCGCCGACGGCCGCACGGTCGGGTGTACGCTGGGCCACGACGGTCGCGCCCACGCTCATCCGGCCTTCGGCCGCATCTACCAGAACGCTCTCACTTGGATTCTCGAACGATGAAGAAGGCCTCTCACGACAACTCCCGCAAGGGCATCCTCGCGCGCTTCCGCGCCCAGATCGCGCGCGGCGAGCCGATCATCGGCGGCGGTGCCGGCACCGGCCTCTCCGCCAAGAGCGAGGAAGCGGGCGGCATCGATCTTCTGATCGTCTACAACTCGGGTCGCTATCGCATGGCGGGGCGTGGCTCGACCGCGGGGCTCATGCCCTACGGCAACGCCAACCAGATCGTGAAGGAGATGGCCTACGAGGTGCTTCCGGTCGTGAAGCACACGCCGGTGCTCGCGGGCGTGTGCGGCACGGATCCTTTCATGATGCCCAAGCTCTTCTTGCGCGAGCTGCGCGAGCTCGGCTACGCGGGGATCCAGAACTTTCCCACGGTCGGACTGATCGAGGGCGACCTGCGCGCGACGCTCGAGGAGACCGGCATGGGCTACGGGCTCGAGGTCGACTGCGTGCGGCTCGCGCACGAGATGGACATGCTCACCACGCCCTACGCGTTCAACTCGCAGGAAGCGATCGACATGACGGCCGCGGGCGCCGACATCGTGGTCGCGCACATGGGCTGCACGAGCGGCGGCACGATCGGCGCGAAGTCGGTGAAGACGCTCGAGCGCTGCGTCGGCCTCATTCAGGACATCGTCGATGCCGCCAAGCGCACGCGTCGCGATGTGATTTGCCTGTGCCACGGAGGCCCGGTCGCCATGCCGGACGACGCGCAGTTCATCATCGATCGCGTCGAGGGCATCGACGGCTTCTACGGCGCGAGCTCGACCGAGCGCTTGCCGACGGAAATCGCCATCAAGGCGCAAATCGAGTCGTTCAAGGCGATTCGCCTGCCCCAGCGTGCCGCACGGAAGAGCAAGGGCCGACGCGGTTAGGCTCGGGGCGGCTGCTCGCTCCCGGAGGCTCAGCGTATGCTCTAAAGCGGAGCCTGCGCCCCCCTTCGTAGGGACAACCCCTGCCCCGCAGGCGCGCAGCAGGGCAAGATACAGGCGCCGCCGACGGAACCCCGGGTCCGTCGCAGGGTTTCATCGGAGTCGCCATGCTCAACACGCCGTTCTTGCTCGCCTTGCTCTCGTTCGCCGTTTCCGCACAGGCGGTGCCGCCGCAAGCCGAGCCCAAGCTCGAGGAGTCCGCGCCGGAAGTAGAGCGCATCTGGAGCGCGCGCAATGTCGAGCACCTCTACAACCGGGCCGGCTTCGGCGCGCGCCCGGCCGAGGTCGAGTACGCGCTGCGCCAGCGCCCCGCCGCGTTCGTGAAGCAGCTGCTCGAGGGCTTCGCGCCGACGAGCGACCCGCTCTTCATCGACATTCCGGCCATGCCCGAGCGGCGCGAGTTCGAGGAGCGCGAGGAGTTCGAGAAGGCGCAGAACCGCTTTCGCGCGGAAGAGCGCCGCGTGCTGACCAGCTTCGCGGGCTGGTGGTTCGATCAGATGGTCGAGGCCAAGCACCCGCTGCAGGAGCGCATGGTGCTCTTCTGGCACGGCTACTTCACGAGCTCGACCCGCGACGTGAAGCGCACAGCCGCGATGGTCGCGCAGAACGAGCTCTTCCGCCGCCATGCGCTCGGCAACTTCTCGGAGCTCGCGCACGCGATCGTGCGCGACCCGGCGATGCTCGAGTACCTCGACAACAACGAGAACCGCAAGGACCGACCGAACGAGAATCTCGCGCGCGAGTTGATGGAGCTCTTCACGCTCGGCGAGGGCAACTACACCGAGTTCGACATCAAGGAAGGCGCTCGCGCGCTGACGGGCTGGCGCACGACCGACGACAAGACCGGCAGCTACTTCCAGCCGCGCAACCACGACACCGGCGCCAAGACGATCCTCGGCAAGACCGCGCGCTTCGACGCCGATGGCTTCGTCGACCTGCTGCTCGCGCAGCCCGCGTGCCCGCGTTGGGTCGCGCGCAAGCTGATCACGCACTTCGAGGGAGTCGAGCCCGACGAGGCGCGACTCGCGGAATACGCCAGCTTCCTCGTGGAGAAGCGCTGGGAGCTCAAGCCCTTTTTCACCAAGCTGTTCCTCGACCCGCGCTTCTATCGCGACTCCGTGCGCGCCGAGCGCATCAGCTCGCCGGTCGAGTATCTCGTCGGCGCGACGCGGCGGCTCGGCATCACGGTTCCGCCGCAGATCCTGTGGCTCGGTGCCGGCCAGCTCGGCCAGCGCCTGTTCGACCCGCCGTCGGTGAAGGGCTGGGAAGGCGGCGAGGCGTGGATCACGACCTCGACACTGCTCGGTCGCGGCAACATGGCCGGCATGCTGATCGGCGTCGTGAAGCTCGAGGATGTGCTGCGCGAGGATCCGCTCGAGGTCGAGCCTGAAGGCGAGATGATGGGAGGGGACATGATGGGCGGAGACAGCATGCCCGACTCCGGCGCGAAGGACGCGAAGAAGGCCGGCAAGCGCAAGGCCGACCTCGGCGCGGAGATGGGCGGCCTGCAGCGCATGACGAACGAGATGTACTTCCCGCGCATCAACCTCACCGCGCGCATGCAGCGCGCCAAGATCGCGGGCGACAGGCAGATCGTCGACACGCTCGCGGACGAGCTCCTGCCGGTGCCGCTCAGCGAGACGAGCCGAGCCGCGCTGCTCGCGTTCCTGCGCACCGAGCGCAGCGCGCTGTCCCTCGAAGATGGGCGCCTGCTCGCCGCAGGCGTGAAGAGCGAAGATGTGCTTCGTCGTCTCGCGCACCTGATCCTGTCGCTGCCCGAAGCGCAGCTTGGCTGAACGGAGCCACCCACATGCAGCGCTCCCAACTCGATCGTCGCACCCTGCTCGCGGCCGCCGGTCTCGCTGGCGTAACGGTGTTCTCCGCTCGCGCGCACGGCTTTGTGAAGCTCTCTCCCGTGCTCGGAGCGCAAGCGGCCGGCCGCACGCTCGTCTTGCTGCAGCTCTCCGGCGGCAACGACGGCCTCGACACGGTCGTGCCGTTCGGCGACGACGCGTATCGCCGCGCACGCCCGACGCTGGGCCTGAAGAAAAACGAGGTGCTCGCGCTCGACGACTACCGTGGCTTTCACGGCGCCCTCAAGCAGCTGCGCAAGCACTACGACGCGGGCCGCGTCGCGCTGGTCGAAGGCGTGGGCTATCCCGAGCCGATCCGCTCGCACTTCCGCTCCTACGATGTCTGGCACACGGCCGACATCCGCGGTCGCGATGCAGGCGATGGCTGGGTCGGTCGCCTGTGCGACGCCGCGTTCAAGGAGGAGCAGAATCCCAATCTCGTGGTGCACATCGGCGGCAATGTGCCCTATGCGCTGCACTCGACGAGCCATCCGCCGGCGAGCTTCGTCAATCCGCGCGCCTATCGCTGGGCGGGCGGTGCAGCCGAGACGGAGGCCTATGAGCAGGCCGGCGGCATGCAGCCGGAGCGCGATGAGAAGAAGCCGAAGAAGCGCGCAGGCGAGTCGAGCCTCGATTTCCTGCGGCGCGTGCTCGCCGACGGGCAGTCCTCGTCCGAGCAGGTGCGCCGCGCCGTGGCCGCGTATCGCACGCCGATCGAATATCCGACCAACGATGCACTCTCGCAGTCGCTCGCGGATGTCGCCGCGCTCGTGAACGGCGGCATCGGCTCGCGCGTGATCTCCGTCGAGATGGGTGGCTTCGACACGCACACCGACGAGCGCAACCGCCACGACCAGCTGATGCGCACGCTCGACGCCGCGCTCGGGCCCTTCCTCGACGATCTCGGCCGCAGCGAGGCCGGACGCGACACCCTCGTGCTGATGTTCTCCGAGTTCGGGCGGCGCGTGGCCGAGAACGGCGCGCGCGGCACGGACCACGGCGTCGCCGGACCGATGTTCGCCTTCGGGCACGGACTCAAGGGCGGCCTGTACGGCCAGCATCCCTCGCTCGAGAAGCTCGACGACGGTGATCTCGTGCACTCCACCGACTTCCGCTCCGTCTACGCGACGGCGATCCAGCGCTGCTTCGGCGTCAAGCCCGAGAAGGTCCTCGGCGCCAAGTACCCGCTGCTCGCCTTCGCCTGAGCGCGCGGCGCGGCGATCCTGAGGCCATTTTCGCTCTTTGGTGGCGTGACCTCCGATGCACCGCTCGTCACCTCCGCGCCGATCTCGCTCGAGTGCGCGAGAATGAGATGTTCTTGGACCTCGAGCCTGATAGCTTGCTGCCCCGCACCTGGCTCTAGCGGAGAGCCCGGACTTTCCCTCCCCAACAGCATGGAGCTTCCCAGATGAATGGACGAGTCCTCTTGATCGCGATCGTGGCCCCCACCCTCGCTGGCACATCGCGTGCTCAGAGCTACTTCGAGGCGCGCAACTCCGCCATGGGCGGCGCGGGCGTCGCGTCGTCGCGCTACAAGGCGGCGGGCTTCGCGAACCCGGCCCTGCTCACGCGCTTTGGCGAGAGCGACGACTTCGGCATCTTGCTGCCGACCGTGGGCGCTTTCGCCGACGACGAGACGGGGCTCGCCGATGACCTGCAGAACTTCACGGACGAGTTCGATCGCATCGATGCGCTGGTGCAGAACGCCACGGTCACCCCAGGCGATCTCGACTTGCTCGCTGCAGCCCTCGGAGCGCTCGACGGGCGCCAGCTGAC
>VGYZ01000074.1 GCA_016872795.1 Planctomycetota bacterium
GGGCGATTCCGGCGTCGAAAAGTCGAGGCTCCGTAGCAAGAAGGGCGGAACCTTGCCCTGAAATCCTCCGTCTGTGCTAGACCCTAACGGGTCGCAATTCCGCCCCCGCGAGCACCGGTACCGTCCGGAACTGCCAACACGGCGTCGGAACCTGCAGGAAGCGGCACCCCCTCCCCCGCTACGGAAGTGTTCGGATGAAACTACCCAGCAGTGTCCTCGCCTCGTTCCTCCTCTCCGGTCCCGCCCTCGTCGCGCCTGCCTTCGCGCAGGAGTTCGTCGAGGTGCCCGGCGAGATGGAATTCAGCGGCGTGATGATCGCCCGCCCCCTCCAGCCCGAAGAGGCCTCCGGCCGCGGGCTCGATCGCTTCGCTCAGCGCCGCCTGACGGAGGTCGCGCTGCGCACCCTCGCCGGACTGCGCGTGCGGAACTACTTCCCCGAGGTCGACGAGTACCTCGTCGAGGTTCCCGCGGGAGACAACGAGAACTCGCTCTCCCGAAGGCTCATGGCGACCGGCGCCTTCCAGTATGTGCACCCCGATTGGACCGTCTACCCGATCGCGTGCCCGAACGACTCGGGGTTCGCCACGCAGTGGCACCACAACACCGACCGCATGGAGTCGTGCAGCGCTTGGAACATCGAGACCGGCTCGCCGACGGTCGTCGTCGCGATCTGTGACACGGGCGTTCGCACATCGCACGCAGACCTACAGTTGCACCGTCGAACGGGCTACAACGTGACGGCGGCGCTGTGGGAGAATCAGGGGGGCGCGATCAGCGATGTCAACGGCCACGGCACGAACTGCACGGGCTCTGCGGCGGGCAACGGCAACAACTCGATCGGCATCTCGGGCGTGGGCTGGAATCTCGGACACCGCATGATGCGTGTGACCAACAGCTCGACGGGCAGCGCCTCGCTCTCGAACCTCACCACGGCAGCGCGCGTGGCTGCGGACGCCGGCGACCGCGTCGCGAGCGTGAGCTACTCGGGCGTCAACAGCTCGAGCGTGTTCACGACGGGCACCTACGTGCGTTCCCGCAATGCGCTGCTCGTGTGGGCCGCAGGCAACAGCAACCTGGTGCTGAGCGGCAACCGCAACGACGATGTGATCGTCGTGGGCGCTAGCGACCAGAACGACGCCAAGGCGTCGTTTTCCAACTACGGCTCGCTCGTCGATCTGGTGGCGCCGGGTGTGAGCATCTACACCACGAGCAACAGCGGCGACACGAGCTACGCCTCGGTCAGCGGCACCAGCTTCGCCTGCCCGATCACCGCTGGCCTGTGCGGCCTGATCTGGTCGCGCAACCCCACGCTGACCCCCGCGCAGGTCGAGTCGATCCTGCGCTCCTCCTGCGAGGACCTCGGCACCGCGGGCGTGGACGACACCTTCGGCTACGGTCGCATCAACTCGTACCTCGCGCTGTCCGCCACGCCGGGCACGGGCGGTCCGGATGTGACGCCGCCGCCGATCCCGAGCGCGCTCGTCGCCACGGCCGCCGCCAACAGCGTCTCGCTCAGCTGGGGCGCCTCGAGCGTGCCGGATCTCGCGGGCTACCGCGTGTACCGTTCGACGACTTCGGGCTCGGGCTATGTCGAAGTGACGACCGCGCTGCTGACGACGACGAGCTTCGTGAACTCAGGCCTCACCGCGGGCACGACCTACCACTTTGTGGTGCGCGCTCAGGACACGACCGGCAACATCTCCGGCAACTCGAATCAGGCTTCGGCCACGCCGTATGCCCCGAACACGCCACTGCTGCTCTTCTCGGATGGTTTCGAGTCGGGCAACTTCAGCGTCGGCGGCTGGGTCGTGCAGAACAACAGAGCGACCGTGACCTCTTCGGCGCGCTTCGCCGGCAGCTTTGGCGCGCGACTCGCTCGCAGCACATGGATCGAGAAGGCGCGCAGCACCGCGGGCTTCGTCTCGGTGGAGCTGCGCTGGACGCGTCGCACCTTCGGCCTCGATACCGGCGAACTCTCCTACGCCGAGTGGTGGAACGGCACGGCCTGGGTGCTCGTCGAGAGCACCAACTCCACGACTTGGGGCTCGCGAGCGGTGGTCCTGCCCGCCGCCGCGGCCAATAAGGCGAACTTCAAGTTCCGCTTCCGCAATGCGGCCAGCGCCTCCGACGAGTGGACGGACCTCGACGAAGTCCAACTCTGGGGCACGCCCTGACGGCGGACAGGCTGACAGCGGACAGGCTGACAGCGGACAGGGCTGCGGCCCCCGACACGGACGCGGCCCGCGCGAGAGGCAAACCTCGCGCGGGCCGCGTTGTCGTGCTCGGTCGAGCCTCAGCGGCCGTAGCGCTGGCGCAAGATCTGCTGCTCTTGCAGGATCTTCGCCGCGGGCACGCCGGTAGTGAACTGGAGCGCCGCTACACGCGCCTGCGCCTGCACGCTGTGTACGCGACCGGCGACGGCGAACTTCTGTCCGTCCTGAAAGCGCAGCTCACCCTCGACGGGTGCGCCAGGGATCAGCTCCATGCCTTCCGCGAGCAGGAAGCGTACACCCGACTCGGAGAGATTCAGGACTTCCAACACGACCGGCCCCACGGTCAACCGCGGCCGCGCGGTCTGGGGATACTCGATGCGATAGAAGTCGCGTTGGTCGGATTCCACGCGCGGAGCGTAGGCCGCGCCGCAACCGCTTTCCATCGCGCGTTCAACGACCCTCGCGGTCGAGCTTCTCGAGCGTGGCACGCGCACGCCCGCCGGCGCGCACGGGGTCGATCTGCGCCGCGCGCTCGAACTGCGAGCGGGCTTCGGACCAGCGCTCGAGCCGGTACAAGCACTCGCCGCGCGTCATGCACACCTCGCCGTTGTCCGGCAGCCCCTGCGCGGCCCGCTCGAGCAACGCGAGGCACTCCTCGAGCCGCCCTTGCTCGATCATCACCGAAGCGAGGCGCACGAACGCCTCCGCGCTCGGATTGAGTTCGAGCAGCTTGAGCAGGCACTCCTCGGCCTTGCCCCAGTCCCTGCGTGCCTCGTGCACCGTGTACGCGACTTCCCATCCGAACGGGTCGCTCGGGTTGCGCGCCAGCACGGAGTCGGCTTCCGCGAGCGCTGCATCGAACTCGCCGCGCTCGACCATGCGGCTGGCATTGGTGAGGATCGCCCACGTGACGATCATGTCCTTGGGATCGAGCTTGCCAGCGTCGAGCGGCACGCTCGAGCGCGAGTAGCCCAACTGCGCGAGCCAACGCTCGTCGTCCGCCGACAGCGGAGCCTCCGACGCGCGACCGAGCGGCTGCACGCGCGCAATCCGTTCTCGCAGCGCGCGCGAGAGCTGCTGCGCCTGTGGCACCGTGGTTGCGAACAGGTTGCGACGCTCGCCACCGTCCACGCGCAGGTCGTAATACTCCGGCCGCGGCGCGAGAATGAACTTGTCACCGAGGCGAGTCAGGCCGTAGAGCGGGGCCCAGCCGTGATTGAAGAGCGTGACGAGGCTCTCGCTGTAGATCGCGCGCGCCGGATCCGCGTTGGGCGCGAGCAATCCGATGCCGTCGAGCCCCGAGGGCGGATCCGTGCCGAGCAGTCCGAGCACCGTGGGCACGACATCGACGAGTCCTGCGATGCGATCGCCAGCGACCCGCGGCTGCGGAAACAGCGTCGGACTGGAAACAATGAGCGGCACGCGCAGCGAGCCCTCGTAGATGAGCCGACTGTGCGTGTACTCGCCGTGCTCGCCCAAGCCCTCGCCGTGATCCGCGGTGAACACGACCAGCGTGCGCGCGAGTGTCTCCTCGCCCAGCGCGTCGAGCAGCCGACCGAGCTCGCGATCCGCGTAGGTGACTTCAGCGAGGTATTCGCGCCGGTTGGCCTCCGCATCCCAGGGGCCGTTGACATTGCGGCGCGGCGTTCCGCGCAGGAATTCCTCGGGTGCCGCGTACGGCAGGTGCGCGTCGAAGTAATGCGTCCAGAGGAAGAACGGTCGCCGCTCGCCGCGCGCGAGCCACGCCACGGCGCGATCCGTGACCGTGCGCGCGTCGCGCTCGACGAAGTGCGCCGCGCCCTTGGACGCGCCGTCCTCGTGCAGCTCGTCCTCGTAGTCCTCGAAGCCCTGCGCGAGCCCGTAGCGCGCCTCGAGCACGAACGCGCCGACGACGGCCCCTGTCCGGTAGCCCTGCGCACCGAGCAACTCGGCGAGGGTCGTGCGCTCGTCGGCCAGCCGGAAGGTGCCGTTGTTGTGCACGCCGTGCGAGAGCGGATCGAGACCCGTGAAGAGCGTGGAATGCGACGGAAGCGTCGTCGGCGCGGGCGCGATGGCGCGCGCGAAGCGCACGCCGCGGCTCGCGAGGCGATCGACGTTGGGCGTGAGCGCGCGCGGGTCGCCGTAGCAGCCGATGGCGTCGGCGCGCACGGTGTCGAATGTGACCACGAGCACATTGAAGCCGCGCGCCGTGCCGAAGCTCGCGTCGCGGACCGGCGCCGGCTTCGGCACAGTCGGAGGCGCGTCGGGCTCGGAGCACGCCGCCGCTTCGATGAGCAGGAGCGACGCGAAGAAGAGCGGGGCACCGAGACGGCGAGGCATGGCGGCGCAGGAGTGTCGCAGGCGCGCGGCATGGCGTCGAGATTGCCGCTGTGTAGCCGGCGGGAGCCTCGATACCGAGCACGGAGAGCTGCTCGGGCGGCGGGCAGTTCGCGAGCCTGCGGGGGACAGGCGTGCCTCGACATGCGCATCGTCCCCGGTGAAGGAAGCTGTCTCGAAGCCAACTTCGAGGGCGGACGGGTCCCGGGGCCTCCTTCGGGCGCTCTCCGAGCCCATCGGGCGCATGCTCGGTCGCGCGCGTGCTCCTGCGCTCGGCGAGGTTGTCCAGCAAGGTCGACGGCGCGCCCTGCTCGGGCTGCTACTCCAAGCTGGCGAAGCTCGGCGCGAGACCGAAGCGGGATTCGAGCTCCAAGCCGTCGATGATCGCGACCTTGCAATCACACGCTTGAAGCGCGCTCTCACCTCTGCGAGCGCGTCGCCTTGTGGGGCGTGCGCGCACGGGGATCCCCGCAGCAGCCGAGGGCATCCCTTCACACCGTGTCGAACATGACGACGGGCACAGGGAAGGCCGCCGCGCGTCCGGCCGGCGGATCGACGGGACCGTGCGGTCCCTGATTTCGACAGGGCCTCGCCACGGGCGCACGCGCCGACGATGGCGAACACGAGCATCCAGCCTTCGGGCAAGTTGGATCGGGAAGCTCGCGGCGTTCTTCGGGAGTGAACTCATCGGACTCGCGTGGTTGCGTGCAGGTTCCCGCCTTTGCCAGCGAGCTTGCACGCGGTGCAGAGCAAGTTTCGCCCCGCAGCGGCACTTCGCTCCGAGGTCCGTGTCGAAGACTCGACATCGCGGACTTTGGGTCGCGACGGCTACGCTTTCTCCATGCAACCGCTCTCCAGCCATGCGCTCGACCAGCTCTTCCATCACGCGCACTCGCACCTCGCCTACCTGCCGACAGCGATCGATGACGCCACGCTGGTGCGCCTCTATGAGACGCTCCGCTGGGGACCGACGGCCGCGAACTCGAGTCCACTGCGCGTGACATTCGTGCGCAGCGCCGAAGCGAAGGCGCGGCTCAGCCCCTGCCTCGCTCCTGGCAACCTGAAGAAGGTGGAGAACGCGCCCGTGACCGCGATCCTCGCCATGGACCTGCGCTTCTTCGACGCGCTGCCGCGACTTTTCCCGCAGGTCGATGCGAAGGCTTGGTACGAAGGCAAACCCGATGTGATCGTCGAGAACGCCCTGCGCAACAGCAGCCTGCAAGGTGGCTACTTCGTACTCGCGGCCCGTGCACTCGGCCTCGGCTGCGGTCCGATGTCGGGCTTCGATCCGGATGCGGTACGCAAGGCCTTCTTCGAGGGCACCGAGCTGCGCCCCAACTTCCTCTGCACGCTCGGCTACCCCGATCCGCAGGCTCCGCGCCGCCGCAACCCGCGCCTCGAGTTCAGCGAGGCCTGCCGGATCCTGTAGCCGCGGCCCGGCGGCAGCTTGCCGAGGCTTCGCGGTCATTTCGGCGATCGGGGATTCCCAAGGGAGCCGAGGCGGCTAGCCTTGAAACGAGGGTGCGGCGCGCTCCGCGCCGCGACCGTTTCACCATGCTCCCCGTCGTCACCTCACTCGCTGTCGTGTTCGGACTCGCGGCGCCGCAGACAGCGATTCAGTGCGCAGCCAATGGACCCGGCGGGTTCGTTCCCGGAGCGGGAGCGAGCGACGGCATCTGGCCGCTCGTCCTGCCCGGCGGCTCGCTCGTGTCGACGCAGGCGGTGAGCGCCCCCGTCGCGGGCCATGTGATTCGCTCGGTGCGCATCGCGCTGAAGCACACCTACGCATCGGATGTGCAGCTCGTGCTCATCGACCCCAACGGCGCAGCCTACAATGTGCTGCAGTGGAACGATGGAGTCGCGGTCGGAAACTGCAGCGCGGACTTCTTCGGCATCTACGACTTCGTCGATCCTGTCGCGAGCGCCAGCTGCAACGGCGTGCCGGCGCTCACCTGCAATGCCAATCAACTCGCGCCCGGCACCTATCGGCAGTCGTTCGGCGCTTGGCCGAGCGGCGCCTCGGGGGTCGCCAACATTCCGCTGGAGCAGATCCCCGTCACAGCAGGCAACTGGTCGCTCGTGATCCACGACTGGTTCGCGAGCGCGGACAACGGTGCGCTGCTCTCGTGGGAGTTGTGCTTCGGCACGCCATCGCCGCTGCCGCCGCCGCCGCAGAACGCCCCGCAGTGCGGCGCGAGCGCGAGCGGCGGCTCGTTCCCCAGCGGTGGCACGAGCGGCAGCTGGCCGTCGACATTGCCGAGCGCTCCCTTCTCGGCGCCGCTCGCGGTCAGCGTGCCTGCGGGCGCGACGCAGGTCGCCGCAGTGCGCGTGCAGGCGCTCGCGCACCAGTGGATCGGCGATGTGCAGTTCGTGCTCGAGGCCCCCAGCGGCGTCCGCTACAACCTCGTGCAGACGAACGACGGCCTGCCCGGCGGCGGCTGCAGCGACGAATTCAACGGCACATACACCTTTGTCGATCCGCTCTCCGGCACCGATCCCTGCGGCGTGCTCGCGCAGCCCGTGGGCTGCGGTCTTTCGACGCTGCCGGAAGGAACCTACGCGCAGACCTTCGGCAACTGGCCCTCGGGCACGCACGGAATTGTGAATGTGCCGCTGTCGCAGATCCCGCTCGCGAGCGGCACATGGATCCTGCGCGCGTACGACTGGTGGGTGCCGGCGGACAGCGGCAGCTTCGCCAGTTGGTCCGTGTGCTTCTCGAGTTCCGCCACGCCGACGACATTCTGCACGCCGCAGTTTCCCGGCACGACGAATGGCTGCTACGCCACGATCTCGGCCAGCGAACAGCCGAGCCTGTCGAGCACGACGAGCTGCCTGCTCTCGCTCGCGCATGTCGAGGGCGGCAAGACGGGGCTCTTCTTCTACGGCACGCAGGGGCGGACGAGCTCACCGTGGTGCTCGACGAGCAGCAACCTCTTGTGCGTGAAGCCGCCGACTCAGCGCACCTCGGCGTTCGACACCGGCGGCACCGACGGCGCCTGCAACGGCTCGCTCGCGCTCGATTTCGGCACCTGGTGCGCAACCCACCCCGGCACCGTCGGGAGTCCGTGGAGCGCGGGAGCGAAGGCTTGGGTGCAGGGCTGGTTCCGCGACCCGCCGGCCTGCAAGACCACCTCGCTGTCCGAGGGCATCGAGCTCACCTGGCAGCCTTGAGAGCGCCGCGCGAGCCGGACCTTTCACGCTAGCGCGTCGCGCCCGGCTTCCAGAGGACATCGAGCACGCCGCCGTCGTTGGCCGCGCGCGCGAACACGAACAACAGGTCGGAAAGCCGGTTGACGTAGCGCAGAACCTCGGGATTGACGCGCTCCGCCTCGTCGGGGTGCGCCGCGAGCTCGCTGATGTTGCGCTCGGCGCGGCGACAGACCGTGCGCGCGACATGTAGCCACGCAGCCGCGGGCGTGCCGCCGGGGAGCACGAACGACGCCAGCGGCGCGAGCTGGTCATTGACCGCATCGAGGTCGCGCTCGAGCCGCTCGGTGTAGGCCGGCGTGAGACGCAACTTGTCGCCGGCCGCTCCGGGCACGCACAGGTCGGCGCCGACATCGAAGAGCTCGTTCTGCACGCGCCGCAGCACGACGGCGAACGACTCCGCCACTCCGCCCTGCACGAGCGCGAGTCCGATCACGCTGGAGAGCTCGTCGATCGTCCCGTAGGCCTGGATGCGCAGGTGATGCTTGACGAGCCGGGTGCCGTCGCCGAGCGCCGTCGTGCCGTCATCGCCCGTCTTGGTGTAAATGCGAGTGAGCCGGACCATGGCTAGAGAACGCATCATGGGACCGAATTGGCCGCCCTGCCACGCAAGAAAGAGGTTTGAGGCGCCGGTAATGGGCCAGCCAGATCGCTTCAGCGACGGCGTGCTGTGTAATGTCTCGCGCCCCAGCAGCACATGCCCCATGAAACGCCCCTTCCGTCCCTCCCTCCCAGTCGTTCTCCTTTCGCTCGCCGCCTGCGCCAGCGAGCAGCCCCATTCGCCCCCGGTTGCGACCACGGCGGTCGAGACCGAGGCCGCCGAGGCTAGGCCGGCCGAAGTCGCGCCGGTCGCGAGCACGGCGGCGGTTCCGGCCGTGGCCTCCGATGCCGCGGAGGCGACGCCGGGAGCCGCGGGCATCGGCGACTCGCTGATTCCGGAGCAAGGCAACGGCGGCTACGACGTCGAGAGCTACGACATCGCGCTCGACCTCGACGCAGCGGCTGGTCCGCTGCGCGGCACGACCCGCATCCGCGCGACCGCGACCCAGCACCTCTCGCGCTTCAACCTCGACTTCCACGGCATGACCGTCGACGCGATCACGGTCGACGGCGCCGCGGCGATGTTCGCGCGCGAAGGCGACGAGCTGATCGTCACGCCGCACGCCCCGCTCGCGCCCGGCCAGCCCTTCGACTGCACGGTCACCTACAACGGCAAGCCCGAGGGCGTGCGCGACCCTTCGATGCCGATGTTCGCCATGGGCTGGACGGTGCGCGACGGCGAGGCCTATGTCTTCAGCCAGCCGTCGGGCGCGATGACATGGTTCCCGTGCAACGACCACCCCAAGGACAAGGCGCTCTTCCGCATCTCGCTGCGCGTGCCCAAGCCCCTCGACGCGGTCGCCAACGGCGTGCTCGTCGAGACGATCGAGGAAGAGGCCGCGCGCACATTCGTGTGGAAGGCGCGCGACCCGATGGCGACCTACCTCGCGACGGTCGCAATCGCCGAGCTCGACTCGGAGACCTACCACACCGCCGAGGGGCTCGAGATCACCAACTGGTTCACGCGCAAGTCGAAGGAGAGCTCGCGCAAGGCGTTCCAGAAGACCGACGAGGTGCTCGCGTTCTTCTCGCAGGCCTTCGGGCCCTACCCGTTCGAGATCTCGGGCAACATCCTCACCAACGCGCGCATCCCCGGCGCGCTCGAGACGCAGACCAAGCCGGTCTACGGCGCGGGCACGGGCTCCGAGGACATCATCGCCCACGAGCTCGCGCACCAGTGGTTCGGCAACGCGGTGTGCGTCGAGGACTGGAACGACATCTGGATCAACGAGGGCATCGCCGAGTACGCCGCGTGGATGTACTACGAGTCCCATGCAGGCCGGGAGAAGTTCCTCGACAAGGTGCGTTCTAACTACGGCTTGGCGCGCATGATGAAGGCCTCGGCGCCCGGCCGCGTGACGGTCGAGGAGATGTTCGGAACCAACGTCTATGTGCGCGGCCCGATCGCCCTGCACATGGTGCGCGAGAGCGTCGGTGACGAGCGCTTCCTCGCGCTGATGCGCAAGTGGGTCGCCGACCACCTGCACGGCAACGCGACCCTCGAGCAGTTCCTCGCCCATGTCGAGGCGCAGGCCGGCGCGGACGTGCGCGCCAAGCTGGAGCCGTGGATCTTCGATGCCGAGATGCCCAAGGTCGAGGAGTGGGAGGCGGCCATGCGCGAGCGTCAGGCCCGCCGCGAAGCCGAACGCAAGCAACGCGACGAGAAACGCCGCCGCAGCCGCGAGCGCAGCGAGCAGGCCCCCACGGACAAGCCGGCCGACAAGCCTGCCGACAAGCCCGCGGACAAGCCGACCGACGGCTGAGCGAGCACCGACCGCGATCGCTGCGCGCGCCCTCGCCCCCGCGGCGGGGGCGCGCTCGTTCTTGGAGCGCTCGTTCTTGCAGCGCTCGCGCGGCGCTACTCGGCGCTCGCGGGTGCTTCGGGGCTGTCGTCGAGCTCGCCGTAGCGCTGCTGCGCGTCGTCGCGGCGCAGGTCGCGGGGCGGGCCGCCGATGCCGAAGTCGCGGGGCGAGAGCTTGGAGCCGAGGGCGCGCATCATCATGTGCCAGGCGCGCGCGTCGCGGCTCTCGAGCGGCACGCGCGTGAAGATGCGGTCGATCGACTCCTCGATGTCCTGCTTCGCGGCGAGCGAGAGCGCGACCTTCTCGCCGAACACGGCTTTGAGGTGCTCGCGCAGGAAACTCTGCTGGCGCTCGCTCGCCATGCGCGGGCCGCGCTCGCGCTTGTGCACGGCATCACCGGTGTAGAGCGTGAACAGCACGATGCTCACGGCGGTGGCGAGGTTGAGGGACTGGTGCTCGGCGCTCGTCGGCAGGAAGGCGACTTCCTTGCAGGCCTCGGTCTCCTCGCCGGAGAGGCCGTCGGCCTCCGAGCCGAACACCAGCGCGACCATCTGCCCGTCGTCGTCGCACAGGTCGCTGTACTCACTCGCGCGCTCGCGCCAGTCGGCCCGCAGGCGTCCGTCGCGGGGCCGCGCCGTGAACGCGACCGAGTATGTCGTGTCGGTGAGCGCCTCCGCCAGCGTCGCCACCACGCGGATGCGCTCGCGAATCTCCTCGACGCCGTGGGCCATCATCGTGAAGTCGGGGTGCACGAGCATCGAGCGCTTTTGAGGCGCCACGAGCACGAGCTCCACCGGCCCGAAGTTGGCGACGGCGCGCATCACCGAGCCGACATTGCGCGGGCCTTGGGTGCGGACGAGGACGACGCGCTTCATGCCGTGCCCTCGCGCACGGCCGCGATCTGCGCGGGATCGGGATTGCCGCCGGAGACGACGCAGGCGACGCGCAGGCGATCGGAGCTCGAGCGGCCGTGGAGCGCGAGGCTCGGCAGCTTGCGCGCGAGCACCACCGCAGTCGCCGCCGCGCCCGCGGGCTCGACGGTCCAGCCGCCACGCAGCACGAGCTCGCGCTGGGCCGCGAAGATCTCCTCGTCGGAGAGCGTGACCACCGAGTCGACGGCGAGGCCGCAGATCTCGGTGTTGAGCTTGCCGGCGTAGGGCGGGCACAGGCCCTGCACTTCGGTCGTGATGCGTTCGAGCGTCACCGCGCGGCCCTGCTCGAGCGAGAGCTTCATCGAAGGCGCGCCCTCGGGCTCGGCGCCGACGATCAGCGCGCGCCGGCCGAGCGTCTGGCGGATCGCGAGCGCGCAGCCCGCGAGCAGCCCGCCGCCGCCGCAGCACACGATCACCACCTCGACCTCGGGCCAGTCCTGTGCGATCTCGAGACCGACCGTCCCGGCTCCCTGCAGCGTGCGCTCGGCGTCGTAGGGATGCACGAGCGTCGCGCCCGCGGCCACGCGCTCGGCACACAGGCGCTCCGCTTCCGCGCGCGTCGCGCCGAGCAGCACCTCGGCGCCGAGCTCGCGGCAGGCCGCGATCTTGTTCGGGTAGGCGTCGGCGGGCATCACGATCGTGGCGCGCACGCCCGCACGCTGCGCGGCCCACGCCAGCGCCTTGCCGTGGTTGCCCGAGCTGACCGCGACCACGCCGGCCGCGCGCTCGGCCGCCGACAGGCACGCCACCTGGTTCCACGCCCCGCGCGCCTTGAACGAGCCCGTCTCCTGCTGGCACTCGAGCTTGAGCCGCAGCTCGACGCGCTCGTCCGCGCAAGAAAACGGCGCGAGGGGAGTGCGGCGCACCACGCCCTGCAAGCGCTCGGCGGCCTGCACGATCACGATCCGCTGGAGGAGATCGCCGGTCACGGTCGGGCGATTCTACGCGCCGCGCGCCGCGGCTCGCTCGCCCTGGGGCGTCGATTGGAGAAGCGTTTGGTCACGGCGAGGCCCGTCCGCCCTATACTCGCCGCCCTCTGCTACGGAGCCCCTGAGCACAAAGATGGCCTGGACCCACCTCGACAGCGAGAGCCTCTACAACGTCAGCAATTGGGGGCGCGGATACTTCCATGTCAACGCCGCCGGCAATGTGGAGGTCAGCCCCGAAGGCCCCGACCGTCCCGACCGCCCGGGCATCGACCTCAACGAGCTGATCGGACAGATCAAGCGCCGCGGGATCGCGACGCCCGTGCTGCTGCGCTTCGACGGCATCCTGCGCAGCCGTGTGCGCGAGCTGAACCAAGCGTTCAATGCCGCGCGCGTGGAGTTCAACTACCAAGGCCCCTACCGCGGCGTCTTCCCGATCAAGGTCAACCAGCAGCGCCATGTCGTCGAGGGCATCCTCGAGGAAGGTCGCAAGCACGGCACAGGCCTCGAAGTCGGCAGCAAGCCCGAGCTGCTCGCCGCGATCGCGCTGCAGGCCGACGGCGGCAGCCTCGTCATCTGCAACGGCTACAAGGACGAGGACTATGTCGAGACCGCGCTGCTCTCGAGCAAGCTCGGCATCATCCCGATCATCGTCATCGAGAAGTTCAGCGAGCTCGCGACGATCCTGCGCGCGAGCGCGAAGATCGGCATCAAGCCCGTGATCGGCGTGCGCGCCAAGCTCGGCGGCAAGGGCTCGGGCCGCTGGAGCGACTCGGGCGGCGACCGCTCGAAGTTCGGCCTCACCACGCGCCAGATCGTCGATGTCGTCGAGACGCTCGAGCGCGCGGGGCACCTCGATTGCCTCGAGCTGCTGCACTTCCACATCGGCAGCCAGGTGACGGACATCCGCGCGATCAAGAACGCGCTGCGCGAGGCGACCCGCACGCTCGTCGAGCTGTGGGAGATGGGCGCGCGCATCAAGTTCCTCGACGTCGGCGGCGGCCTGGGGGTCGACTACGACGGCTCGAGCACGAACTTCGAGTCCTCGATGAACTACTCGCTCGCCGAGTACGCGCGCGACGTCGTGTACCACCTGTCGGTGGCCTGCGAGGAAGCCGCGATTCCCCAGCCGGCGATCGTGACCGAGTCGGGGCGCGCGCTCACGGCGCACCACGCGGTGCTGGTGGCCGAAGTGCTCGGCGTGACCGACTTCGCCACCTCGGGCAACCCCGAGCCCTCCAGCGAGGACGAGCACGAGCTCATCCAAAACGCCTACAGCGTGTCCGAAAACCTGACCGCGAAGAACTACCAAGAGGCCTACCACGACGCACAGCAGCTGCGCGACGAGGCCATGGTGCTCTTCAATGTCGGGCAGATGAACCTGAAGGAGCGCGCGCGCGTCGAGGAGTTCTTCTGGAAGACCTGCGCGCGCATCCTGAAGCTCGTGCGCTCGCTGCCCTACGTGCCCGATGACCTCGCCAACCTCGAGCGCGACCTCGCGGACACCTACTTCCTCAACTTCTCGGTGTTCCAATCGCTGCCGGACTCCTGGGCCATCAACCAGTTGTTCCCGGTGCTGCCGCTGCACCGCCTCGCCGAGCAGCCGACGCGCCGCGCGATCCTCGCCGACATCACCTGCGACTCGGATGGCAAGATCGATCGCTTCTGCGACCTGAAGGACGTCAAGCGCACGCTCGAGCTGCACCCGCTGCGCCCCAACGAACCCTACTACATGGGCTTCTTCCTCGTCGGTGCCTATCAGGAGATCCTCGGCGACATGCACAACCTGTTCGGCGACCCGAACATCGTGCATGTCGACCTCGACGAGTCGGGCCGCCCGCGCATCACGCACGTCGTGCGCGGCGACCGCACGCAGGAAGTGCTCGCCTATGTCGAGTACTTCGAGCCCGACCTGCTCGCGCGCCTGCGCCGCCACATCGAGCGCTCGCTCGAGGAAGGCCGCATGAGCTTCGAGGAATCCGCGCTGCTCCAGCGCCGCTACGAAGCGGGCCTCGACGCCTACACCTACCTCTCGCGCGAGTCCGACCTCCCCGAGACGAGCGCCCCGGCGCCCGCGGCCCCCGCCGCGCAGCCCGAGCCGCAGGGCTTCGCGAGCTGACGGGAAGGGCTCGGTTCTCCCGGCGAGCGGAGTTGCCCGAGTTCCCTCGTGGAGTCGGCGACGGCGCGTCGTGCGCTGCGCGAAGGCAAGCGCCTCGGCTGGGTTCGCAGAGTCCGTGGACCGGCAGATTTTTCGTTTTCAAGGAACATGTCGAGGCGCTCGGCGCTGCTGGGGAGATTCCGGTCGGACCGACAGGCTGACCACGACCACAGGGTCGGGGCCCCCATCGCCACCGTTCCTTGCCTCCATGAGGCCCCCATGAATCACGCTTGCCTTGTCCGCCCGGCCGTTGTCTGCGCAGCCGCGGCTGCGCTCGCGCCCTTGCTTGTGGCGCAGAACCCCCTGCAGTCCGCCGCCCTGGTGGTCGCCCAGTCCGGCGGCCCCGTTCCCGGCCTCGCCGGTGCAACATTCGTCGCCTCCAGCACATTCGACACCCCGGTGCTCGACGCCAACGGGGATGTGATGTTCCGTGCCCAGTTCGCTGGCGGCGGAGCGACCTCCGCCAACGACCGTGCCTACTTCCACGGCGGCCCCTCGAGCCTCGCGATCATGATCCGCGCCGGCGACGCGGCGCCAGGGCTCCCGGCGGGCATCACGCTCAACTCCACCACGGGCGGATCCGGACTGACTTCGATCTACCGCATCAGCCCCGCCGCTCACACCCTCTGGGCCAGCTCGATCTGGAACGGTGGCGTGACCACCGCGAATGACACGGCGCTGTTCGCCGGGCAGCCGGGGAGCCTGACCGTGCTGGCGCGCGAAGGCGACCTCGCTCCCGGAACCGTCGGAGCCATGTTCTCGACGAACTTCACGACGACCACATTCGTGACCACGGGCGCGCTCGGTTCCAACGCGGGCGGACAGTACCTCATCAAGTCCCTCCTGTCGGGCGGCGATGTTTCCGGCTCCACCAACAACGACGGCTGGTGGGTGGGTCCCGCCGGAGCGCTCCAGCTGCTCGTCCGCAGGGGCGATGTGATGCCCGGACCCGGTGGCTTCGCGCTCGGCACGCTGGTCGGGCCGGCGCAGAACTTCGCGAAGCTCAATGGCGCGGGTCAGGTGCTCTGGGAAGCCCAGTACCTGGGCTCGGTCGGTTCTCCCCTTCCGACATCCCTCGACAATCAGGCGCTCTACCTGTCGACGCCCAGCAACCATGTCCTGATCGCTCGCGAGGGAGACGCCGTTCCGGGGCTCGGCGGTTCGGTCTTCTACGGTGCGTCTTCTGGCATCTCGACATTTGGAGCGACGGGGACGAGCCTCAGCGCCGCCGGCAATGTGCTGTTCAAGACAGACCTGCGCGGCGCCGTCACGGCCGATGACGATCAGGCCGTCCTGTACTGCCCGGCCGGCGGCTCGCCGTCCGTCGTGTTCCGCGAAAACGATGTTGCCCCAGGTCTGGTGAACGCCCAGATGGCGGCGACCTTCAACTCGACGCTGCAGATGAACGACTCGGGACGATTCGTCGTGGTGGCGACGCTGCGCGGCTCGGGCGTCTCGACGGCGAACGATGGCTCGCTGTGGTCCGGCCTGGCGACAACGCCGGGCGGCGCGCTGCAGTGCATCGCGCGCGAGGGCGACCTCGCCGTCGGAACCGCCGCAGCGACCTACGGCACTTTCAGCACGAGCGTCCTCGGGTTCAACAACTCCGATCAGCTCGTGTTTCAGGTCTCCCTGCTGGGCGGCGATGTGGTGACCGGCGTCAACGACGCTGCGCTGTACGCGTGGACTCCGATGGGTGGCATGGTGCTGCTCTCGCGCAAGGGCGACTCGATGCCTCAGCTCGGCGGTGCTGCCGTCACCGCCTGGTCGTTCTTCCAGAGCGACAACGGCGCGACCTCCAACCTCGGATTCAACCAGTCGGGCCGACTGGCCCTGCGCCTCAGCCTCGGTACCTCGAACCAGGCCATCGTGGTGTACGACTTGGGGCCGAGGCCGGTCAACTACTGCACCGGCGGACTGACCTCGAACGGCTGCATCGCCACGATCCACGCGTCGGCCAACCCCGACATCGCACACGCCGGAGCGTGCAACATCACGGTTGCCAATGTCGAGGGGCAGAAGACCGGGCTCGTGTTCTATGGGCTCGCGCGGCAGAACGCGCCCTGGTGCTCGCCCGGTTCGAGCTTCCTGTGCGTCAAGTCGCCGACGCAGCGCACGCCCCCGCATGGCTCGGGTGGAACCGCAGGTGCATGCGACGGCACGCTCGCGCTCGACTGGAGCGCCTTTCAGACCGGCCACCCCAGTTCGCTGGGCCAGCCTTTCGCGGCGGGGACGGTGGTCGACTTGCAAGCGTGGTTTCGCGACCCGCCCGCGTGCAAGACGACGAACACCTCCAACGCCGTCGAGCTGACCTACCAGCCGTAGGCGAAGGCCGGTCGCGAAACCACCTTCAGCCAGCGGGCTCGCTGCGCTCGCCCTCGGGGGCCTTCTTCTCCGGAGACGCGCATGCGTCTCCGGAGCTTCTTCTGGCCGCGGGAGAGACAAGACAGCGGCCAGAAGAAGACAGACTTACCTTTCGCGACCCGCCCGCGTGCAAGACGACGAACACCTCCAACGCCGTCGAGCTGACCTACCAGCCGTAGGCGAAGGCCGGTCGCGAAACCACCTTCAGCCAGCGGGGGCCTTCTTCTCCGGAGACGC
>VGYZ01000075.1 GCA_016872795.1 Planctomycetota bacterium
GAAGACAGACTTACCTTCCGCGACCCCCCCGCTCCGAAGAGCACCAGCCTCTCGGACGCACTTGAATTCACGCTCGTCCCCTAGCGGCTGAAGCTGTCGCGAAACCACCTCAGCCGCGGCCTCCGCCTTCGGCCGAGGCCTTGGGGGCCTTCTTCTCCACAGACGCCTATGCGTCTGTGGAGCTTCTTCCGGCCGCCGGAGAAACAAGGCAGCGGCCAGAAGAAGACAGACTTACCTTCCGCGACCCCCCCGCTCCGAAGAGCACCAGCCTCTCGGACGCACTTGAATTCACGCTCGTCCCCTAGCGGCTGAAGCTGTCGCGAAACCACCCTCGCGGAGACGCCAAGGCGCCGTCGCGTCCCGCCGCGTGCGTCGGGCGCTGGACTGGCTGTTCGAGGGTGTTCGGGAGCCCGCGCTCAGGGGCAGTAGCGGATCTGGAGCGCGTTGGTCAGGTTGGTCGTGCCCGCGGCGAGTGGATCGCGGAACCACGCTTGCCAGTTCTGGATTTCGCCGGCGACGAGCGGCATGCCGAGCGCCGTCGGATGCGCGGCGAGCCATGCGCGAGCATCGAGCGTGAGCACGCCGTCGCACGCGCCGCTCACGCCACCGCTCGTCTGCGACGCGGTGCGCTGGGTCGGGGATTTCACGCACAAGAAGCTCGCGCTGCCCGGCGCCCACACTGACGCCTTCGGTCCGCTCGTGCCATAGAAGAGGAGCCCGCTCTTTTGGCCCTCGACGCCGCTCGCGTGCAGCGTGAAGCCAAAAGTCGCAGCAACGCTCGGCGTTCCGAGGCTCGCGAGCGCGGGCACGCAGCCGCTCGAGGTCGTGCCGGCCGTGCAATACGCGATGACGCTCGTGCAGGGCTCGCACTCGTCGGGGATGGTGTTGCCGTTGGTGTCCAACGACATGCCCGAAGCGATGTCGCTCGCGTCGGACACGCCGTTGCCGTTGCAGTCGATGATCGGCGCGGGGAGCGCGAAGTCGGCAAACACGGGACGATGATCCGATGCGCGCGCGGTTAGCCCCGTCGCACCCCCGGACACGCCGCTGAACTCCGGCGGCTGCGCCGCCGCGGGATTCGCGGCCGAGTCGAACACGCTCGCGAGCCGCAGGGTCGCGATGCTGTCCTGCCAGGCGAGATAGTCGAACTTGGTGCCGCTCGTCCCGATCGTCTGGCGATTGCCGCTGAAGTAGTTCACGGCGGCGTCGATCGTCATGTCGGATCCGTCGCGATCCGTGCCATCGGCGACACCGCCACTCACCTGCGCCTGCGAGAGCCAGTCCACCGGACCGCGCGTCGCGCCGTTCTGCTGCTCATCCTCGTTCCAGTCGCCCACCAGCACGACCGGAGTGGTCGCGGGAAGCACGCTCGTCGCCGCCGGCGAATCAGCGATGCGCGCGAGCGGATCGGGCGTGGCACCGCCGTTGCCGTTCCACCAGTAGCGCACGACATAGGACACGTTCTGCGCCGCGGTCACTCGCTGCGTGTGATCGCTCGAGTTGCTCCCAGCCTTCAAGTGCGCGCCGCCCAGCACGAGATCGCCCGCGTAGCTCGCGGCGGGCAGGTCGAGCTCGACGAACAGGAAGCCGCGGATGCCACCATTGCCTCCGGGAGACCAGGCGCTCGCCGTGACCGACGGAATGTCGGCCAGCGCGCTCTTCCCGTCGCCGTTGCGATCCGCGAGCGGAAAGCGCGAAAGCACCACATTGCGATTGAAGCCGTCGCTGGAACTGGAGATGTACACATACGGCAGGTCGTAGCTCGGGGCGTACTTCTGCACCCAGGCCGTGACCGAGGCGTTGCCGTGGAAGGAGTCCGTTCCACCGTGCAGGAAGTCGTCGAGCACGAGCGTCAGGTTGGCGACGCTGTCGACGCCCGAGCCCGTGCCGTTGCCCGAGTTGTCGCCGCACTCGGACAGAAACACGACGTCGGGTCGCAGCGCGGCGAGCGTGCGCGCGCAGGCCGTCCAGTTGTTGGAGCCCTCGACCTTGTCGTTGGAGGAGCACAGGGCATCCTGCACGTTCCAGCTCATCACGCGCACATCGCGCGCATCGACCTTGCCCCACTGACCCAGCGGAGGATTCCATTGGGCGCTGGCGGGGGCGAGGAGCAGCGCAAGTGCCGCGACGGAGCGGGCGGGTGGCATCCGAGTTGGGACGCACGGGCCCGCCCTCGGGTTCCCCCCCTGCTGGAGCTCGCGAGCGTCAGGGCTCGCGTCCTAGGTGGCGATGGACTCGAGCCGCGCGCGTGTGAGCGCGTGACGGCGAGGTGATGGCGAGGTGACGCCGCGCGGACGCCACCTCGCCAGCTAGCTCGCCAGCTAGCTCGCCTGCGAACTCGACACTAGGAACCGCGCAGGTCGCGCTCGCCGCGCGGAGCCTTCACCGAACGCACATACATCTCCTTGCGCACCATGGGCGCCATGTCGACCTCGGCCGCCGCGAGTTGGGCCTCGACGCGCGCGACCTCCGCCAGCGCGTGCTCGTCGTCGCGAGCGTAGGCACGCATGCGCGGCACGAAGCGCCGCCGCAGACGCTGAACCTGCCCGAAGTCGCCGCGCTCGTTGAGGTCCGCGCAGGTGCGCTCGAGCCACGCGGCGGTGTGCTGCTCGACGAGCAGCAAGTCCGCGGGCGCGATCACGATCGCAAGCGAGTCACTCCAGCGCAGCCCGACGCTCTCGCCGACCGTCAGGGGCTCGCCGCTCTCGGCCAGCGTGCCCGTGAGTGCAATGTGCAGCACTTGCGAGCTGCCCTCCATGCGCGGCGGCACGTCGAGCGCGACCACGACCTTGCGTTCGACACCCGCGTACAGGGAGCCGATCGACACGAGCTGCAGCGCGCCGGCGACGCGACCGCTGGTGCCGCCGAGAGGTTGCACGACGAAGTCCTGAGGCGCGTCGAGCGCCAGCTCGACGCGCTCGAGGTACACGGCCGAGAGCTCGTCGAGCTCGCCGAGCAGGACCTGCACGATCTCCGCCTCCGCGCTCGCGTGGTGGAAGCGGCCGCCGCTCGCCTCCGCGATCGTGCCGAGCTGCTCGGTCGAGTAGTCGGCGCCGACGCCCACACAGGTGGTCGAGATGCCTTGGGCGGCGCTGCGTCGGGCCATCTCGGCGAGCTGAGACGGACTCACCACGCCTTCGTTCGCCTGCCCATCCGAGAGCAGCACGACGGACGCGCGGCGCCCGCCCGCGATCGACGCGCCCGCGAGCTCGACACCGGTGAGCCAGCCGCCAGAGAGATTCGTGTTGCCGCGCGTCACGAGACCGCGCAGCTCGCGCTCGAGCGTGCTGGCCGCGGCGCTGCCGGGCTGGACGCAGTGAGCGTGGATGAGCACATCGTTCGCGAATGTGACCAATGACACCCGATCGCCCGGGCGCAGGCGGCCGAGGATCCCGGCGCAGGCGAGCTTCACCGCGTCGAGTTTGGGGCCGTTCATCGAGCCCGATGCATCGATCACGAGCACGAGGTCGAGCGGTGCGCGTTCGATGGCGCGCGCGAGCGAAGGAGGCGCGAGCTCGCAGATGAGGTGCACTCGTCCACCCGCGGTCGGGCAGTGGCGAGTATCGAGGCGCACTTGGAAGTCGAGGGAATGGGAGTTGGGCATGGTGACTCTGCTCTTTCGTGAACCGGTGCGGACTTCGGGATTCGCAAGGCGCGGACAGACCGGTGGCGTCCGCGCCTTCGCGTGCGGAATTTCAAGGGCTGCCTGTGCGCCAAAGGGCGCGCGGGCTCTCACTCGCGCCCGCGTCCTGCGCGAGCGCGATTCTCGTTCAGGCGCGCAAGCGCGGCGTCAGCCGGGAGCTTCGCCCGACAGCCAGGCGCGCAGGCGGCGCGCGAGGCGTTTCAATTCACCGCTCGTGGTGCGCGCGGAGCCGCGCATCGAGATGCGCAGTCGCGGGGTCACGTCGATGGTGCTCCAGACTTCGTCCTCGACCTCCCCCGGCTCCTCGGGAGCGGAGTCGTCGCCATCCGGCGCGCGGTAGTTCGAGGGCGGAGCGCTGAACGAGTAGCGCCGCGCGGGGGGCGGCGCTCGCTCGCACAGCGCGGAAGGCGCGTCCGCGGATAGATCCTCGGGATCGACTTCTTCCGCACGCGGAGAGGGAGCCCGATGGCGTCTGCGCAGCAGGCTCTCGTCGAGGCCACCGAGTGTCGCGGCGGCGACGCCCTCCTCCCCCCTCGCAATGCGCGCGATCTGCTCGGAGGGGAGCTCCTCGATCAGGCGGCCGAGCACGGCGAGCGGGAGCTCGTACGGCGCGGCCTCTCGGACGGCCTTGATGAACAGGAGCCGCGTGCGGTGCTCCTCGCCATAGCTCGACGCCCGTCCTCGGCCCAAGGGCTGAGGCAGCAGTCCGCGCGCGATGTAGCTGCGGATCGTGCGCTCGGGGATGTCGCTCTCCCGCGCGAGGTCGTCAAGGCTGAGGGACGGGCCAGGCGGCTGCATGCCCCCAATCTAAAGCGACATAGCGTCATGTCAAGATGTCAACTTCTAGAATCTTTGTCAAACCGTGCGCTCAGCGAGCCGCGGGGCGCCAGCGAGGCCGAGCTCACCTCGGTTGGTGGAAAGTTTTTCCGGGAAGCGGTCCGTCGCGGGCCCTTGCGGGGCGGTCGGCGGGCCGCCTGCATCTATGCATACAACTTCTTTGCGAAACACCCGAACTCCGCGCGCGGTACGGGCGTCCGGGCTAGATTGCGCTTCCGTCATCTCGACGGCTCGGGCATCCGAAGCGCGGAGCGTGTCCCGGCCTCGACCGAACCAATGGCCATCGCGCGGCCAGTGCTGCCCACTCCATGAAGCTCACTCTTCTTCGCAACCTGCTCCTGTGCTCCGCGCTCCCGTTCCTCGCCGTCGCTTGCGGCGGCGGCGGAGATGACGACGGCGGCAGCGGCACGACCGTCTCCACCGACCTCCTGATCACCGACGCCACGGTGGACGAGCTGCTCTCCTTCACGGTCAAGCTGCAGTCGCTGCGCCTCGTCAACAGCTCGACGGGAGCGCTCACGCCGAATGTGCTGGAAGAAGACCTCGCCATCGAGCTGATCGGTGCGGGACTCGCGCCGCGCTGGGTCAGCCGCGCGCGCTTGCCCGTCGGCACCTACAGCGCGGTCGAAGCGACGCTGGACGACACGCCTGCGCCGCTCGCGCTCGATCTCATGGGCGCGCCCGTCGCCGTCACGCAGACCGCGACGACCTTCACGACCAACTTCCCCACGCCGCTGAGCGTGGTCGCGGGCAACTTCCCGCGGATCGTACTCGACATCGATCTGGGCGCCTCGCTCACGGGCAGCGTCGCCACGCCGCCGATCGTCTTCAACCCCACCGGCATCGTCACGACGCAGCCCAACGCCACGACGCCGATCGGCATCGACGAGGTCGAAGGCGTCGTGCGCTCGGTCAACGGCACGACTGACTTCGTGATCGACGCCTTCGCCGATGACGACCGCACGATCGCGCTCGGCCTAGTCACGATAACGCCCTCACCCACGGCCCTCCTCCTCGACGACAACGGCATCGCCTACGCCAACGTCGGCGCCTTCTTCGCGGCGCTCACGCCCAATGTGGCCAATGTCGAAGTGCACGGCGAACTCGTGAACGGCGGCATCCTCGCCAGCCGCATCGAGGTCGAGGACGCCGGCGCGGGCGTCGCCTACACAGTCAAGCTCGAAGGCATCGCGCAGAATGTCGATACGACGCTCAACACCTTCGACCTGCTCGTGATCGAGGCCGAAAAGGGCGGCAGCATCGCCAACCCGCTGATCATGTCGCTGGGCAACCCGATCTCGTGCGACTACGACGGCGCCACGGCGATCTTCGTGCTCGACGAGAACACGCCGACGACGGAGGCGAGCCTCGTCAGCGGACAACGCATCAAGGCCAAGTTCGCGACCTTCATCGGCGAGCCGTTCCGCGCCGTGCTGGTCGAGATCGAGGGCCAGCCCGAGTTCGAAGGCGTGATCACGAGCATCGCGGGCCTGCCCAACACGCTCGTGATGAACCTGCTGCCGGGCAACCTGGCGCTGGGCGGCTCGGTCGCGACGACCACCACGAACATCACGGTCGACCTGACCGCCAGCTCGCTGTTCCTCGACACCGAGGGCGATCCGGTGCTCACCACATCGCAGCTCAAGGTCGGGCAAGAGCTCGAAGTCCGCGGCCTGATCAGCGGCCCGAACACCGCTCCGACCGTGGTGGCCGACCGCACCGAAATCCACGCCGGTCGCGCGCGCGGCTTCGTGACTTGGGTCTCGCAAAGCTACAGCGATTTCACATTCACGATCTCCGACCTCGAGGATCCGTTCGGTGGCACGATCACGCTCGGTCCGGCGACAGGCCGGATCAACGCCAGCTGCGTCTTCGACGGCGAGGCGTCCAGCGCACAGTCCTTCTACAACCTGTTCAACGGGCTCGGCCAAGGCGAGTCGCTCGAAGTCGAAGTCCACGGCCTAGGCCTTTCGAACCCCAACGAGATCGAGGCCTACGAGATCGAGGCCGAGATCGACGATTGATCGCGACTCGCGCTTCCCTTCGGGGCGTCTGCGCTGCATGCGAGGGTGGCCGGCTCGTCCGGCGGCCGCGCGCCTTTTTGGCTGCCACAGTCCGTTCCACCGATGCCGGAATGAACTCCGTGGCGTAGCCTCGGAGGCATGCTGGTATTCGTTCTGTCGATGCTGTGCCTACTGCAGGGAGCCAATCAGTCGCCGCTCGCACCGGTGATCAACGAGCCGGTCGCCAACGGCGTGACCGTCAGCGCCGCCGATGTCCACATGGAGACGGCGCCGTTCTCGGATCCCGATGTCGGCGACCTTCACTTCTGCACGGATTGGGAAATCTGGACCGCCGGACTCGCCGAGCGGGTGTGGTTCACGAGCTGCATCCAAGGCGTCGAGCGAACGCACACGCACTTTGGCGACGGCAGCTTCGTGGGCTCGCACGCCGGACGCAGCGAGCTGTTCCCGTCGTCGAACTACGTGCTCCGCGTACGCCACTCGGACGACAGCGGTGATGCGGCGACGCGCTGGAGTGCGTGGTCCCAGCGCACCTTCGTCACGGGCGCGGCGACGGCGATCTTCCCGCTCGAGCTCGACGACATCGCGCGCACGCCGCCGGTGACTTGGAGCTTCGCGGGCACGGCAAATCCCGTTTCCCTGCCCGCGGGTCAGACGCCCGCGCGCCTCGTGCTCGAAAGCGCGGCGGGCGCGCTGCTGTACGAGCTCGCGGGCGCTGCGGGCGGCACCGTGGCGAGCGACGCTCCGGCGCTCGGCATGCACGACGCCCTGCGCGTGCGCGTGATCGCGGGCTCGACCGGCATGCAGTTTGGCGCCAGCGACCTGCGGCTCGTCGACGAGCACTGCGAGCGCCACGCGCTGTTCCTGCCCGCGATCAGCCTGACGGCCGGCGCGAGCGCGCTCTTCTGGGTCTCGATGAGCGGTGCGACCTACTTCGGCAACACCACCCAGACCGCGCCCAGCTTTGCGAGCCTCGCGCGCGCGCCGAGTCCGCCGTGGAGCGCGCGGCAACCGGGCTTCGAGGTCGAAATCGTGGCCGGCGGCTTCCAGCTGCCCGTCAACATCGCCTTCAAGCCCAACGCGGGCAGCGCGCCCACGGATCCGCTGCTCTACGTCACGGAGCTGCACGGCAAGATCAAGGTCGTCTTCCGCAACCGCACCGTCGGCACCTACGCGGGCAACCTGCTCAACTTCAACCCGACGAGCGCGTTCCCGGGTTCGGGCGAGCAAGGCGTCACCGGCATCGTCGTCGATCCGGCGAGCGGCGATGTGATCGCGGCGATGCTCTACGCGCCGATCGCGAATCCGGCGAACCACAACCCCAAGCTCGTGCGCTTTTCGAGCACCGACGGCGGGCGCACAGCGGCGCTCGCCACGACGATCCTCGACATGCCCGGCGAAACGCAGGGCCAGTCGCACCAGATCTCGAACTTGACGCTGCTCCCCGACGGGACGCTGCTGTGTCACATGGGCGACGGCTTCGACGCCGCCACGAGCCAGAACCTGAGCTCGTTTCGCGGCAAGATCCTGCGCCTGCGGCTCGATGGCACGCCGGTGCCGAGCAACCCGTTCTACAACGCGGGCGACGGGATCACCGCGCGCGACTACGTGTACGCGTACGGCGTGCGCAACCCCTTCGGCGGCGAGTGGCGCGCGAGCGACGGAGCGCACTACATCGTGGAGAACGGTCCGAGTATCGATCGCTTCGCGAAGCTCGTCATGGGGCGCAACTACCTGTGGGACGGAAGCGATGCTTCGATGGCGAACTTCGCGCTGAAGAACTGGAATCCGGCGGTCGGCCCCGTGAACCTCGCGTTCGTGCAGCCCGCGACCTTCGGCGGCAGCGGTTTTCCAGCGGCGCATCAGGATCGAGCGTTCGTCACCGAGTCCGGTCCGACCTACGCCTACGGACAGAATTCCCAAGGCAAGCGCATCACCGAGTGGATCCTCGACGCGAACGGAGCGCTCGTCGCCGGGCCGATTCCGTTCGTCGAGTACACCGGCTCGCGGCGCGCGACGGTGTGCGGACTCGAGGCGGGCCCCGACGGCCTCTACTTCACGGACCTCTACGCCGACGCCTCGAACAGCCCGACGGCGAGTGGCGCCAACCTGCTGCGCGTGTTCTGGCGCAGCGTGCCCGACTGCAACGGCAACGGAGCGGACGACGCCTGCGACCTCGTGAGCGGCACGAGCCCCGACAGCGATCTCAATGGACTGCCCGACGAATGCGACTGTCGCGGTACGAACTTCTGTCTGCCGCTGCAGAACAGCGCTGGCTGCACTCCATCGATCTCCGCCACGGGCTCGGCCACGCTCGCGGGTCCGGACGACCTCGTCGTGCGCGCGACGAGCGTGCTCAACAACCGGCAAGGTCTGCTGATGTGGGGCACGAGCAGCGTGCTCGCGCCGCTCGGCGCCGGATTCCGCTGCGTGGGAGCGCCTGTGCGT
Source organism: Planctomycetota bacterium (assembly GCA_016872795.1). GTDB lineage: Bacteria > Planctomycetota > UBA1135 > UBA1135 > F1-120-MAGs118. The sequence continues at coordinate 8,953 of VGYZ01000075.1, forward strand.
CGCATGCCGGTCCAAAACTCTGGCGGTGCTGCGAGCGGAACGAGCTGCACCGGGACATATGCACAGGCGATTCCCGATGCGCTCTTCTCCGCGAACGGCTTCCTTGCCGGGCAAGTGCTCTACTTCCAGTGGTGGTCGCGCGACAACGGCTATGCCGCACCGAACAACATCGGCTTGACGGACGGCCTGCGCATCATGGTGTGCCCTTGATGCGCGCTGGGCTCGCGCTGCTCGTCCTCGCTGCGTGCCAAGCCCCGCGCACGACACCACCGGCACCCTACCTCCTCGTGCTCGGCAGCGCGCAGGACGGCGGACTGCCGCAGATCGGTTGTCGCGAGCCTGCGTGTATGCGAGCGCGCCAAGACGACACGCTTCGCAGGCGAGTCACATCGCTCGCGCTCGTCGACCCCCGCGACGGACGACGCTGGCTCCTCGACGCGAGCCCCGATCTCCCCGAACAGCTCGAGCTCGTCGAGCATGTCGCCCCGCTCGCTCCTCGCGGCTCGCCGCGCCCCCCGCTCTTCGAAGGCATCTTCCTCACGCACGCGCATGTCGGCCACTACGCCGGCCTCGCGCAGCTCGGTCGCGAGATCTACGGCGCTCGCGAGCTACCGGTGTGGTGCTCGCAGCGCATGGGCGCATTCCTGCGGAGCAACGGGCCATGGAGCCTGCTCGTCGACACGCGTGCGATCGAGCTGCGCGCGCTCGAGCCCGGCGCGCCTGTCCCGCTCGCTCCGGATCTCTCGATCGACTCGTTGCGTGTGCCCCACCGCGACGAGTTCAGCGACACGCTCGCCTTCGTCGTGCACGGGCCTGGCCGCACCGTGGCGTACCTGCCCGACATCGACAAGTGGGAGCGCTGGGACATGCCGCTCGAGGACTTCCTCGCACGCGTCGACCTCGCGCTCGTCGACGGCACCTTCTTCGCCGACGGCGAAGTCCCCGGTCGCGCGATGACCGAGATTCCGCATCCGTTCATCTCCGAGACGCTCGCGCGACTAGGTGCAGCACCGCTCGAGCTGCGTCGCAAGGTCGTGTTCACGCACCTGAACCACACGAACCCGGCGGCGGATCCGAAGAGCGCTGCGGCACGGGCGATTCGAGCAGCGGGCATGCGCGTCGCGCGCGACGGCGAGGTGATCGCGCTCGGCGAGGACTAGCTTCCGACGAGCTTCGGCAGCTCGCGGAACAGCGTGACGCCGCCCATCGCACCCATGGCCAGCGTCACGATCCACGCGAGCGCCTCGAGCATGCGCGGCAGCGCGAGGGCGCTGCGACGCGACGCCAGCAGCATCGCCGCGAGCCCGAGCGGAAGGATCAGCCCGTTGAGAGCGCCCGCGAGCACCAGCACCTTCACCGGCTTGCCCACCACGAGGAAGATCGCGGCCGACAGCGCCACGAAGGCGAGCAACATCGGTCGAGTCGCGCCCGCGAAGCTCGGGCGCAGCGTGCGCACGAACGAGACCGAAGTGTAAGCGCAGCCCACGACGGACGTGATCGCTGCGGACCACATGACGAGGCCGAACAGCCGCCGTCCGCTCGCACCCGCAGCGCTCTCGAACACCGCCGCGGCGGGATTCGCGGCAGCGGCGATCGTCACGCCACCGACGACCACTCCCAAGGCCGCGAGAAACAGCAGCGCGCGCATCGCGGAAGCAACTCCGATGCCGAGCAACGCCGAACGCGTCGCCAGCGCGACACCGCTCTCTCCGCGCGCTCCCGACTCTTGGAGGCGATGCGCGCCCGCGAAGGTGATGTAGCCACCGACCGTACCGCCGACGATCGTCACGATCGCGAGCGGGTCGATGCGCTCCGGCATCACGGAGCGCGCAAGCGCTTCTCCGACGGGAGGACCGGAGGAGAACGCGACCCATGCCATCAGCGCGAGCATCAGCACTCCGAGCGCCTGCGCCACCCGGTCCATCGCGCGGCCGGCCTCGCGCGAGAGGAACAGCGACACGGCGAACCCCGCCGAGAGTGCGGCGCCAAGGCGAGGATCGAGGCCCAAAAGCGCCTCGAGGCCGAGGCCAGCGCCGGCGAGGTTGCCGATGTTGAACGCGAGTCCGCCGAACGCCACGAGCAGGGCGAGCAGCGTGCCGAGGCCGGGCACCACCGAGTTCGCGACATCCTGCGCCGGGCGGCCCGCAGCGAGGATCGTGCGCCAGATCGCGAGCTGCGCCACGAGATCGATGGCGATCGACGCGAGGATCGCAAAGCCGAAGCTCGCCCCGAGCTCGCCCGTGAACACGGCCGTCTGCGTGAGAAAACCAGGACCGATGGCGGATGTGGCCATCAGGAAGGCGGCACCGACCAGCGCGCCGCGTCCCCCGCGAGATTCCTGCGCGCTCATGGATGTCGCGGCGGGTTGGAACGCAGCAGCTGCGCGGCCTCCGCGGCCACGGCATCGCCGCCGCGAACGAGCAGCTCGAGCAAGGCGCGCCCGCGCGCCATGAGCCTCGCATCGGGGTGAGCGAGCGCCTCGCGTGCGACGCCGAGCGAGCGCACGCGGTCGTAGCCTCCAAAGAGCTTGGTCGCGACATCGAGCTCGATGTCGAGCGCTTCGGACACGCGTCCCTTCGCGCGCAGCTCGCTCGCCCACAGCACGCGCAACAGTGCATCGTCCGGTCGCGCGCGCCACTCGCGCTCGATGAGCTCCGCGCGCGCAGCACTGTCGCCGCGTCGATCGAGGACGAGCGCGCGCAGGCGCACCGACTCCGCCGAACCGCTCTGGCAACGCTGCAGCGCGCTCTCGGCGGCCGCGACGCTCGCCGCGCGCGCGTCGCCCGACAGAATGGCGCTGCGCGCGAGCTCGATCGCCGCCAGCCGCTCGAGCGAGACATCGCGCGAGCGCGCCCAGTTCTCGACGAACGGCAGCGCGCCCGCGTCGCGCAGAGCCTGCTCCGCGCGCTCGGCGGCCTGCGCGTGCCGGCTCGCCGCCGTCCCGAGATCGCCTTCGCGCTCCGCGAGCCGCGCCAGCTCCCCCAGCGCGATCCAGCGCGCTTCCTGCACCTCCTCGATGACGACCTGCGTCGAAGGGTAGTGCACATCCCGCGTCCCGAGCGCGCGCTCATACAAGCCGCGCGCAGCCGCAGGGTCACTGTCCGCGAGCAGGAGAGCGCGATCGACGAGTGCATACGCGGACTTTGGCGAGCGCTCCGCCTGCGCGGCAAACAACGCTTCCGGCGTACTCCAAACGCGCACTTCGCGCCACGAAAGCAACCCCAGCGCCAGCGTGAGCGCCGCCAGCGCTCCGCGACCCCACGGACGCGATCCAAGCGCGAGCGCGAGCGCCAGCGTAAGTCCCACGAGCCCGGGCACGAGGAAGCGCGAGGCCGCGATCGCGCCCGTGGACACGAGCACATTGGAAGTCGGCAGCCACGCGACCACGAAGAGCGCGAGGCCAAAGGCAAGCTCGCGCCGACCGCGGCGCAGCGCAAACGCCACACCACCGATCAAGGCCGCGAGCAGCGCGAGCCCGAGCAAGGCTCGCGGATCCGCGAGCCCTTCGGCAGGCGGCACGTCCTGATACCCGACCACCGGGAGCGGAGCGAGCGGCCACAGCACGAGCGGTAGCGTGTGCTGTGCGAACACCGCCAGCGCGCTTGCGATGCGCGCCAGCGTTTCAAAGCCCGCGTACACCGGATCATCGACGCTGGCGAGGCTGCCGAGCACCGCCATGCGCACTCCGAGCGCGAGCGCGACGCCCGTGCCCGACCACGCAAGCGCGCGCAGCACTCGCCTGCCGCGCAGCGCGTCCGTGCGCAGCCACTCGATCATCAGCGCAATCGGCACGACGAGCACGCCCGACTCCTTCGACAGAGTGGCGAGCGCGGCGAGGAGACCCGCGACGCCCGCGCTCGCTGGACCGTCGCGCATGCCGACGAGCAAGGCTCCGGTGGCGAAGCTGAGTGCGAGCAGGTCCGCATGCCCTACCTGTCCGCCCGCGAGCTCCGCATTCGCAGGATGCACGAGTGCGAGCGCCGCTGCGAACCATGCGAGCACGCGGCCGCTCGCCAGCGTCGCGCACAGCCGCGCAAGCAACTCGAAGCGCAACCACGCGACGACTCCCAGCAAGAGCACATTGCTGGCGTTGATCCATGTCGGCGCGCCGTCGCCGAGCGCGCGCAGGGCCGCCAGCGACACGAGCGGAACCGGCCGGTAGAGGCCGCCGGGCCGGCCGGTCCCCTCCCACCAGTCGAGCCCGGCGATGCGCAGCGGCTCGAACGGCGCGAGCATGGCGTTGTCGCGCACCACGAGCGCTCCGTCGAGCACATAGCCCGCCATCAGTGCTCCGCCCCACACGACGAGCGCGAGCAGCACGAGCGCCGGGCCTGCGAGACGCGTGCGTCCGAGTGCCCGCTCTTGCTCCACCTGCGACATGGGGAGCGAGGATAGCCCGCGACGCTCGCGCGCGGCCGCGGCGATGCTCATAATCCGCGCTTCCATGGCACGCAGAAAGAGCACGAACGGCAAGCAGGCCTCCTCCCGCGTCGTCCGCGTCGGCTTCACGCAGATGCGCTGCGTCGAGGATGTGGCCAAGAACCGCAAGCATCAGGCCGAGTTGATCGAGGCCGCCGCGAAGCAAGGCGCGCACATCGTCTGCACGCAGGAGCTGTTCACCAGCCAGTACTTCTGCCAAGTCGAGGATCACCGCTTCTTCCAGCTCGCGGAGACGATCCCCGGCCCGACGACCGACCGCTACTGCAAGCTCGCGAAGAAGCACGGCATCGTGATCGTCGCGAGCCTGTTCGAGAAGCGCGCCAGCGGGCTCTACCACAACACGGCGGCCGTGATCGACGCCGACGGCTCGCTGCTGGGCGTGTATCGCAAGATGCACATCCCCGACGACCCGCTGTACTACGAGAAGTTCTACTTCACGCCCGGCGACCTCGGCTTCCGCACTTGGAACACGCGCCACGCGAAGATCGGCGTGCTGATCTGCTGGGACCAGTGGTACCCCGAAGGCGCGCGCCTCACCGCGCTGCAGGGCGCCGAGATCCTCTTCTACCCGACCGCGATCGGCTGGCACCCGAGCGAGAAGGCCGAGTACGGCAAGGCGCAGCACGAGTCGTGGGAGCTGATCCAGCGCTCGCACGCGATCGCCAACGGCTGTTATGTCGTCGCGCCCAACCGCATCGGCCACGAGCACATCCCCGGCCTCGACGGCAAGCCCGTGAACCCCGACGGCATCCAGTTCTGGGGCCAGTCGTTCATGGCGGCACCGAACGGGCAGGTGCAGTACCGCGCGAGCATCGACAAGGAAGAGGTGATCGTGCAGCCCGCGGACCTCGCCAAGGTCGAGTTCAGCCGCACGCACTGGCCCTTCCTGCGCGACCGCCGCACCGACGCCTACGACGGCATCACGCGCCGCTTCGCGACCTGACCATGGCCGCACGCAAGCCCAAGCTGCTCCCCGGCACGCCCGCGCAGCATGGCTGGACATTCCCCGCCGAGTGGGAGCGCCACAGCGGCACCTGGTTCAGCTGGCCGCGGCCGGAGGGAATCTCGTTCCCCGACAAGTACCACACGGTGCCCGCCAACCTCGCGGCGATCGTGCGCGAGATCGCGCCGCGCGAGCTGGTGCACATCAATGTGCCCAACGGCAACTACGAGCAGATCGTCGCGCGCGAGCTCGTCGCCCACGGCGTCCGACGCGCGTGGATCGGTTCGCGCATTCGCTTCCATCGCATTCCGACCAACGAAGCGTGGTGCCGCGATCACGGGCCTGCGTTCCTCGTCAAGCGCGGCCGCGGCGGCAAGCGGCGCCTCTCGATCGTCGACTGGGGTTTCAACGCCTGGGGCGGCAAGTACCCGCCGTGGGATGCGGACGACGCCGTGCCGACGCGCGTCGCCGAGCTCATGGCGGCGCGCGATCCGTCGATCGAGGGCGAGCTCGACGGCCTGTGGCTCCCGCGCCACGCGGGCGCGCCGATCGTGATGGAGGGCGGCTCCGTGGAATTCGACGGCCGCGGCACGCTGCTCACGACCGAAGCCTGCCTGCTGCACAAGAATCGCAATCCGCACATGTCGCGCGCGGAACTCGAGCGCGCGCTGTGCGACTGGTACGGCGTCGAGCGCGTGCTGTGGCTCGGCGAGGGCATCGTCGGCGACGACACGGACGGCCACATCGACGACCTCGCGCGCTTCCTCGACGAGCGCACGATCCTCACGACGATCGAGCCCGATCCGCGCGACGAAAACCACGAGCTTCTCGCCGATAACCTGCTGCGACTGCAGTTCCTGCGCGATCCCGACGGCCGACCCTACGACATCGTCACCGTGCCGATGCCCGGCATGATCGAGCACGACGGCCAGCGCCTGCCCGCGACCTACGCGAACTTCCTGTTCGTCAACGGCGCGCTGCTCGTGCCCACCTATCGCCATCGCAAGAACGACGCCGACGCGCTCGCGACGCTGCAGCGCTTCTACGGCCGCTCGCGCAAGGTGATCGGCATCGACTGCACCGAGCTCATCTGGGGCCTCGGCGCGATCCACTGCCTGTCGCAGCAGCAGCCCGCGACCTAGCCGCTCATGTCACGCGCTTGCGCAGGGCGCGGACGACGGTGTTGTGGTCCTCGAAGAACTGCACGCCCTGAATCACGATCAGCACGAGCCCGACCACGACGAGCGCGAGTACTTCGCCGAGCACCCACAGGGTCACCTGCGTGCTCGAGCTCGTGAGGTGCGGCGCGACTCCCGTGCGCCGCGCGAGTTCTTCGCGCGCCGCGCACACTTCGGAGAGCATCAGTGCCCCGATCACGACCGCGCCGAGGAGCAGCACGAAGCCGATGCCGAAGCTCGAGGTCGCGGCGCCGATGAGCGACACGATCACGTAGGTCCAAAACTGCCACTCGAAGTTCGGCGCCGCGCCCGGCAGCTCGCGTCGGTAGGCCTGCGCGCACTGGTAGAAGCGCACGACACCGAAGATCCCGCAGGTCAGGAAGCTCAGCAGGATCACGCCGCCCGGCCCGTATTCCTCGAGCGGCGGAGGCGGCATCGGCGCGGGCCCCGGTCGCGGCGGCGGCGTGCTCGGTGCGAGCGACGCGCCGGTGGCGGGACAGAACGCGGCTCCGGCGTGCGTCGGCTGGCCGCAGTGCGGGCAAAAGGTGCTCATGTCGCTGGCCTCCTTCTCAGTGCGGATCGGCGGGGTGAGCTTCGTCGGCGAGCGCGGCCGCTTCCGCGCTGCCGAGCCACGCGACGACCAAGCCGCGGGCGAAGTACAGGATCGGCGTCATCACCACCGCGAGCGCGAACTTGTAGATGTAGTTCGTGAGCGCGATGCGACCGGCCTGCTCCGCGCTCATGTGCTCGTCGCCGACGAGCGCCGGCAGCAGGTAGAACGCGAGGTAGATCACGATCAGCGTGTCGATCAGCTGGCTCACGACGGTGCTGCCCTGCGCGCGCAGCCAGATCATCTTGCCGCCGGTGCGATGGCGCAGCCACGAAAACACCGCGATGTCGACGAACTGCCCGAGCGCAAAGGCGACCAGGCTCGCGATGGTGATCGTCCACGTCGCGCCGTAGGCGAGCTCGTAGGCCTTGTGCGCGCTCGCCGAGTCGATGCCCGCCGTGAAGCTCACCGTCGGCGCAGCGACCGCTCCGACGACGATCGGCTGCAGCACGACGTTCACGGCGATGGCGAGCCATGTGAATGTGCGCACGACGCGCTTGCCGAA
>VGYZ01000076.1 GCA_016872795.1 Planctomycetota bacterium
TTCAGCACGCGCTACCCGTTGATCGACGGCCAAGGCAACTTCGGCAACATCGACGGCGATGGCGCGGCGGCCATGCGCTACACGGAAGCGCGCATGACCGGGGTCACGACCGAGCTGATGGCGGACCTCGACAAGGAGACGGTCGACCGCCAGCCCAACTACGACGAGACACGCACCGAGCCCGCGGTGCTCCCCGGGCGCTTCCCGAACCTCTTGTGCAACGGCTCGGACGGCATCGCGGTCGGCATGGCCACGAGCCTGCTGCCCCACAACCTGCGCGAGATCATCACGGGGCTGCGCGCGGTGCTCGAGCGCCCCGCTGTCACGATCGGCGAGCTGTGCGAGCTCGTCGTCGGCCCCGACTTCCCGACCGGCGGCATCATCATGGGCCGTCGCGGGATCCTGCAGGCCTATGCCACCGGCCGCGGCATCTGCCGCGTGCGCGGCAAGTACCACATCGTCGAGAACAAGAACCGCTCGTCGATAGTCTTCACCGAGATCCCCTTCCAGGTCCGCAAGGAAGCGATCATCGAGAAGATCGTCGAGGTCGTGAACGACGACCGCATCACCGGCATCTCGAATGTCCAGGATTTTTCGGACCGCACCGGCATCCGGCTCTCGATCGACCTGAAGAAGGGCGAAGACCCGCAGATCATCGTCAACCAGCTGTTCCAGTACACGCCGCTGCAGTCGACGCAGTCGATCATCAATCTCGTGATCGACCGCGGCCAGCCGCGCACGCTCAACCTGCGCGGCCTGCTCGACAGCTACATCGCGCACCGCAAGGAAGTCATCCGCCGTCGCACGCAGTTCCTCTTGACGAAGGCGGAGGAGCGCAAGCACATCGTCGACGGACTGCGCATCGCGGTCGACAACATCGACGAGGTGATCCGCATCATCCGCGCGAGCCTCACGCCGGACGCCGCCAAGGCCGGCCTGCAAGAGCGTTTCGCGCTTTCGACGCGCCAGTCGCAGGCGATCGTCGACATGCGCCTCGCGCGACTCACCGGCCTCGAGCGCGAGAAGCTCGGGGAGGAGTTCAACGCGTTGGTCGTCGAGATCGCCGACCTCAACGACATCCTCGCGCGCGACGAGCGCGTGGTCGCGATCATCAAGTCCGACCTCGACGAGCTCGAGCAGAAGTACGGCGACGAGCGCCGCACCGAGGTCAACCGCGAGGAGATCGACGGCTCGTTCGACATCGAGGAGCTGATCACCGAGGAGATGATGGTGGTCACCTTCTCGCGCGACGGCTATGTCAAGCGCACGCCGCTCGATATCTACCGCACGCAGGGCCGCGGCGGGCGCGGGATCATCGGCTCGGAGACGAAGGAGGGCGATGTCGTGCAGTCGCTGTTCGTCGCCGGGACCCACGACAATGTGCTGTGCTTCTCCAACCGCGGTCAGGTCTATTGGCTGAAGGTCTACAACCTGCCGGAAGCCAACCGCACCAGCGCCGGCCGCGCGATGTCGAACCTGATCGAGCTGCAGCCGGGCGAGCGCATCACCAATGTGCTGCGCGTCGTCGAGTTCGACAAGGAACGCTCGATCTTCTTCGCGACCCAGCGCGGCACGGTCAAGAAGACTTCGCTCGGGGCCTACTCCCGCCCCAAGAAGGGCGGCATCCGCGCCATCCTGCTCGAGGAACGCGACGAGGTCGTGGCCGTCGGCCTGTGCAAGCCCGGCGACACGATCGTGATCTCCTCCGCCGGCGGTCAAGCGATCCGCTTCGCCGACGAGAATGTGCGCCCGATGGGCCGCACGAGCTACGGCGTGCGCGGCATTCGTCTGCTCGACGACGACAGGGTCGTCGACATGAAGGTCGCCGTGCCCGACACCTTCGTGCTCTCGGCCTGCGAGAACGGCTTCGGCAAGCGCACCGCGCTCGAGGAGTACCCGATCAAGGGCCGCGGCGGCCAGGGCGTGATCAACATCCGCACCGAGGGTCGCAATGGGCAGGTGATCGGCACGGTCATGTGCCGCGAGGACGACGAGGTCATGTTCATCACCCAGTCGGGGATGATCGTGCGTTCGGCGGTGAACGAGATGCGTCCGATGGGTCGCAACACCCAGGGCGTGCGCCTCGTCAACCTGAAGGGCGGCGACAGGCTCGTCGGCATCGAGCTTGTCAGCGCCGAAGACCTCACGCAGTACCAGACGACCCAGCAGCGCCGCATCGCGCCCGCGACCGAAGACGCCGGAGCAGACGAGCCCGAGGAGCCGCTGCCGGATGGGCCGGAGCCCGACGACGAAGCCTCCGAGTGAACCCAGCGCGGGCCTTCCGGGACGACCGGGGGGCCCGCGGTGCTGGAGGAACCATGACGAGCGGACTCGAATGGGTACGGGGCGCGGCGGGCGACATCTGCCTGCAGGGTGCGCATGTCACGCGCGCCTCCGACCTCCTGTTTCTCTCGTCGCGCGCGCGCTTCGAACGCGGTCAGGCGATCCGCGGCGGGATCCCCGTGATCTTTCCGTGGTTCGGCGACGACCCGCTGCGCCTCGGACGCGGCGCCCACGGCTTCGCGCGCCGCAAGCCGTGGCGCCTGCTCGAGCGCGAGGAGCGCGATGGCGAGCTGCGCGTGCTACTCGAGTTCGTCGAGGACGAAGAGACGCTCGCGCTCTGGCCCCACCGCTTCCGCGCGCGGCTCGAAGCGCGCTTCGGTGCCGACCTGCGCGTGCGCTTCGAGGTCGAGAACACGGGCGACGCGCCGTTCCGCTACGAAGAGGCGCTGCACACATACTTGGCCGTTGGCGATGTGCGTCACATCGAGCTGCGCGGGCTCGAGAGCGCGCGCTACCTCGACAAGCTCGACGGCTTCGCCGAGCGGCCCGCGGCTACGGCCCCGCTGCGCTTCTCCGGCCCCGTCGATCGCGTCTACCTCGACACCACCGCGACCTGCGAGCTTCTCGACGCGCCGCTCGCTCGTCGACTCGCGATCGAGAAGCAGGGCTCGCGCACGACCGTGGTGTGGAATCCGTGGTCGCAGGCCGCGGAGCGCATGGCAGACCTCGGCGACCAGTGGACGCGCTTGGTGTGCGTCGAGAGCGCCAACACGGGCGCCCACGCGATCGAGCTCGCGCCCGGAGCGTCGCACGCGCTCGCCGTGCGCATCCAGAAACTCTGAGCTTGCTCCTTGAATCGCCGGGTCTCGATCTGCGGGCAATCGCCGTCGGCCGGGACTTGGGTCGCGGCGCGCTCGGTCGCTAGCATCGCGCGCTCATCCGAAGGAGAAGCACGATGGCGCTCTATCAACAACTGCAGGCGGACGTGAAGCAGGCGATGCTGGCGCGCGACGAGATCGCGCGCGACACGCTGCGCATGCTCGTCGCCGCGGTGAAGAAGCAGGAACTCGAGCAGGGCAAGGTGATCACCGACGAACTCGTGATGACGATCCTCTCGGCATCGGCCAAGACGCGGGCGGAGTCGATCGCGCAGTTCACGGCGGCGGGGCGCATGGATCTCGTGGCGAAGGAGCAGGCGGAGCTCGGCGTCGTGCGACGCTACTTGCCGCAGCCGCTCGACGAGGCGCAGACGCGCGCCGCGATCGTCGCGCTCATCGCCGAACTCGGCATCTCCTCCAAGAAGGATGTGGGCACGCTGATGAAGGCGGCCATGGCGAAGCACAGGGGCGTGATCGACGGCAAGCTGGTGCAGAAGCTCGCGGGCGAGCTGCTCGCCTGATGGGCGGGGTTCGAGTTCAAGTCGCGCGAGGCGTGCGGTAGCGGCTCCATGAACCAGAGCGAGGTCGCAGCAACGCCGCAAGCCGGCATCGGCGGCCGCCACAAGCGGCTGATGGCGCGCACCGTGCTGATTTCGTTTTTCACCGCGGTCTCGCGCGTGTTCGGCTACGGCCGCGAGGCGCTGACGGCGGCGCTCTTCGGCGACACCTCGGCGGTGTACGACGCCTTCGTCACGGCGTGGCGGGTGCCGAACCTGTTCCGGCGTCTGCTCGGCGAAGGCGCGGTCTCGGTTTCGCTCGTGCGCGCGATGACGAAGGAGGATCACGAGCGCGGCAACGACGCCGGACGCGCGCTGATGTGGGAGACGCTGCGCCTCGCCGCGCGGATCCTGTTCGCGTTGACGGTGCTCGTGATGGGCGCCGTGGCGTTGATGCCCGACACGATGCCGATGACGGGCTGGCGCTGGCTCGGCGACGACGCGGCGGTGATGCGCGAGCTCACCGTGCATGTCGCGCCCTATGTGATCGTGATCTGCCTCGCGGGCCTCGCCGGTGGCGCGCTCTCGGTGCGCGAGCGTTTCATCGCCGCGAGCGCGGGTCCGGGCGTGATGAACGCGATCGCCATCGCGACGCTGGTGCTGATCGGCTGGCGCTTCGGCTGGGAAGGTCTCGCGCCCGTCGACGGCGCGGCGGGCCGCGAGCGGCACCTCGACATGGCGCGCTGGTTGTCGTGGGGCCTGCTCGCGAGCGGCGCGGCCCAGCTCGCGTTGCTCGTGCCCGAGCTGCGCGCCGCGAAGCTGCTCGAGCGCGCCACGCCCTCGCCAAAGGTGCGCGCCAAGGCCGTCGAGGTCCTGAAGACGAGCCTGCCGCTCGCGCTCGGCGCGGCCGTGTACCAGATCAATGTGCTGGTCGACAGCTTCATGGCCAACAACCTGCTCGAGATCGGTGGCGCGTCGACGTACTACTACGCCAACCGCATCCAGCAGCTGCCGCTCGCGCTGGTCGCGACCGCAGCGACGAGCGCGGTGTTCCCGGCGATGCAGGCGCTCGCGCAGACGCGTTCCTTCGGCGAGCTGCGACGCCTGCACGAGCAGACGCACCTTGGCGTCGCCTTCATCGCGCTGCCGGCGAGCGTTGGCCTGTTCGTGCTCGCCACGCCCGTGACATCGGTCTTGCTCGAGCACGGCGCATTCAGCGAGCGCGGCGTCGAGCGCACGGCCGACGCGATCACGATGCTGTGCATCGCGCTGGTCCCCGGCGGCGCCGTGTCGCTCATCACGCGCGCCTACTGGGCGCTCGGCGACTACCGCACGCCCGTCAAGGTCGCGGTCGCGATGCTGGTGCTCAATGTGCTGCTCAACCTCGCCTTCGTGGTCGGTCTCGACATGGACACGGGCGGCCTCGCGCTGGCGACCGCCGTGGTGAGCTGGCTGAACGTCGCGGTGCTCGTCCCCGGGCTCAACCGCCGGCTGCGCGAGCAGCAGGGCGGCGAGGTCGCGGGCCTGCCGGACTTGGGCGCGCGCGTCGTGCGCATCGCCGCGGCCTCGGCGGCCAGCGGGCTCGCGGCGTATCAGATCTGGTCAGCGCTGGATGTCGAGCGCGGCTCCGCGTTCGGCCTTTTCGTCGCAATTGCCGCTGGCATAACGACTTATGTCATCGCCGCCCAGCTGCTCGGCAGCCCCGAATGGCGCTCGGCGCGCGAGCGTGTCATCGCCCGGCTGCGCCACCGCGGCGCGCGCTAGGAGGTCGCAAAAACGGCCGCGCCGGTAAGTGCTTGCGCGGCAAGCGCTCGCGCAAGCTGCGCCCAATTTCGGAACATTCTCTGGCGCGCGCGGCGCTAGCTTTGGGCCCTCCGCCCCAAGCAGCAGACAGGGGGTCGCGCGCGCGGCCCGTTGCGTCGGGCGGAGACCGTCCTAACTCGCACACTCCTGCAGGTCGCCCACGTGAACCCCGTGTCCTCCGCTTCCAAGAAGACATCCTCGACTTCTCCGACCCGCGAAGAGGCTCTGCGCGCGCTCGAGCAGCTCGATCCGCCGCGCGACCTCCACGACCCCGAGCTCTCGGAAAACGCGAAGAAGGTCCTCGCTCAGCGCTACTTCAAGAAGGACCTCTCGACCGGCAAGGTCAACGAGACGCCGCGGCAGCTGTATTGGCGCGTCGCGACCTGCGTGGCGAAGCCCGAGCTCACATTCCCCGGCGGCAGCCCCGAGAAGGCGCTCGCCATCGCGCGCGAGTTCTACGACCTGATGGCGCGCCGCCAGTTCATGCCCAACAGCCCGACCCTGATGAACGCGGGTCGCGAGATGGGGATGCTCTCGGCCTGCTTCGTGCTGCCGGTCGAGGACTCGATCGAAGGCATCTTCGACTCGGTCAAGGCCACGGCGCTGATTCAGAAGGCCGGCGGCGGCACGGGCTTCTCGTTCTCGCGCCTGCGTCCGCAGGGCGATGTCGTCGCGAGCTCCGGCGGCACCACCGAGGGCCCGCTGTCCTTCATCCAAGTCTTTTCGAAGGCCACGGACGCGATCCAGCAGGGCGCGTTCCGCCGCGGCGCGAACATGGGCATCCTGCGCGTCGATCACCCCGATGTGATCGCGTTCATCCAGATCAAGGACGACCTCAACAAGCTCCAGAACTACAACATCTCGGTCACCGTCACCGACAAGTTCGTGCAGGATCTGCGCTCGAACCCGCGCGTGCCGCATCAGGTGCAGAACCCGCGCACGCGCGAGTGGAAGAAGCTCGAGAAGAAGGGCGCCGACGGCAAGGGCAGCGGCGAATACTGGACGGTCGGCGAGGTCTGGGACCTGCTGATCGAGCACGCGTGGCGCACGGGCGAGCCGGGTGTCGTGTTCATCGACCGCATCAACACCAAGAACCCGATCAGGAATGTCGGCCTGATCGAGGCCACCAACCCCTGCGGCGAGCAGCCGCTGCATCCCTACGACTCCTGCAACTTGGGCTCGATCAACCTCGGGCAGTTCGTGCACGGCGACGGCGCGCAGACGCGCTTCGACTGGGAGGATTACAAGGCGGTCATCCACACGACGACGCGCTTCCTCGACAATGTGATCGAGGCCAACAAGTACCCGCTGCCGCAGATCGAGACGATGTCGAAGACGACGCGTCGCATCGGACTCGGCGTGATGGGCTTCGCCGACGCGCTCTTCAAGCTCGGCCTGCCCTATGACAGCGCGGAAGGCTGCGCCTTCGGCGAGCAGGTGATGAAGGTGCTGAACGAGGAGTCGCACCTCGCCAGCGAGTCGCTCGCGGAAGATCGCGGCGTGTTCCCGGCGTGGGAGGGCTCGGACTGGGAGAAGCAGGGCCGCCGCCTGCGCAACAGCTACACGACCACGGTCGCGCCCACCGGCACGATCTCGATCATCGCGGACTGCTCCGGCGGCGTCGAGCCGATGTTCAGCCTCGCCTTCATCCGTCAGGTGATGAAGGACACGAGCGGCAAGCCGACCGTGATGCGCGAGGTGAACTATGTGTTCGAGGAGATCGCCAAGAAGCGCGGTGTTTGGTCGGACGCGCTGCTCGACAGGCTGCTCGAACAGGGCACGCTCGCGGGCCTCGACGAAGTTCCGGCCGACATTCGCCGCGTGTTCGTCACGGCGCGCGACATCACGCCCTATTGGCACATGAAGATGCAGTCGGCGTTCCAGCGCCACTGCGACTCGTCGATCTCGAAGACGATCAACTTCCCCAACGAGGCCACCGTCGAGGACATCCGCTCGATCTTCGAGCTCGCGATCGACGAGGATGTGAAGGGCGTGACCGTCTACCGCGACGGGTGCCGCGACCTCCAGCCGATGGCGCTCAAGGGCTCGACCAAGAAAAAGGAAGAGGCTCCGAAAGCCGAGGCGCCGTCGCTCTCCGACACCGCCTTCCTGATGCCGCAGTCGCTCGATCCGCAGCCCGTGCGCCTGCCGGAGATCATGCCGAGCCTGCGCATCCGCCAGATGACGCCCTTCGGCAACATGCATGTGAAGATCTCGGTCGATCCCGTGCAGGGCAAGGAGCGCGAGGTCTTCGCCCAGCTCGGCAAGGGCGGCGATGTCGCCAACTCCGACCTCGAGGCGATCTGCCGCATCCTCTCGCTGTGGCTGCGCTCGAACGGCTCGATGGAACTCGCGCTCAAGCAGCTCGAGGGCATCGGCTCGTCGCTCTCGGTCCCCACGCGCGACGGCCGCATCATGTCGCTGCCCGACGGTCTCGCGAAGGCGATCCACCGCTACCTCGACGCCAAGAAGCAGTACGGCCTCGAAGCCCTGCTGCTCGGTCGCGCGACCCTCGATGGTCCGGCACCCGTCGCCAGTGCTCCAGCCGCGGCTCCCGCCGCCCCGAGCATCGCCCCGAGCGTCGCTGCGGCACCCAAGCTCGCCAGCGGCGCGGCGCCGCGCAATGTCGGTCACTACAAGCTGAAGTGCCCGGCCTGCGAAGGCGAGCTCGCCTTCATGGAAGGCTGCGTGAAGTGCCACGGCTGCGGATTCAGCCAGTGCTGAGCCTCGCAGCGCGCTGAGCGCGCGTTCTCGCAAGCACGGTCTCCGCCCCGTCGCGCGTCGTTCTCTCACCACGGAGAGCACACGCGGCGGGGCGGAAGTGCTTCATGTCCGCGGCGCTCGCCGCGCCGCGCGCGCGTCACGCTGCTCGCGCGAACGCAAGGAGCGCAGTCGATGGCCAAGGCCAAGCGGCTCGTCGTCTTCGTTCACGGCTGGAGCGTCCGAGGGCTCGACACCTGCGGGGGCCGGCCGACGCGCCTCGTCGCCGAGGCGGCGGCCGCGGAGCTCGAGCTCACGGTCAAGGACGCATTCCTCGGCCAGTACGCGAGCTTCCGCGACGAAGTGCGCGTCGCCGCCATCACGCACTCGACGGGCGGTCCCCTGATGCGCGCACATGCGCCCGACGCGACGCGGAACCGACACGCTCGGCCTGCGCATCGACCTGCGCCCAGAGAGCGGCTTCGTGCACTATCTGTTGGCGGAGCTCGCCGCGAATCCCGACACGCTACGCCAGCGGAGCACTCTCAACGAGACGACGCTGGTCGAGATCGTGCTGCGCCGCAACACGCACGAAGGCGTGTTCCGGCCCGTGCAGGACGCCGATGCGCGTGGATGTTTCGAAAAGGACGCGCCGGGCCCGATCGTGAGATGTAGGATTTTCGTTCCATGCCGAGCAAGCTGACGACTGTCGACGAGTACCTCGCATTGCTCCCCGCCGATCGCCGCGAGGCGCTCGACGCGCTGCGCAAGCTGCTTGGGAGCCACCTCGACCGCAAGTACGAGGAAGGCATGAGCTACGGGATGATCTGGTGGAGCGTGCCGCACTCGGTGTATCCGGCGGGCTACCACTGCAAGAGGGAGCAACCGCTGCCCTTCCTCGGTCTCGCCTCGCAGAAGGGCCACATGTCGCTGCACCTCTTCGGGCTCTACTGCGACCAGCACGACGGGAAGCCCGGCGCGCTGCTCCGCTGGTTCGGGGAGGCGTGGAAGAAGTCGGGCAAGAAGCTCGACATGGGCAAGGCCTGCCTGCGCTTCAAGAAGCTCGATGACCTCGCGCTCGATGTCCTCGCGGAGCTGCTGCGGCGCATGCCCTGCGACGAGTTCGTCGCTCTCTACGACCGTTCCTTCGGCTCCGCTCGGCCCGCGGGGAAGGCCAGCGCGCCGAAGACGGGCCGGAAGAAGGCGAGCACGGGGAAGTCCGCCGCGAAATCGACGGCCACAAGACACAAGCCCCGCGAAGTGAGCTCGTTCGGGCCCCGCTGATCCGCAACGGCGGAATCGGCAGAACCGGCCCGCCGCGGACGCTAGCTTGGCGGCTCACCCGATGAGCACGCTCTCGCCCCTCCGCTGTCCGTCCTGCGCATCCAACCTCAAGGCGCAGGACATCGACACCGCGCGCGGACTGATCACATGTGGCTATTGCGGCGCGCTGATGAACCTCGCCGCGCCGACGGCCGCGCCCGGCGCTCCGGCCGCGCCTGCGTTCACCCCGCGACCGGAAGTTCCGCTCCCGCCGCGCATTCGCATCGCGAAGACCGAGCGCGGTGTGGAACTGAGCTGGCGCTGGTTCACGCCCGTGCTGCTCTTCCTGATCCCGTTCACGATCGCGTGGGATGCATTCCTCCTGTTTTGGTACTCCATGGCCGGAAGCAGCGACGCTCCGTGGATCATGGTCGTGTTCCCGATCGCGCATGTCGCCGTCGGCATCGGCCTCACCTACTGCGTGATCGCGAGTCTCCTCAACACGACGCGCATCACGGTGGCGCCGCGCGCTCTCGAAGTTCGCCACGGACCGATTCCTTGGCGTGGCAACGCCGTGTTCGAGCGTTCGCAGGTCGAGCAGCTCTTCTGCAAGCGCAAGGAGACGCGCGGCAAGCACGGCCCGCATGTGACTTACGAGCTGTGGCTCTCCCTGCGCGGCCCGCGCGCGGTGAAGCTCGTCTCGAATGGCCTCGAGGAGGAGCAGGTGCTGTACCTCGAGCAGCGCATCGAGTCTGTGCTGGGGCTCTCTGACCGGCCCATGGCCGGCGAGCTGGTGCGCTGAGGCTCCGAGGACTCCACGGGCCCCGGGCTCGACGGTCCGCGAGATTCTCCAGGACCGCCCGCCCCGGATCGGCACTCGTCCTGCCCACGGTCCCGTCGCCCGCGCCCGCGGAGCGCCAACGAGGCTCGCCCCACGGGCCCTCGTGCCACACCATGAACCTCCTCGCCAGCCTCTCGATACCGATCCTCCTGCTCGCGCTCCCCGCCGCCGCCCAGTCGGGCTCGATCACGGGCCTCGGGCCCGGCTTCGCCCGCGCCTTCAAATGGACACCCTCTGGCGGGACGGTCGACATCGGCCGGTGGCAGCCGGGTCCGGGCTGGTCGAGCCGCGCCAACGCGGTCTTCGCGGACGGCAACTTCGCGGCCGGCCAGAGCGCCTCTCCCCAGCGCGCGATCGGCTGGAACCTCACGGCTGGCACGAGCCAGTACCTCGGCTCGCTCGAGCACGGCAACGCGATCTACGGCTCGAGCACGGCCCAAGGCATCTCCGCCGACGGCATGGGTAACGCGGGCTACGCCACAGCTGTCAGCGCCGACGGCAAGGTCGTCGTCGGCTAGAGCGGCTCGAACTTCTTGAACTCGCAGGCCTTCATCTGGCGCGAGGGCATGGCGAGCGTCGAGAAGCTGCAGGACTACCTGCTGAACAGCGGCCTGTCCGCTGCACCGGTTCGCAGCTCCCGCCCCAGCGAAGTCCCACACGACCCCGGGCCCGCGCGGCCAGCTCTTGGCAGCGCGGGCCCGGGGCGTTGTGTCGTTCGCGGAGGCTAGAGCGTTTCCTTGAACAAGCGCTCTTCGGGGCGGGGGATCACGACCTTGCTGACGAGCAGGCCGCGCTTGCCGATCTGCTTGGCGCCGGCCTCGATGGCGGCGGTGACATCGGAGACTTCGCCGGTGAGCAGGAGGAAGCCCTTGCCGCCGATCGCCATGGCGACATGGATGCGAAAGAGCGTCACATCGGCGGCCTTCACGGCGGCGTCGGCGCCTTCGATGATCGAGGTGACGGAGAAGGCCTCGAGGATGCCGAGCGCGTCCTTGTCCGAGTCCTTGAGGGCCACGCTGCCCGTGATGGCGGGGAACACGCGCTCGTCGATGTTGGGGATGAAGAGCTCGTCGATCAGCGCCTCGCGCGAGACCTCGCGGCCGGCGCGCAGGCTCGCTTCGACGGAGGCCACCGAGCCGCCGACCATCACGATGTACTTGCCCGAGCAGATCGTGCGCGCGACCAGCAGGTCGACATCGGAGGCCTTCAACATCGAGTCCTCGACGAGGTAGGCGACCGCGATCGACGACAGCTCGACCATGCCGAGCGCTTCCATTCGCTTGCTCATCAAGCCCTCCGAATGACGATCTCGTCGCCCGACGCCGCTGCCACGACGCCATCGATCGAGGCGTGCATGGGCACGCCCAGACCATCCGGCGCACTGCCGATGACATCGCCCGTGCGCACGCGCTGGCCGACCTTGACCGCACAGGCGGCGGGCGAGCCGATGTGTTGCTTGAGCGGGATGCGCACTTCCTCGAGCCGCCAGTCGATCTCCACCAGCGGTCCCTTGTTCTTGTAGCCCGACAGCCCGAGCTTCTTGATCAGGCTCGCCACCGGCACATGCCGGTATTCCTGCATGCTGTGCGCTTTTAGGTCGCGCTTGCCCTTGGCGGGGTGGTTCAGGCCCGTTTGTCTCAGCAGCACCTTGTTGTCCGCGCAGGCATCCTTGGGGAATAGGTCCTCGGGGCAGGCGTAGAGCGAGCACAGGTTGCACTCGCAGCAGAACTGGCTCGAGAGCATCAGCGACTCGCCGACCATGTTGAAGCCCAAGCCCCGCATGGCCATGTGCGGCTCGACGGGGTGCCCGATCAGGTAGCGCGGGCACATCTCCGTGCAGAAGCTGCACTGGTCGCAGGCCGACTTGCCGATCAGGCTGCGCGCGCGGCTCTCGGTCTGGTACTTGCGCTGCAGCACATGCTCGTCGGGGAGGCACAGCAGGCCGCCGGTGGTGCGCGTCACGGGCTCGTCCCAGCTCTTCATGCTGTGGCCCATCATCACGCCACCGACGAGCACATGGCCGATCCGCGCGGGATCCGCGCCGACCGCACGCAGCACGTCGCCGAACTTGGCCCCGATCGGCGCGCACACGGTGACGGGATTGGGCACATCCGCGGCGATGGTGAAGAACTTGCGCGTGACGGGCATGTCGCGGTCGAGGTTGAGCACCGTCTCGACATTGCACACGAGGCAGCCGACATCGAGCGGAATGCCGCCCGGCGGAATGACGCGGCCGGTGGCCTCGTAGACCGTGATGAACTCGTCGCCGGCGGGGTAGTAGTCGCCGAGCTCGAATACCTCGATGCCAAGCGGCGCGCCCGCGACGCGCAGCTCCGCGATCAATTCGGTGTACTTCTCCTTGATGCCGACGATGCCGCGGCTCGCGCCCACCTGCGTCATCGTGAGCTTCATCCCGCGCAGCACACCCGCGAGGTCGTGCCGCAGGATCTCCTTGTCCTTGTGGAGCAGCGGCTCGCACTCGGCGGCGTTCAGGATCACCGTGTCGGCCTTGGAGTCGAGCTTCTTGTAGAACGGAAAGCCCGCGCCGCCGGCCCCGACGATGCCGTTGGCCCGGGCGCGCTCGATCAGGTTGGAGTGGACGGCCGGCATGGCAGGTGGCGCAGGAGTATACGGCGGCTGGGGGGCCAGCGGGACCACGCCTGAGCCCCGCTCGCGCCTTCCCGAGCGCCCGGCGTTGCGGCAAGATCCGTCCCTCTCGTCCGAGAGCGCCGCACGATGAGCACCTTCCGCTTCCGCGTCCTCCAAGAACGCCTCGCCATCGCGCGCCTCGCGCACGATGCGCCCTTTCCGCGCTGGGCCAACGGCCAGTTCGTGCACCTCGCGCGCACGAGCGACGAAGTCTCGATCGTGTGCGCGCAGTCGTGCGTGCCGCCGGGCGTGCGCCACGAGCGCGAGCGCGTCGCGCTCGGCATCGTCGGCGTGGTGGAGATGACGACGATCGGCGTGCTGGCGGCGCTGTGTGGAGCGCTCGCGCGAGCGAAGGTCAGCGTGTTCGTGATCTCGACCTACGACACCGACTGGCTGATCGTGCGCGCCGAGCAGTTTGCAGCGGCCAAGGCGGCACTCGAAGCACAGGGCCACGCGATCGAGGGCGAGCTGCCCCTCGTCTGAGCGCTCACGGCTTGGGCCGCCGTCGCTTCGACACGGCATCGCGCAGCAGGAACTCGATGTGCGCATTGAGCGAGCGCAGGTCCTGATTGGACCAGCGCCGCAGCTCGTCCATCAGGTCCGGCGAGAGCCGCAGCAGGAACGGCTTGCGCTCCTGCGGCGGCTCTTCGCGCTGCTCGTCGCCCTTCGCCATGTAGCGCTCTCAGTTGTAGAGCGAGCCCGTGTTGACGACCGGCTGCGCGTTGGCTTGTCCGCACAGCACCACGAGCAAGTTGCCCGTCAGCGTCGCGCGCCGCTCGTCGTCGAGCTTCACGGTCTCCTTCTCGGAGAGCTTCTCGATTGCCATCTCGACCATGCTGACCGCGCCTTCGACGATCAGCTTGCGCGCGGCGATGATCGCGCTCGCCTGCTGGCGCTGCAGCATCGCGGCGGCGATTTCCGGCGCGTAGGCGAGGTGCGAGAGCCGCGCTTCGAGCACTTCGATGCCCGCGAGCGCGAGCCGCTTGGCGAGCTCGGCCTGCAGCTCCTGCGCCACCTCGTCCGCCGATCCGCGCAGGGTCGTCGCGATGTCACCCGCCTGCCCGTCGTCGTAGGGATGGCGACTCGCGACGAGGCGCAGTGCACTCTCCGATTGCACGTCGACGAAGTGTTCGAACTGCTCGACGTCGAACAGCGCCTGCGCCGTATCGCGCACCTGCCACACGACGACGGCGGCGATCTCGATCGGGTTGCCGAGCAAGTCGTTCACCTTGAGCTTCTCGCCGTTCAGGTTGTGCGCGCGCAGCGAGATCCGCTTCTTGCTCGTGAACGGGTTGGTCCACCAGAAGCCCGCGGTGCGCACGGTGCCGCGGTAGCGGCCGAAGAGCACGAGCGCGCGGCCGAGGTTCGGCTCGACCACGAAGAAGCCGAATAGCGCGAGGAACGCGACGAGCACCATCGGGATGACGAGCACTGCAACACCCGGCTGCTTGTTTGCCGCTCCGGCGATGATCAGCAGGATCGTCGCAGCGACGAGCAAGAGCTCGAGCGCCAGCATGAGGTAGCCGGAAAAGGGCTTGAACGCGATTTCTAGCGAGGGATTGCGTGCTTGCATGGGGATCGGGCTCCTTGGGGCCGTGCCGCGAGAGACTGGTATCAAAGTGATATCACCAACCTACGCAAGCCTGCGCAAGGACATTCGAGAAAATCCGGAGAATCAGCGCGCCGCGGGCTTCAGGCTGCGCCAGAGCGCCACGCCGACCACGCCGAGCGAGACGGCCATTCCGATGTGGGTCAGGCCGTAGGCGGCGTGGCGCAGGGGCACGAGGCCGCCGAAGTAGGCCGCGTCGATGGCGTCGAAGTCGCGCGCTCCCAAGCGCACCGAGAGCAGCGTGTGGTAGCCCTTGTAGAGCATCAGCGCGAGCGTGGCGGCGGTGCAGGGCAGGTAGCCCCAGGTGAACCAGCGCAGGGTGCGCGCCGAGAGCTCGCCGCCGCCGCTGCGGCGCGCTAGATCGAGCGCGGCTGCGAGCGCGAGCGGCATCAGCACGCCGGTGACGAGCATGTGCCCGTGCACGAGGGCGAGCGACAGCACGGCCTCGAGGCGCGCTCCCGGCGCCACTTCGGCGTAGTCGAGCTTCTTCGACGACTCCTGGAACGCGACGCCGGACAGCAGCCCGAGCGCGAGCAGCACGATCGCGAAGCGGATCAGGGAACGGATCGTCGAACGGTAGGAGTCGGGCAGCGTGGTCATGGGGCTCGGCCTGCGTCCGGAAGGCGCGCGAGGTTAGCAGTTCCACGCGCGTTGAATCCGACGCGACTTCGCGCGCGGAGACGCATCATGCTCCCCTTGCGTTTCGTCCTGCCACCCTTCCTGCTCCTGTGCGCCTGCGCCACGCAGGAAGCGATCCCGACTCCGATGTCTCGAACCACACTGTTCGACTTCTCCGACCCGAGCGCCGCCAGGGCGTGGCGCAGCATCGACGATGTCGTGATGGGGGGGCGCTCCGCGAGTGCGCTCGAGTTTCTCGGCGATCGAGCCGTGTTCCGCGGCGTCGTCTCGCTCGAGAACAACGGTGGGTTTGCGTCCGTGCGCAGTCTGCCGAGCGAGCTCGGGCTCGCGGGCCAAAGTGGGCTCGAACTCGACCTCATCGGCGACGGTCACGCCTGCAAGCTGGGCCTGCGTCTGGATGAGGACTTCGACGGCACCACATATCAAGCGACATTCACGGCACCGGCAGGCCGGCGCTCGCTCGTGCGCATCGACTTTGCCGAGCTTGTACCCACATTCCGCGGCCGGCGCGTGCCGGGTGCGCCCGCGTTCGAGCCCGCGCGCGCCACGCAACTCGGACTACTCGTGGGCGACAAGCAAGCCGGGCCGTTTTCGATCGAGCTCTTCGCGATCCGCGCGTACTAGCCGCGCAGGCTCTCGATCGGGCGGGAGCGCAGGGCGCGCGCGCTCGCTGCGAGCCCGCAGGCGGCGCTGAGCACGGCGACGGCGAGCGCCGCGAGCGGCAAGACGGCCCACGGCAGCAGCGGCGGCGTATCGACGACGCGCGCGAGGAACACTGCGGACAGCGCGAAGCCCGCGCCGACGCCGATCAGGCCCGCGACGAGCCCGACGAGCCCGTATTCGAGCGCAAAGAGCCGCACGACGCCGAGCCGCGTGAGGCCGAGCGTCTTGAGCAGGGCCACTTCGCGGCCGCGCTGCAGCGCGGTCGAAGTCGCGACGCCGCCTAGGATCACAAGGCCGCTCACGATGGTGAAGAGGCCCAAAACGCGCACGCCGAGCGCGAGCTTGGAGACCACATTGAGCACCTTGTCGAGGATCGGACGCACGCGGATCGGCGTGACATTGGGGAAGTCCGCGGCGAGCGCCCCCTGCAGGCGCAGCTCGGCCTGCGGCTCGAGGCGCGCCGCGGCGAGCCGGAAGTGCGGCGCCGCGTCGAGCGCGCCCGGCTCCGCGACGAGGAAGAAGTTGATGCCGAAGCTCTCCCACTCGACCTTGCGGAGCGAAGTCACGAGCAGCTCGACCTTCGT
>VGYZ01000077.1 GCA_016872795.1 Planctomycetota bacterium
GATGCGCGGGCGCTCGGTGATCGACGAGGCGATCGCGGGTTCCGGCCGGCTCGGCGACCTGCACCACGAGCTCGCGGACCTCGAGAAGGCGATGAGCGATCCCGAGCGTCTCGACGAGATGGATGCGATCCTCGCGCGCTTTGGCGAAGTGCAGGGCGAGTACCAGCAGCTCGGCGGCTACGACCTCGAGGCGCGCGCGCGCGAGGTGCTGCACGGGCTGGGATTCGCCGACGCCCAGATCGAGGGCGATGTCGGACTGCTCTCGGGCGGCTGGCGCATGCGCGTGTCGATCGCGAAGGTGCTGATCGGGGATCCCGATGTGCTCCTGCTCGACGAGCCCACGAACCACCTCGACATCGAGTCGATCCTGTGGCTCGAGGGCTTCCTGCGCACGACGGACGCCGCCGTGCTGATGACCTGCCACGACCGCGACTTCATGAACCGCGTCGTCGGCCGGCTGGTCGAGATCAACGAGGGCGAGCTCGTGGAGTACGGCGGCAACTACGACTACTACGATCGCGAACGCGCGATCCGCGCCCGCGAGCAGGAGGCCGCCTTCGCGCGCCAGCAGGCGATGCTCAAGAAGGAAGAGCGCTTCATCGAGCGCTTCGAGCGCCATGCGGCCAAGGCCGCGCAGGTGCAGTCGCGCATCAAGAAGCTCGACAAGATCGAGAAGCTCGAGCCGCCGCGCAGGCGCGAGCTGGTGCCGTTCGAGTTCCGCACGCCGCCGCGCTCGGGCAACGATGTCGTCACGCTCTCGGGGATCTGCAAGCACTACGGCGAGCGCGTGATCTACGACGCATTCGACTTCGAGGTCAAGCGCGGCGAACGCTGGTGCATCATGGGCATCAACGGCGCCGGCAAGACGACGCTGCTCAAGATGGTCGCAGGTGTCACGCAGCCCGACAGCGGCAGCGTCAAGCTCGGCGCGAGCCTCAAGCTCGGCTACTTCGCGCAGTCGTCGCTGGAGATCCTCGATCCGTCGCTCTCGGTCTACGAGCAGATCGATCGCGCGTTCCCGCTCGCGACGACGCCGTCGAAGCGCAGCCTGCTCGGCGCGTTCGACTTCCCCGGCGACGAGATCGACAAGCGCATCGGCGTGCTCTCGGGCGGCGAGCGTTCGCGCCTCGTGCTGGCCCAGATGCTGTTCGATCCGCCCAACTTCCTCGTGCTCGACGAGCCCACCAACCATCTCGACCTCGACACGAAGGAAATGCTCGTCAAGACGCTGGCGGGCTTCGACGGGACGATGCTCTTCGTCAGCCACGACCGCACCTTCCTGAAGGGCCTCGCGACCAAGGTGCTCGACCTCTCCGGCGGCGGCGAAGGCACCGCGCGCAAGCCGCTCGTGTTCCACTCGAGCTACGACAAGTGGGTCGAGAAGACCGGCCACGAAGCCCCGGGCGTCCACCACTAGCCGCCGCGCTCGCGGGCCCCGCGCGCGCTGTGAACTCGCCGTAGCTCAGCGCAGCTTAGCGTCGCAGGCGGCCTCGAAGGAACGCGCGAGCGACTCGATGACGCGCTCGGTGAAGAGCGCGTGCAGCACCTGCGACTCGAGAGCGAGCAATGCCGCGCCGTGAGGCAGGGCCTCGCAGCCGGGCGGAAGCTCGCTCCGTTCGAGCATCTGCGCCTCGAGATTGCCGAGGTTCTCGCGCAGCACCTCGGCCTCGCGAGCGCGCGCGACGGCGAGGCCCTCGGCGCTCTCGCCGGAGTCACGCAGCTGCACCAGCTTCTTCACGGCACCATCGCTCATCGTGGCCGCTCGCGAGAGAATCGACTCGACCAGAGGTGCGAGCATGCGCTCATGGAGAACGCGCAGCACATGGCGCGCTGATTCCTCGCTGCGAGCGCGCTCTTCGCCCTGCCGCGCCAGAGCTCCCGTGGAACCGCAAAAGGCGCGGAAGATCCTGCTGCGCAGGCCGATCTCGAACGAGCGAGCCGCGGACTTGTAGAGGCCGGCAGAGATGTCCTTGGCTCCGGCCGCGGGGGCGAAGACCGTGAACAGCTTATCCGAGGGCGCGTAGTCCATCCGCACACCGCGCAGCTGGATCGTCATCTCGCCCTTGGGGCTGCGGCCCTTGAATTCACGCAGCAGGCCGTTGCCTGCGTCGAGCGCGATCTCGAAGTGTCCATCGGTCGAAAATCGCAGCGCGTCTGAGTCGACGCGCGCAAGCGCGGACTTGTCCTTCAGAGTCTGGAGCCAGCCCATCGGCGTGGTCACCGTCTCGGCCAACACCGCTTCGATGCCGAAGTTCGCCTTCTGCGCCGCTTCGTCGAAGCTCCAGCGCACGGCCAAGGCGGGCTTGAGCTCCGCGCGCGGCGCGAGGTCCGCGACGGCCTCGCGCAGCGCCGCCTCGATCGGCGCGAGCTCCGCCATCAGGGCCGCGCAGTCGACGGACCCGTGCATCGGAGTGCCGCCCTCGGTCGAGCGCAGCGAGAGCGTGCCCCGCACGGCCCACATGGTGGTCGAGCGCACGCCCGTCGAGCGCGAGAAGCGCAGTCGGTCGGGAGCGATGTAGTCGATCTCGATCGCGCCCGGATCGGGGCTCATGGTCGTGGAGAGGTCGTAGCGAACGCTGAAGAACGGCACCGAGGCCGAGCGGCGGACGAGTTCGTCGAGCGGGTCGGTGACTTGGGCGCAAACGAGTGCAAGCGTGGCGAGGAGCATGGCGAACTCCTCAGCGCTCGAAGACGCGTTCGACCGGCACCACGCGCACGCGCGACGCGTCGAGTCCGAGCTTGCGGGCGCCGATGCGCGCATCCTCGTCGAGCAGCTCCTGCGGCTTGGGAGCGTCGTAGCGGATGGAGGACCGCGCGTCCGAGGCCAGCGCGGCAGCGAGGCCCTGCGCGTCGGCGGTCACGCACACGATGTGCATGTTCGCAGCCGAGAGGTGGCGGCGCATGGCATCGTTCACCTGCTCCACGCTGAGCTTCGCGAGCGCCTCGCGCATGTAGGCCGTGTACTCCCCCGTGCCGTAGAAACGGCTGTCGAGCGCATAGCCGAGCTGCGCCGACTGGCTCGCGGTCATCACGAACACATTCTTCAGCAGGTACTCGCGCACACGCTCGAAGTCGTCCGCGGGCAGACCTTCGGCAACCAGTCGATCGAGCTCGTGCAGCGCGATGCGGATCGCGTGATGCGCGTTCTGCGGGGCCACCGGACGGATCCAGATCTCGAAAAGCTGCGCGCGGCGCGCTTGGTTCGGACCGGGGAAGAAGCTCGAGCCGCCGTTGCGGAAGGCCTCGATGTAGGCGTAGTCGCCGTAGTTCATGCCGCGCACCTCGCGGATGCGCTGGTAGAGGTGGCTCATCGACGAGCGGTGCTCGCCGAGCCAGGTGCGCGCGAGGTACAGCGCGGCGAAGTCGGGGTGGCCGCGGAAGACCTCGATCCCATGCCCCATCGAGATCGCGGTCGCGCGCGTCGACTTCTCGATCACATCGACCGTGAGCCCGGAGAGCTGGCGCGCGACCGGGCGCGTGTCGAGCGTCGCCTCGCCCGCAGGCAGGCGCCCGAGTTCGGCGAGCAAGCGCGCCTTGCCGCTCTCCGGCAGGTCGCCCGCGACACCGACCACGAGCGTGGCCTGCGTGAAACGCTCGGCGGCGAAGCGCTTGCAGTCGTCGAGCGTGATCGAATCGAGGCCGTTCACCGTGCCCTGCGCCGGATGGCCGTAGCCCGAGCCCGCGAATAGCGCGGCTTGCAGCGCTTCCTTGCCGAGCTCCTCGTCGTTGTTGGTGCGCAAGTCCTGCACGAGTCCGTTGCGGACCTGCTGCTTGATGCGAGCGAAGTCCTCCTCGCGCCAGCCCGGAGTGACGAGCTGCGGGAGCACCATGTCGAAGTAGCGCTCGAGGTTGTCGGCGTGGATCGAGCCGTTGAAGGTCGTCATCTCGCGATCGACGAACGCGCCGAAGCCACCGGCGATCGGGAACAGCGCCTCTTCGATCTCCTCGATCTTGCGCTGGGCGCTGCCGCCGCCGGAGATCAACGCCGCGGTCAGCGCCGCGAGGCCTTCCTTGCCGGAGGGATCGTCGGCCGAGCCGACTTGGAATTGCAGCTTGAATGTCAGCTGGCGGCTGGGGTTGCGCAGCTCGACCACGGGCGCTCCGGTCGGAGCCGCTGCGGCCGGCAAGAGCGACGCGAGCGTCGGAGCCGTCGCGATCCCAGCGGGCATGGCGCCGTTGGAGAGCGTGGCGACGACGAGACGGTTGTCGCGGAAATAGCGCTCGCCCGCGGCCTGCGCCTCAGCCGGCGTCACGGCGTCGTACAGGCGGAAGAGGCTGTTGAAGGTGTCGTAGGAGCGACGGAAGCGCACGAAGCGCGCGAGGATCGAGCCGATCGCTTCGGTGTTGTCGAGCGCGCGCGATGTGCCGTAGCGGTTGTTCGCCTTGGCGGCGGCGAGGCGCTCAGGCTCGATCGCAGCGGCGCGCGCGCGCGCGCAGGTCGCGAGGATCTGGTCGCGGACATAGATGGCGTCCGCCGTGTCCCGCAGCTGCGCCGAAATCTGCGTCAGCGACGAGTCGACGCTGCCGGGCACATAGTACGAGAGCTCGTCGACCTTCTGCTCCTCGAGCACCAGCTGGCGGTAGAGCTCCGAGGTGCCGCCGAAGTACAGCTCGCACAGAAGATCGAGCGCGACTTGGTCCTTCTCGGACTCGCTGAAGCGCGGACCGTGGAACGCGATCGTCACGAGCGGCGCGGTCGGCGAGGGCCACGGCACATGCGTGTACTTCGGCCCCTGCGGCTCGGGTTCCTGTGGAATCTCGACCTTCCACGAGCCCGGCTTCCACGATCCGAAGTGCTTCTCCACGAGCGGGATCGCGCGCGCCGGGTCGACATCGCCGACGAGCATCACCGCCGCGTACTCAGGGCGATACCAGCGGTCGAAGAACACCTTGGCGTACTCGCCCTGCTCGGGCATCGCCTCGATGTCGGCGATGAAGCCCATGGTCGTGTGCTTGTAGGTGTGCGTCGTGTAGGCCGCGTCGCACAGCACCTCGTCGAGCTTCACCGCCGGGTTGGCGAAGTTCTTGTTGTACTCGCCGAGCACGGCGCGCGCCTCGGTGCGGAACTGCTCGTCGGTGTACTTGAGGCGCTGGAAGCGGTCGCCCTCGATTTCGAGAATCCTTTCGAGGTCCTCCTTCGCGAAGGTGATGTGGTAGTTCGTGTAGTCGTCGGTCGTGTAGGCGTTCTGGCGCGCACCCGCGCGCGTGATGATCGCCTCGTAGTCGGCGGGCGGAAACTTGTCCGTACCGCGGAACATCATGTGCTCGAAGAAGTGCGCGAAGCCGGTCTTGCCGGCCTCGACCTCGTTGCGCGAGCCGGTCTGCACCGGGATCTGCAGGCTGACGAGGTTGGGCATGCCCGTCGGCACGATGATGACCTTGAGACCGTTTCCGAGCGTCGTCTCGGTGGCCTTGTAGGGCAGGATGTCGGCCGGGGCGGCGGGTGCGGCCGCTTGCGCGGGCTGCGGCTTGGCGCTGGCCTGTTCGGTGTTCGGCTTCATGGGCTTTCGGGGCGGGTTCTCGACCTCGGCGTAGACGACGCAGGAGGCGAGGAGGAGCGAGAGACCGAGGAGAGTTGCGGTGCGCATGGCCATTCCCTGTGAGACGAACATGGACCGCGGATTGTAGCCAGCGCGAGCCATACAATTCAGCGCGGGCCACGGAGTCCGTAGCATGAGCCCGCCATGGAACGCACGGCGCGACGCGCTCTGCTGATGCTGCTCGCCTGCGTGGCGGCGCTCGCCCTCGTGGTGCGCGAGACTTGCGACCTGCGCCACGCGCGCGTGCAGGGCCAGCCCGAGGCCGGCTGGTTCACGCTCGATCCGGACTCGCTCTACCACATGCGGCGCACCGCGCGGACCTTGGACGAAGGGCTGCCGCCGGCGGAGACCGACCCGCGCATGAATGCGCCCCACGGCGCGGCGATTCCTTGGCCGCCCTACTACACCTATGTGACATGGGCTGCCTGCGTTCCATTCGCGCCGAGCGACGCCACCGCGCGTGAGCAGCACATCGAGCAAAGAGTTGCACTGCTCCCCGCACTCTTCGCTGCGACGACGAGCATGCTGCTCGCGCTGGCGGCATGGCGGCTCACGCGTACTCGGGCAGAGAGCGAACGGCTCTGCGCGGCGGCGCTCGCCGGCGCAACACACGCGCTGCTCGGCGCGTCCATGCGGTACAGCGCCATCGGCAATGGCGACCACCACGCTTGGGTCGTGATGTTGCTCGCGGCGCTGGTGCTCGTCGCGGCGCGGGCGCTCGACGAGGAAGCGCTGCAGGCCCGCGGCCAGTCGGCGTGGAGTGGAGCACTTCTCGGCGCGCTCAGCGCCCTGCTCGTCGGCTCGTGGGTCGGAGGCCTCGTGTACATCGCACTGCTCGAGCTCGCGCTCGGGCTGCTGCTCTTCGCTCACGCGCGCCGCGCGCTTCCCGGACTTGCGGCTCTCGGCCTCTGCTTTCATGTCGCGTGGGCAGCCGCCATCGCGCCCGCCGTGCTCTCGAGCCCGTGGAAGGACGCCGAGCCGTGGATGACGGTCAACCTCTCGTGGTTGCACCTCGCGCATCCGCTCGTCGGCGCGCTCGTGTTCCTGCCGCTCCTGCGGGCGAGTGATGCACGCCGCATGCGCTGGCCGTGGATGGTCGCCGCGGCTCTCGGCGTGCTCGGGATCGCGCTCGCCTTCGGCGACTTCGCGCTCGCTCGCGGAGTGCGCGAGGGCTTCGCCTGGGCCGCGCGCTCGAACGAGTTCATGGCCTTCATCACGGAGTCCCAGCCGCTCCTGTGGGGGCCGATCGGCAACAGCAAGCTCACCCTGCAGCTGCTCGGCTACGGCGCGCTGCTCGCACCGCTCCTGTGGGTCTGGCTCGCCGCGAGTGCGTGGCGCGAACGCCGCCTCGAGCTCGCGTTCCTGTGCGTGCTGTTCCCCGCCCTGCTCGCGCAGGCGCTCGCGCAGCACCGCTTCGCCGACGCGCTCGGCGTGCCGCTCGGCTTGACGCTGGCGCTGCCGCTCGCGGCCCTGATCCAGCGTTTCGCGGCACCCGCGAATGGGCTCAGCTCCGCGCTCGGACTCGGGTTCGCTCTCGCGAGCAACTGGCCGACGCTGCAGCTTGCTCAAGAGCGCGCGAAAAGCAGCTGGAGCGCGGACGAGCGCGATCCCGCGCGCGAGCTGCGCGCACTGTACGAGCGCCTGCGCGCGCTGCCGGGCCGCGACGAGGCCGTGCTCGCGAGCTGGGACCACGGTCACGCGCTCGAGTGGGTCGCGGCTCGCCCGTCGATCGCCACGAACTTCGGCAGCTACCTTGGCGCGGACAGCTACCTCGACCCGTGGCGCTTCTTCCTCGAGTCGGATCCGCGCCTCGCGGAGGAGCTGCTCGTGCGGCGCGACGCGCGCCATGTGCTCATGCCCGGCGACTTCACGGCGGACCTCGAGGTCATGCTGCGGCTCCTGCGCCCCGACGAGCGGCGCGCGTACCTGCTGATTCCGCGCGAGGGCGCTGTGTTCACCTCGCAACGCTTCCTCGACACGCTCGCGGGACGCCTGCTGATGGGCGGTCGCACCGCGAACCTCGAGCAACGCGGACTCGTCGGAGACTCGCTCGACTTCCTGCGGCTCGTGCACATCTCGCCGAGCTTCCTCCCCACTCCGCCGCCGGTGCGCCACACCAACGGACCCGTGCGCACGGGCTGGATCTGGGAGCGGGTTGCGGGCGCGCGTCTCGAAGTCTCGGGGGCGCGAGGCGAGCGCGTGCAAGTCGCGCTCGAGCTCGAGAGCTCGGTTGCCGGCGAGCGCTGGACTTGGATCGGGAGCGGGCTCGTCGGAGACGACGGCGTCGCACGCGTGAGGATCCCCTACGCGACCGATGTGCCCAACGGGGACACGCTCGCTCGAGGCGCGGCGCGCATCACCATCGGCACGCGAACGCTTCAAGTGGCAGTTCGCGAAGCCGATGTCATCGCGGGAAACACCGTTTCGGTCCGATGAGACTCGTGGGAGCGCAGCCTCGCGCTCGATAGCATGGCCTCGCGCATGGCCACTCGCCTCCGCCCCCTCTGGCTGCTCGCGATCCTCGCATTCGTCGGCGTGTTGGCCTGGCTTCCTCGCAGCGTTGAAGGGCTCGTGCACCCCTATTCGAATGAGGGCAAGGCGTGGTTCTCACGCGATCCAGACGGCCTCTACCACGCTCGGCGAGTCGAGCGCGCGATGAGCGAAGCCGCAGTGGCCGCGAGCGATCCGCGCATGAACTATCCGGCGGGCGCTCCGATTCCGTGGCCACCGTACTACGACGGCGTGCTCGCGGCGACGCTGGCTCCAT
Source organism: Planctomycetota bacterium (assembly GCA_016872795.1). GTDB lineage: Bacteria > Planctomycetota > UBA1135 > UBA1135 > F1-120-MAGs118. The sequence goes on from VGYZ01000077.1 coordinate 8,308, forward strand.
TCGCGCCGCAGGAGTCCGACGCGCGCTGGCGCTGGATCGAGCGCGCGACGGCGAGCGCACCGCGCGTGTTCGGCGTACTCGGAGCACTGCTCGCAGTCTGGGCTGCGTGGCGCATCGGCGGCGCACTCGCGGCCTTCGTCGCCGGCGTCGGCGTGGCGTTGTGTCGCGGCTCGATCAACTACAGCGTGATCGGCACGGGCGACCACCACGCGTGGGTCTCGCTGCTCGCGGGAGCAGCGTTGCTCGCGCTCTCGCAGGCGCTACGACCGGCGGAGCTCTCGAGCGCGCGACGCTCGGCGCTGTGGGGCGTGCTGCTCGGAGTCCTGTGCGGACTGCTGGTGGGCTCGTGGGTCGCATCGCTGCTCTATGTGCTCGAGCTGCAGCTCGTCCTCGGGTGGATGCTGTGGCGCCGCTCGGAGCAGGAGTTGCCCGGTCTCGCGGCTCTCGGCTTCGCGCTGCATGTCGCGGCGGCGCTGGTGCTGCTGCCCGCTGTGCTGCAGAGCCCGTGGCGCGCGGAGTTCCCGTGGATAGTGGTGAACCTCTCTTGGTTCCACTTCGCGTATTTCTTGCTCGGCGCGCTCGTGTTCGTGCCACTCTGGCTCCCCTTGTTCGCGAGCGGAACGCGCGGCGCCCGCGCCTACCCGGCGCTTGTCGTTGCGGCGCTGGCCGCATGGGCGTTTTTCTGCTGGGCCTTCCAGCTCGCTCCGGCGCGGGGCATCGCCGATGGCCTCGAGTGGGTCGCGCGCGTCGATCGCTTCATGGACAGCGTGCAGGAGTCGATGCCTCTCGTCGGATCGCGCGCGGAGAGCGGTGTGCTGTTCCTCGCTCTCGGCTACGGAGTGCTGCTCGCTCCGATCGCGCTGGGCTGGGCCGCGTGGCGCGCCTGGAAGCACCATGACGACGAGCTTTTGCCGTGGATCGTCGCGACCGTGCTTTTGTTGCCACAGGCGCTGGCGCAACGGCGCTTCGCCGACACTCTTGCGATTCCCATGGCCGTGCTGCTGGGCATCGCCGCCGCACGCATCGCGTTGCACCTGCGTTCCCGCTGGCTCGTCGCGGCGTTTGCCAGCGTCGCCGTGCTCTCGCAGTGGCCGAGCGCCGCCTCGGCGTGGCGACGGCTCTCGACGCCGCGCGATCCGCAGCTCGGCGGTTTGTTCGATCCGGTGTGCGGCGAACGCCTCGCACTCGAGTGGATCCGCACCCGCACGAGTGCGAGCGATGAGTGGAGCGTGCTCGCGCACTGGGATCGAGGACACATGATCGAGTGGGCCTCGAACGCGCCGAGCGTCGCGACCAACTTCGGCAGCTACATCGGCGTCGACAGCTACTGCGATCCCGCGCGCTTCTATCTGAGCGACGACCTCGCGGCCGCGCGCACACTGCTCGAGCGACGCCATGTGCGCTACATCTACGCGCCCACGACGCTCTTGCAGCTCGTCCCGTCGATGTGCCGCATCGCCGCCCCCGAGCGTCGCGAGCAACTGCTGCGTGAAACGGCGCAGGGCCAGCTGGTGTTCGCGGATCCTTGGTACGCGACCATGGCCGCGCGCCTCTTGTTCAATGGGACGGCCGTGCTCCCCAACGGTGTTCCGATTCACGAGCACCCGGGGCCGCCGAGTTTCCTGCGGCTGGTGCATGTCACGAAAGAGCGCCATCCCACCCACCTCGACCCCGTCACGGGCCTGCGTTTTCCGGTCGCGTTCGTGTGGGAGCACGTACTGGGCGCGCGCGTCGAAGTACGCGGCCCGCGCGGCGCCGAAGTCGAGCTCGAGATCAAGCTCGAATTCGCGGCCAGTGGCTATCGAGTGCCGTGGCGCGCGAGCGGGCGCATCGGTGACGACCAGCGCGCGACCTTCCATGTGCCGTACTCCACCGACTCCAACGGCGACGCACGGCTCGTGCGCGCTTCGTGGCGCATCGGAGCCGAGCGAGGAGCACTCGCGATTCCCGAGGCCAGTGTCCTCGAAGGCGGCAGCGTGCACGTGCCGTGAGCGAAGCCACCGACAAGTGGAGTGCGCCCCAAAGCGGCGAGCACTACGCGAGCGCGCGCTTCGGCTCGGCGCGTGCGGCCGGACGCGACCCGCGCAGCGTGCGTCGGCTGCTCGAGCGCCATGGCGTGCGCGGCCCGCTGCTCGACGCTCCGTGCGGCGCGGGGCGCCTCGCGAGCACGCTCGCCAGCTTCGGGCAGCGGGTCGTCTCGCTCGACCTCTCTGCCTCCATGCTCGATCGCGCCCGCGCGCTCCTGCCGGGCGCCGCTCTGCAAGGCAGCGTCCACGCCCTGCCGTTTCGCGACCGCGCCTTCGATGTCGTGGTGAGCTGCCGCTTCCTGCACCACCTGCACGAGTGCGAGGCGCGCGCTGCCGCGCTGCGCGAGCTCGCGCGCGTGAGCGACCGGCTGCTCCTGGCGTCGTTCTGGGACGCCGCCTCGTGGCCGGCACTGCGCGTGCGGCTGGGGCTGCGCAGCGACGAGGGGCCGCGCGGCCGCACGGCCTGCGCGCGCGAGGAGATCGCGCAGCTCACCGAGCTCGCCGGCTTTCGCGTGCTCGACCATGCGACCGGCCTGCGCTTCGTGAGCCAGCAGACATTCTTCGTCGCGGAGCGCGTGCGGTGAAGCCCGCGCGCGTGGCGACGGCGCACGGCACGCTCGTCGGTGCGGAAGAGTGGCCGGGGCTGCTCGCGGAGCTCGCGCACATCGTGACCGAGGCCGCGCGCAACGGCCTCGTGCTCGGGACATCCAAGGAGATCGCGAGGCGCTCCCTGTGGCTCAAGGGTGACCACCTGCCCGGCTCCGCACGCTGGCGCTACAGCCTGCGACGGGCGCTCGGCATCCCTGTCCCGCGCGAGCGTGAAGCGCGCAACCTGATCTGGCTGCGCGAGCGCCTGTTCCGCGCGCCTCGCCCGCTCGCGAGCGCAGTGCTGCTGCGCGGCGGCGTCGTGCGCTACCAGCTCCTCGTGCTCGCGCCCCTGCCCGTGCATCGCAGCCTTTCGGACGCCTGGCGCGCGGCGAGTGCGGACGAACGCTCGCGCTGGAGCGCCGAGCTCGCGCGCGAGGTGGCGCGACTGCACTCTCTGCACTTCGTCCATCGCGACCTGCATCTGCGCAATGTGGTGATCGGACGCGATCCCTTCAGCACGGACGAACGCGAGCTGTGGCTGCTCGATGCTTGGCACGCGCCCTTCGCGCGTCCCGGACGCGGCGTGGCCTACGACTTGGGCTGCCTGCTGCTCGACGCCATCGCGCTGTTCGAGCCGCAGGAACTCGGGGCGTGGCTGCGCGACTACGCTCGCGAGCGCGCCGCTCAAGGCTCACCGGTCGAACTCGCGTCGCTCCTGCCGCAGGCCGCACGCCATCGCAGCGCCCTCGTGGCACGCCGCAACGCCCGCGAGGGTGCCGCGGTTGGGCTCGACTGGGACTGGCGTCCGTTCGTCGAGCGCTGAGCAACTCTCAGGCGCGAAACGGACTCTCGCGCTGCGCACAGGCGGCTTGCAGACGCGCACGCAGCGCCGCGTGCAACTCGAGCGGAACGCGGCACGCCTGCCACTCGCCGCGCACGCGCCAGCGCAGGTGCTCGCCCGTGAGTCGCCACTCCTCGATGTGCGCGTACTCGCGCGCGCTCCAGCCACGGCGCACGCCGCGCTCGCCCACATCGGCGTCCTGCGCGAGCGGGCTCTTGGCGAGCAGGACCACGCCCACCAAGAGCGTGAACAGCGCCAGACCACCCGGAAGGTCCTCCCGGTGCACGACGATGGCCGCGAGCGTCAGCGCGGCCAACATGAACGCCAGCCGCAGCCACAAGCGCGGTGCGCGTTCGCTCGCGAGCAGCGGTCCGACTCGGCTGGAGATGCGGCCTTGCGCGAAGTACACGAGCGACAGGGCGCCCAAGCACAGCCCCACCGTGGGCAGCAGGGCCAGAAGGAGCACGGGTCGATCTTGCGGCGCCATGGGGTGCGAGTCGCCAATAGCGTAGTGCACGCCGACGCGCGCGTCAGCGCATCAGCGCCATCGGCGCGCTCGACACGCCCAGATGCAGCCGCGCGAGCGCGCGTTCGCCCGCCTCCGCGCCCGTGCAACGCCCCTCGAGCAGGTCGGCGTAGGCCGCCAGCGCGGCCTGCGCGACCTCGCGCGACTCGCGCACGAACTCCACGCGGAACCGGCGCACGCCGAGCGAGAGCAGCTCGGGCACGAGCAGCGCCGAGCTCTGCAGCGTCGCGTCGAACACCGTGTTGCGGCAGCCGACATCGACGATCAGGGGATGCTCGCGTCCCTTGTGGTCGCGCAGTCCGATGCGGTGGCTCTCGCACGGTCGGCCGCAGGTGCGGTGATCGCGTCCGCGGGAGAGCAGGTGCGAGTACACGCAATGCTCCGTGTGAAATGTCGCGATGCGGTGGTGCAGCGTGACCGCGATGCGCGAGGGATCGCTCGCCAGGAGCAACGCGCGCAGCTGCGCTTCGTCGAGGTCGTGCGAAGCCGTCAGGGTGTCGAGGCCGCGCTCGAAGAGCTCGCGCGCGGTGATCGAGTTGGTGACATTGAGCGAGAAGTCACCGTGCAACAGCGGGTTTCCGCCTGCGCGGCGCCGATTCTGGAAGTGCACGAGGGCCCCCCAGTGCCGCACGAGCACCGCATCGGGCTCCAGCGACGCGAGGCGTTGGTCGTAGCCTTCCTCGCCGGGCTTCTGCACGCGCACGGTGGCGAGGGTGACCGATAGGCCGGCTTCTCTCGCGCGCGTCACGGCCTTCGCGAGTCCGACCATCTCCATCCAGTCGAGCTCGACTTCCCTGACTCCGGCAGCGATCGCAGCCTCGATCTGCTCCAGCTCGCGGCACAGGGGCACGAGGCGCGGCTCCGTCGACAACCCAGCAGCGGGTCGCTTCGCCCGAGCGAGCAACTCGGGCAGCATCGGCGCGAGCGCGATCTCGCGCGCGGCTCCCCGCTCGATCTGCGCTTGCAACGCCGACACGAGCTCGCGGCGCAGCGCCTTCAGCTCGGACACGGGCAGGTGCAGGCCGCGCGCGAGCCCCGCCAGTTGCAAGCGCTCCAGCCGGAACGGCGTGCCGCCGAACGCCGCGAGCTTCGAGCGCACGAGCGCTTCGTCGAGCCCAGCGCCCGAAGCCTCCGCGAGCGCGCTCGCGCTCTGCGCGAAAGCAGTTGCGTGTCCGCAGCGCGCGCTGGCGCGCAGCAACTCACCGGCGCGACCTTCGAGCGTGAGCGCGATCGCGAGCCGCCCCGTGGGTTCGCCCAGCCCGAGCGCGCGCTCGATTTCGCGCGCGATCGAGGGATCGCCGGAAATCCACGCCAGCTGGCCCGGCTCGACGCGCCCGAGATCCGGGCCGGGCACGCCGAACCACAGGCGCCAGCCAGAGTCCGTGCGCTCGCAGCGGAAGATCGGACCGCCCTGCTCGTGCTTGTCTTCGGGGTTGCCCGCGTCGAACACGACGCCCATGCCGGCGCGCACCTCGATCTCCTCGGGCGCCGGACCATCGCTCGCGCTGTCCGAGCCGCCAAATCCCCGCAGTGCCGCCGCGGGTGTACCCTGCGGGCCGCCCGCGCGCGAGAGCGCTGCGAGGCCGCCGGTCCACGGACGCCCGGCGAGGTCGCGCTCGATCCACACGCAGGCGCCCTCGACGCGCTCGACCACGCCGAGATAGAGGCCGCGGTGCTTGGGGAAACGCCCCTCGACGAGCGTCTGATGGTCGCTGCCACCGAGGAAGCCATCGCTGAAGCCGCGCGTGTAGGAGAGCGTGGCGCGCAGGAGATCGCGCCGCACGCGCGCGAGCGCTGGCTCGCCCTGCGCGAGCGCGTCCACGTAGTGCCGGTAGGTCTCGGTCGCCGTCGCCACATAGGTCGCGTTCTTCTGGCGCCCTTCGATCTTGAGCCCGTGCACGCCGATGCGCGCGAGTTCCTCGACCGCGCGCACTCCGGCCAAGTCCTTCGGGCTCAGGAGATACTTCACATCGCCGAGCTCGCGCTGCTCGCCGTCGACCACGAGGTCGTAGGGCATGCGGCAGGACTGCGCGCACTCGCCGCGATTCGCGGAGCGCCCGCCCCAGGCCTCGCTCGTCAGGCACTGCCCCGACCACGACACACACAGGGCGCCGTGGATGAAGACCTCGAGCTCGAGGTCCGTGCCCTTCGCGAGCAAGGCGATCTCGTCGACCGAGAGCTCGCGCGGCACGACAACGCGCGTGGCGCCGAGCGAGCGCGCGAACTGGGCACCCTCGGCGCTCGAGATCGTCATCTGCGTGCTGGCGTGGATCTCGAGCGCGGGGCATGTCGCGCGGGCGATGCGCGCCACGGCTGGATCCTGCACGATGAGCGCATCGACGCCCGCGCCAGCGGCGAGCCGAACGATGCGCTCGACATGCTCGAGCTCAGGCTCGAACACCAGCGTGTTGAGCGCGAGGTAGGCGCGCGCCCCGGCGCGATGGATGCGAGCGACCGTCTCGACGAGCCGCTCGGCGGTGAAGTTTCCGGCGCGGGCGCGGGCGTTGAAGCCCTCGGAGAGCCCGAAGTACACGCTGTCCGCGCCCGCCCACAGCGCCGCGGCGAGCGCCGCGTCGTCCCCGGCCGGTGCGAGCACTTCCGGCCTGCGTTCCCCTCCGCGTTCCATGGCGCTCGACGGTAGCATCCCGTGCATGCCTCGTCAGCGCGATTGCACACCGCCCCCGCCGCGCGAGCTCGTCCGCGCGCGCCGCAAGATGGACCGTGCCAACGCGCGCCTCGTCGCCGCGCTCGACGCGCGCGCGCGGGTCGCCCGCGAGATCGGCGCGCTCAAGCGCCGCCTCGACTTGCCCGCTTCCGATCCGCGTCGCGAGTGCGAGATGCTCGCGCTCGGGCTGCGCGAGGCACCGGAGGGATTCTCGCGCGCCGCGCTCTCGCGCATCCTGAAGAGCGTGTTCCGCGAGTCGCGCGCGATCGTGCGCGAGAGTACGCGGCGCTGAGCCAGCACTTCGCGTTCCTCGGCTCGCCATCCGCGACGCCCGCGCGCGGCCGCGAGCTCTCGCGCGTCACTCGCCCGCGACGAACGGATCGGTGTGACCGGCCGCGAGGCACGCCGCGCGCGTGTCGAGGGCGAGCTTGGTGTAGCGCCCGCTCGTGCGTCGCACGATCTCGAGCTCGCGCTCGGTGAGCTCGCGCTTGACGACACCCGGGACGCCGACGACGAGCGAGCGCGGCGGCACACGCATGCCCTCGCGCACGAGCGCGCCCGCGGCGATGAGCGCCTCGGCTCCGATGCGCGCTCCGTCGAGCACGCGCGCGCCGATCCCGATCAGCGCGCCATCCTCGACCACGCAGCCGTGCAGCGTCGAGTGGTGCCCGATCGAGACGCGCGCGCCGACCACCACCGGCCACTCGCCCAAGGTGCCATGGAGCACGGCGCCGTCCTGCACATTCGACTCTGCCCCGATGCGGATCGAGTTCACATCGCCGCGCACGACGGCCGCGTACCAGATCGAGACGCGCGGCCCGAGTTCGACATCGCCGACCAGCGAGCAGCTCGGCGCGAGGAACACGCCGGGTGCGCAGCGCGGCGCGAGGGATCCATAGGGCAGGACGAGGGCTTGCATCGGGGTGGCTCGCGCGAGGGGAAGGCGGGTCGGGGGCGTTGTCCGACGCGTGAGGTTAACCACGCGAGCGCCCCATCGAGCGCCCCATCGCAGGCGTTGAGGCCCTTGACCCCTTGTTGCGACAAGTTCGCAACGGCATAGTGAGCGCCGATGAGCCGCAAGTCTCCGCTCGCCGCCGTGGGTAGCGCAGCCGCGCTCGAGCGCGCCATCGCGGCGCTGCGCGCGCGCGGCTGCCCGCTCACGCTGCAGCGCCGCGCGATCCTCGAGCGCTTCATCGACTGCACGGACCACCCCGCCGCCGACACGCTGCATGCGGATGTGGCCGCGCGCGTGCGAGGGCTCTCGCGCGCGACGGTCT
>VGYZ01000078.1 GCA_016872795.1 Planctomycetota bacterium
GAGATGGAGACACGAGGAAGGCGCGAGTCCTGCGCTGTGGAGCGAAAAGTCTTTTCACTCGTTGCACGCTCCGTCGCACTGGCGAAGATGCGCACCATGACGGTTCGTCCCCGCATTCCCGTCGCAGTCCTCGGCGCCACGGGCGCTGTCGGCCAGCGCTTCGTGGCCCGCCTCTCTCGCCACCCTTGGTTCGAGGTCGCGGAGCTCGTCGCCAGCGACCGCTCGGCTGGACGGCGCTACGACGCGGCCTGCGCTTGGCGCATCCCGAGCCTGCCTTCCTACGGCGGACTGGGCGAGCGCGAGGTGCTGCCGTGCCGCGCGGACGCGCTGCGCGCGAAGGTCGTATTTTCCGCGCTGGATGCCGCGGTGGCGGCCGAGATCGAGCCCGAGCTCGCGCGGGCGGGTGCGCTGGTGTTCTCCAACGCGAGCGCGTTCCGCATGGACGAGGACGTGCCTCTGCTCGTGCCCGAGGCCAACCCGGAGCACCTCGCGCTGCTCGACATGCAGCGGCGCCGGCGCGGCTGGAGCGGCGGAATTGTCTGCAATCCCAACTGCACGACGGCGGTGCTCGCCATGGCACTCGCGCCGCTCGAACAACGCTTCGGCATCTCGCGCGCGTTCGTCGCGACCATGCAGGCCGTGTCGGGCGCGGGCTATCCGGGCGTGCCGAGCCTCGACGCGCTCGGCAATGTCATCCCCTTCATCCGCGGCGAGGAGGAAAAAGTCGAGAGCGAGCTGCGCAAGTTGCTCGGTCGCCGGGTGGGGGAGCGCATCGAGCCCGCGGCGCTCGTCGCGTCGGCGATGTGTCATCGCGTTCCGGTCATCGATGGCCACAGCGAGGCGGTTTCGCTCGAGCTGCGCGGAGCTCCGAGCCTCGAGCTGGTGCGGTCCGCGCTCGAGAGCTGGCGCGGCGTGCCGCAGGAACTCGCGCTTCCGAGCGCACCGACCACTCCGCTCGTGCTGCACGCGAGCGACGAGCGGCCTCAGCCGCGCCTCGATGTCGATCGCGACGGCGGCATGTCCGTCCATGTGGGCCGCATCCGGCCCTGCCCGCTGTTCGGCACGAAGCTGTTCTTGCTCGGCAACAATGTCGAGCGCGGCGCCGCGGGGGCCGCGGTGCTCAATGCGGAGCTGTGCCACGCGCGCGGACTCTTGCCCGCGTGAGCCGCACCTCGTTCAGAGGCGGCGCGCGACTTGCACGGCGCTCAGCTGGTCCTTCGACCACACGACGACTTCCCCGATGTTGACGCGCGCGGGCCGCGTGACGACGAAGCGCACGATGTCGGCGATGTCCTCCGGAAGCAGGTAGTCCACGCCGGCGTAGACCTTGCTCGCGCGCTCGCCGTCCCCCTTGAAGCGCACAGCGCTGAAGGGCGTGCGCACCATCCCGGGATCGACCGTGGAAACGCGGATTCCGGTGTCGTGCAGGTCGTAGCGCAGCGACTCGTACAGCGAGCGCACCGCCGCCTTCGTCGCGCAGTAGACATTGCCGCCGGGGTAGGCCTGCCGTCCGGCGACGCTGCCGATCAGCACGATGTCGCCGCGCTTGCGCTCGATCATGCCCGGCGTGACCGCACGGAGAACATGCAGCACGCCCTTGATGTTCGTGTCGATCATCTCGGACCAGTCCGCGGGCGAGCCCTTCTGCACGGGATCGATGCCGAGGGCGAGGCCCGCGTTGGGTATCGCGAGGTCGAACGGTCGCGCGCGCAGCGCGTGTGCGACGGCCTGCGGATCGCGCACATCGAGTTCGATCGTCTCCGAACCGGGCAGCTCCGCGCCCAGCCGCTCGAGCTTGTCCCTGCGGCGGGCCGCGAGCACGACGCGCGCGCCTTCCGCCGCAAGGGCCCTCGCGATGCACTCGCCGATCCCAGAGGACGCGCCGGTCACCAGCGCCAGTTTGCCTGTCAATTGAGCCATGCCGCAGAGCCTACGACCCGGGCTCGCGGGCCTCCAGCCAAGGGACGGTGCAAAGCTCGATAGAGGGCACTAATGTGCGCCGCAATGAAGCGCGTCTGGCTGCTCCTCCCGCTCGTGCTCGCCACCTGCGCCGCGCCGCGTCCCGAGGCGAAGCTGATTCACAACGGTCGCATCTACCTCGGAGAGGTCCACGGCGGCGGATCCGCTTGGCCCAGCGTCGAAGCGCTGCTCGTGCGCGATGGCAAGGTGCAGGCCGCCGGCGCGCTCGCCGAGCTCGAGCGGCTCGCCGCTGGTTGCGAGCGCGTCGACTTGCGCGGCGGTGTCGCCCTGCCCGGGCTGCAGGACGCCCACGGTCATTTCGAAGCCCTCGGGGCGGCGCTCGAGGCCGTCGACCTGCGCGGCTGCGCCAGCTACGGAGAGCTCGTCGGGCGCGTGCGCGCACGCGCGGCGGAGCTGCCCGAGGGGACCTGGATCGAAGGTCGCGGCTGGGACCAGAACCTGTGGAGTCCGCCGGAGTTCCCGCACCACGCGGAGCTCAGTGCCGCGACCCCCGATCATCCCGCGATCCTGCAGCGCGTCGACGGGCACGCCCTGCTCGCGAATGCAAAGGCGATGCGGCTCGCGCTCGCTCACGATCCGCGCGCGAGCGAGTCCGTCGGCGCGGGCGGTCGCGTGCTGCTCGATGCCGAGGGGAGTCCCACGGGGGTCTTCATCGATGCTGCGTGCGAGCTCGTGCAACGCGTTCTGCCTCCGCCGACGCGCGAAGTGCGCGAGCGACGCTTCTTGCTGGCGCAGTCGCAACTGCTCGCGCTCGGCCTCACGGCGATCCACGACATGGGCATCGACCGCGAAGGCATCGCGATCCTGCACGCGCTGTACGAGCGCGGCGAGCTGCGCGTGCGGACGATCGCGTACCTTTCGGGGAGCGCAACCCTCGATGCGACGAGCGTGCGCGGGCTGCCGTTTGGGACCGGCGAGGATCAGCTGCTCAGCGTCGTCGGCGTCAAGCTCTATGCCGACGGGGCGCTGGGCTCGCGCGGCGCAGCGCTGCTCGAGCCGTACCACGACGACCCGTCGCACTCGGGCCTTCTGTTGCTCGACCGCGAGGCACTCGAGCGTGCGGTGGCCGTGTGTGCGCGCGCGGGGCTGCAGCCCGCGGTGCATGCGATCGGCGATCGGGCCAATCGCATGGTGCTCGACGCCTTCGAACGACAGGGCGCGATCGAGCGCGACTTCCGCTCGTTGCGGCCGCGCGTCGAGCATGCGCAGGTGGTCGCGCGCGAGGACTGGGAGCGCTTCGAGGCGCTCGGCGCCATCGCATCCATGCAGCCGACGCACGCGACCAGCGACATGCCTTGGGCGCCCGCGCGCCTGGGGCCGGAGCGCATCGTCGGCGCCTATGCGTGGCGACGTCTCGCGAGTGATCCGGCGCGGCTCGCGTTTGGAAGCGACTTCCCCGTCGAGAGTCCGGATCCGCGTCTGGGTCTCTACGCTGCGGTGACCTGCGCGCGAGCGGATGGCACTCCGAGCGGTGGTTTCCTGCCAGAGCAGCGGCTCACGCCCACCGAGGCCTTCGCGGCCTTCACGCTCGGAGCGGCGCGCGCCGCGCGGCAGGACGATCGCCGCGGGCTCTTGCTGCCGGGCTACGCAGCGGACCTGACCGTGTTCGCCGAGGATCCTCTGGCCATCGATCCGCAGGCTTGGCTCGCCCTGCCGGTGCGCCTCACGATCGTCAACGGCACAATTGCGTACATCGCTCCCTGATCGGCGCGCGATATCCTGCGCGCTCACGGAGAGCATGTTCCCATGGTCAAGATCCAGATCCGCTACGCAGGCGACCTGCGTTGCCACGCCACCCACGGCCCGAGCTCGGTCACGCTGTCGACGGACGCACCCGTCGACAACCAAGGCCGGGGCGAGTCGTTCTCGCCGACGGATCTCGTCGCAACGGCGCTCGGCTCGTGCATGCTGACGATCATGGGCATCGTCGCTCGCCGTCACGGCTGGGACCTCTCGGGTGCCGGCGTGGAGGTCGAGAAGAGCATGGTCGCGACAGGGGTGCGGCGCATCGGCTCGCTGGGCGTGGTGATCCGCGTGCCCGCGAACCTCGACGCAGCGGCTCGAGCCGCGCTCGAGAACGCCGCCCACACCTGCCCGGTGCACAAGAGCCTGCATCCGGACATCCAGATCCCAGTGCGCTTCCTGTTTGGAGCAGCGGCGCACGCCACGGACACGGTTTGACGCAATCGAAACGGGTTGCGCCCACCCGCGCGGCGGCGCGTGAGTTCCACTGACACCGAGTCCCGAGCCCCTGAACCGCATGCGCCCCGCTCACCGATTTTCTTGGCTGTCGTGCACGCTCCTGTTGGTCGGCCTCGTTTCGCCCGCGCGCGCCGACGAGGTGGACTTCGCCGCCCTCGCGAAGGAATTCTTCGAACGGCACCCCCTCGAGGGACGCGCTCCGGCCGAGGTCAGCTTCGAGGATGTGCTCGAGTCGCATTACGCGCTCGCGCAGGTGGGCGCCATCGATGTGCGGATTCCGCGCGAATTCCTCGCGGACAAGGGCAGGGTCGAGGACTTCAAGGACTCCCTCGCGGCGGTGCTCGCCACGCACCAGCTGTGGCTCGATTGGATCGGCGCGCCGGCGAGCGTGGTCGCCGCGGCGCGCGCGGACATCGCGGATGTGCTCAAGTTCCTGAAGACCGCCAAGGCGGGCGTTGGCGCGGCGAAATGTGAGCGTTTCTTCGACGCGTTCGCGGGTGGAGCGAGCCTCGCGCCCGCGCTCGACCGGCTGCGCGTGGGATTCCGCAGCGGCACCATGCTCGGGCTGACCCCGCTGTCGATGCGCACGCAAGTGCTCGTCCTCGCTCCCACGCGGGAGCACTTCCTGCAGCTCGCGGGCGTCCTCGGACAACGCCAGGAGGGCGCGCGCAGCCTGTACTGGAACGATGGCCTCGCCACATGGACCGAGTTCGGCTGGCAGGAAACGCAGGTGATCGCGCTGCAATATCCGCCGATCAAGCCGAACCTGAAGAACCTCAGCGAGGGCGTCGCGATGGACTCGCGCGAGCCGACGGGACTGCTGCAGAACGTGGCCCAGCGCGCGGCGGTCACGCTGTGCTGGCACACCTTCGGCCACGCGCTCGACGCCGCGTTCGAGACCGCCATCGGCCAAGTGGCGGTGATCGACCTCTACGGCGAGAACAACACGCGCTCGGGCGGCTCCGGCCGCTCGAACTCGACGGATGGATTCACGGCCTTCATTCCGGGCGGTCGCTCCGAGGGTGGCCTGCTGCCCCCCAACAACTCCGAGAGCCTGTGGCGCGAAGGTGGTGGGAAGGACTACTTCGTGAAGGTCCTGCAAGAGGGCCAGAAGAGCGGTGCGAAGGGCGGCGCGAAGACCAAGGACGAGCGCCTGCTCTTCTTCCAGCTGCGCAGCGACGACACCTCGAAGCGGACCTTCGTACGCGCGCCCTTCTTGGGCAGCGTGGCGCAGGGCAAAGAGCTGCCCGCGCGCGAGTTCTTGACCGACTACCTCGAGTTCTTCCGGGCCTACAAGTCCTGCTTCCTGCACTGGCTGCGCGAACAGAGCGCGCCCCAGCCGGCCGAGAGTCGGGCCAAGTTCGCGCAGCTCCTGCGGCAGGTTGCCGAGGCGGGAAGCGCGGTGGGCTTCGAGGAACTCGTGTCCGAGGTCTACTCCGTCCCGCTCTCCGGCGTCGATCTCACGCAGGACGGTCTCGAGCGCCGCTTCCTCGCGTGGCTGGCCGCGCAGTAGACTGCGCGCCTGTTCTCGTCCAATCTCGCCCGTCGCGGCGCCTCGGCAGCGAGGTGCAGTGGGGGAACCCGGTGCGAATCCGGGACTGGCCCGCAACCGTGAGGGCCGCGCGCGTCGCGGCTCGCAGTCGGAATGCCCACGGCCGCGACGCGTCTCCCTTCGGCCGCAAGGTGTCTCGATGTACGACCTGCCGCAGCTCCGCGCCCTCGAGCGTTTCGCCAGCGCCTGCTCCTTCACGGCGCTTGCCCTCGCGGTTGGTGCATGCTCGCGTGTCGAGGACGCGCGCACGACGAGCGCAGCTCAGCCCGAGCGCATCGTCGCCGCGAGCGCGACGGCGGTCGACATCGCGGTGGCGGTGGCGGGGCTCGAGCGCATGGCTGGCGTACCCTCGCAGGCACTGGAGTACTCCGTGCTGCACGCGGGGCGCCCGGAGCCAAGGCCGATCGCGCGCTTCGACGCCTATCTGGCCGAGCCCTTGCTCGCGCTGCAGCCCGATCTGGTGGTGATCGACTCCTGGCAGGCGCCCGAGACCTCGGCGCAGCTGCGGTCCGCGGGCGTGAGCGTGTTCGCCCTGCCGATCGTGCGCGACTTCGCCGATGCGCGGGCGGCGCTGGTCGGCGCCGGTGCGGCCTTCGGCGATCCCGAGCTCACGGCGCGGGCGCTGGCGGACTTCGATCGACGCACGCGTGCGCTGCGCGAGCGACGCAGCGAGCGCGGCTGGCGCGGACTGGCCTACTCCAACTTCGGCGGAGCTGGCTCGACCGCGGGCAGGCAGACCACGATCGACGCGCTGTTCGAGATGCTCGGAATCCGCAATCTGATGGGAGAGCGCGGAATCGTGGGGCACGCGGGCATCACATTCGAGGACCTGCTCGCGCTCGACCCGGATGTGATTCTCGTCAGCGAGCCGTTGCGCATGGGGGAGGGACCGAGCGGGGATCGCGGCGGCGCGGCCGAGCGGCTCCTGCGCAGCGAAGCCAACCTCGCGGGACTGCGTGCGGTGCGCGAGGATCGCATCGTGACGCTGCCGGCGTGGCTGTTCGCCACCGGCTCCCAAGAGCTGGTCAGCGCCGCGGAAGAGCTCGAGCGGCGCGTGGAGCAGCTCGCCCGCCGACTCGCGCAGCACAGGAGCCAATGACCGTGCGCACCCGCGTCCTCTCCGCGCCGCTTTGGTATGGCCTGCTGCTCACCGGCCTGACGGCGGGCTCACTGATGCTCGGCAGCTCCGCGCTCGCGGCGGGCGAGGTGCTCGAAGGCACCGGGGCGATGCTCGGGCTGTGCGAACCGCTCGAGCGCAGCACGCAGGCGATCGTCGAGCTGCGCGTGTGGCGCGCGCTGTGCACGCTCGGCGTCGGCGCGGCACTGGCGCTGTCGGGCGGCCTGATCCAAGGCCTGTTCCGCAATGCACTCGCCTCGCCGTCGCTGATCGGCGTGACGGGGGGCGCAAGCCTCGGAGCGGCCTGCGCGATCCTGATCGTCGGAGGTTACGCGCCGCGGCTGGTGCTCGAGAGCAGCGTCGGCCTCGATGCGCTGCTCGTGCCGCTGTTCTCGTTTGTGATGGCGCTGTGCACCACGGCGCTCGTCGCATGGATCGCGTCAGCGCGCGGCCGCGCGAGCGTCACGACGCTGCTTCTCGTTGGCATCGCCGTGAACATGTGCGTCTCCGGCGCGTTCGCGACGATCCAATACCTGACGCTCGAGGAGTGGGAGGTGAGCCGCGCGATCCTCGCATGGACCTTCGGCACGCTCGACGATCGCAGCGGTTTTCACTGCCTGACCGTGTTCGCAAGTCTCGCCGTCTCGACGCTCGCGGTGCCCTTCGTCGCGCGCGAGCTCGACCTGCTGAAAGGGGGCGAGGAAGACGCCGAGGCGCTCGGAGTCGATGTGGCCCGAACGAAGCGTGTGGCGCTCGTCGCGGCCGCGCTCGCCGCCTCGGCCGCCGTGGCCGTCGCGGGCCAGATTGCGTTCGTCGGGCTCGTCGTGCCGCACCTGCTGCGCCTGTTCGGGCAGCACAGCTACCGCCAGCTCCTCTGGCACGCACTGCCCGCAGGAGCAGCGTTTCTGCTCGGCGCGGATGTGCTCCAGCGCTGGCTGTTCGGAGCGGGAGCGCTGCAGCCGGGTGTGATGATGTCCCTCGTCGGCGGCCCGTTCTTCCTGTTCCTGCTCGTGCGCAGCCGTCGGGAGGTGAGCACATGGTGAACCAGCTCGTGGCTCGCGATGTGTGCTTCGGATACCCCTTCGGACCGCGCGTCCTGCACGGCGTGAGCCTCGAGCTCGTGCGCGGAGAGCTCGTCTCGCTCGTCGGTCCCAACGGTTCCGGCAAGAGCACGCTCCTGCGCTGCATGGCGGGACTCGCGGAGCTCGAAGCCGGCGAGATCCTGCTCGACGACAAGCCCCTGCGCTCCGGATCGGCTCGCGAGAGGGCGCTGCAAGTGGCGGTCGTCCCACAGTTCCTGCCGAGCCTGTTCGATGTGCGCGTCGAGGATTTCGTGCTCGGCGGGCGCTACGCGCGCATCGATCGCTGGGTGGGACCCAAGGCCGGCGACCGCGAGGCGATCGAGAGCTCGCTCGTCGCCTGCGATGCGCTCGAGTGTCGGGGACGCGCCATGAGCGAGCTCTCCGGCGGCCAGCGTCAGCGCGTCGTGGTCGCGCGCGCAATCGCGCAGGAAGCGGCCGTGTTGCTCGTCGACGAACCCACGACATCGCTCGACCCCGACCATCAGGTGACGATCTTCGAGCTGCTCGCGCGCCTCGCGAGCGAGGGCCGCATCGTGCTGGTCGTGACCCACGAGCTGAACCTGGCGGCGCAGTTCTCCACCGCGCTGGCGGTGCTGCACGAAGGACGGCTGGTCGCGCGCGGCAGCGTCGACGCGCTGATGCGCGGCGAGGTCCTCACGCCCGTGTACGGGGAGCGCCTGCACTTCGGCCGAACGGACGATGGGTGTCCGTTCGTGGTGCCGCGTGCGCGGCTCGCGCGTCGACCTCAGGGCTGAGCGAGCAGCCACTGCGCGAGTGCGAGGTGCTCCGCGTCCGTTCCGAATGTCGGCGGCATGGGGGTGCGGAATGCTCGCGCCGCCTCGGCCAGGCGCGGCTCCTTCGCCAGCCAAGGCTTGGGCTCCTTCAGGAACGCCGCGAGATCGCGCGCGTTCCAGTGGGCGGAGAGCCCACGCAGCGGCGGAGCCTGCATGGTCCCCTCGAAGTCCCTGCCGTGGCAGGTGATGCAGTTTCGGGCGCGATAGAGCGTCTCGGGCACGAGCGCCGCAGAGTGCGAAGCGCTGCCGTCGCCTTCGAGCGACTGTGCATCCGGGGAGCAGGAACACAGAGCGACGACGAGCAAGAGTCGCGAGATCGACATGAGCCTAGTATGTACGGATGTTCGTGTGCGGCGAGCACTCGCGCAAGACGCGCGAGACCTCGGCGTCCGACGAGAGCCCGAGCTCGTGTGCGCGCCAAGCCGCCCGCTCGGCCTCGTAGTAGTCCCCAAGTGCGAGGCGCGCCTTGCCGAGCCCGCGCCAGGCGTGGGCCATTCCCGGCGCGCGCCGCGTCGCCTCCGCGTAGCTCGAAGCCGCCTCGGCGAACTTCTCGCGCCGCAAGAGCAGCGCGCCGAGGTTCGCATGGGCGAGCGCGTTTCCGCGTCCTAGTTCTGCGGCTCGTCGCAGGCAGCGCTCCGCGCGCTCGAGATCGCCCTCCGCAAGCGCGAGGCGCCCGAGGTTCGACCACGGACGACCGTAGTTCGGATCGAGCTCCAGCGCGCGTTGCCACAGGCGCAGCGCACCCGGAAGGTCGCCCGCTTCCTCCAGCGCGAGCGCGAGCTCGTTGTGGGCGGGCGCATCGTCGGGAACTTGGCGCAGCTGCTCGGTGTAGAATGTCTGCTTCGACCGGTACAGGTCCGAGCGCCACCACGCGGCGGGGATCGCGCACGCGAGCATGAGAGCCGCAGCCCATGGCGCGAAGCGTCCCAGCAAGGAACGCAACGCCTCGTCGAGCGCGAGGGCTCCGAGGAGCAAAGGCAAGTAGAGAAAGCGCGGCGCGAACAGCGCGCCGGCGGGAACGAGCTGCACGAGCGGCAAGAACGCCGCGCACGCCAAGCAGGCCGCGAGTCCCGCACCTCTCGTCGCGGGGAGTCGCACGCAGCGCCAGCCCCACACGAGCGCCCCTGCCCACGCGCCCCAACCCAGTGCGCCCAGCCAAGGCTGAAAGTCGTCGAACACGGCGCTGCGTTCGTACACGAGCGGGTGGGCGAACGGCACCGCCGCGATGCGAAGCGCTTCGAGCAGCGCACGCCCGCCGACGAGCCAGCGCTCAGAGAAGCTCGCGCCGGCGAGCGGCGCATGGGGAGCAGACGGCCACGGAGTGCCGTACACGGACGCGCGCAGGCAGAGGTAGACGACCAGCGCCGCGAGCGCACCCACAGCGGACGCGGCGGCGGCGCGCCGCGAGTGGGCCAGCCCCAGCAACACGAGCAGCGGCGCGAAGATCAGGCCATCTTCCTTGGCGAGCAGCGCGAGCAATGTGCCAAGCCCCGCGGCGACACCGACCTTCGACAGCCGCCCCGCGCTCTCATCCCTCCATGGAACCGTGAGGTGGAGCAACAACACGGCGCCCACGAGCCCACCCAAGGCGCTCAGGCTCGACGTGCGGCCCGAGATCCACGCCACGGAGTCCGCGAGCGAGGGATGCGTCGCGAAGAGCGCTAGACCGATCCAAGGGAATGGGCGCGCAGGTGCGTAGACGCCGAGCAGCACCAGCGCGAGTCCCGCGAGCATCACCACCGCTGCGTGCAGGAGCGCGTTCGTGCGATGAAAGCCGCCGGGGCTCTCCCCATGGAGCGCGAGGTCAAAGCGCAGCGAGAGCGTGGCCAGCGGCCGGTAGTGGCCCGCGGCGCCGAGGTGGGACCAGTAGTCCTGCCGGAATGCCTGCAAGGTCGGCAGCGAGCCCTGCACGACCGAATTCTCGAGAACCTCGCGATCGTCGTAGGCCCAGCCGTCGAGGCGGCTCGCGGGCAGCCAGGCGAGCAGCGCGAGCAGCGTGCAGAGCAGCACCTGCAGCGGCCCGCGCGCAGTTGCTGCGCCTGCCGCTGTCGAGTCGAGAGGTCTCGCCATCGTCACCCTCGCAGGGTAGCAGCCTGCGCGGCGGTGAAGTGCTGGCGCAGCGCCTGTCGCGTCGAATTGCCTCGGCCTGCGTGCTACCGTCGCGCCGTCGCATGAGCACGGCTTTGGATCAACCCGCTCGCTGGCGCCACGAGTGGCTCGGCTGGGCGCTCGCCTTCGCAGCTTTGCGCTTGCTGCTGGCCGCGTCCTTCTGCGATGTCTTCGTGTACGGCGAGGAGCTCGAGAAGGCCACCGCCGGGAAGGCGCTGCTCGACGGCGTCGGAGTCTCGACGCACCTCCTGCCATACCACCCCTACGAGGGCGGCGGATTCGTCGTGAGCCTGCTCGACGCTCTCGCGTTCTCAGCAGTGGGGGAGAGCGTGCTGGCGCTCAAGCTCGTCGCCATCGGACTCGGCGTCGCGATCTTCGGCATGGGCTGGCGCTTGTGCGAGCGCTTCGCCGGCCGCTCGAGCGCGCGCGCCTTCGCGCTCCTGTACATCTTCGCGCCCGAGAGCGTGCAAGCGAACTCGCTGCTCGCGCTCGGCATTCACTACCACGCCTGCCTGTTCCTCGGCGCGATCCTCTACCTCGCGCTGCGCGCGGCGATCATGCGCGAGGCGCGCGGCGGCCTGTGGGTCGCGCTCGGCGCGGTCGCGGGCTTGGGCTTCTATGTCTCGTACCAGTGCGCGCTCACGATCGCCGTGGCTGGGGGTCTGCTGCTGCTGGCATGGAAGCGCGAGCTCTTCCGCGCGCGCCTCGCGTGGGCCGTGGTCGGCGCGCTCATCGGCCTCACGCCGCTCCTGTGGATGGCGCTCAATGTCGGCACGGCGGTGTTCGACATCCACGGCACGAGCCTCGTCGGAGGAACCGAGCCGAAGGCTGCGCTGCTGACCGAATTCTGGAGCTCGCTGACAGGGGAGCGCGCGTGGTTCGACCTGCTGGCGCTCGCGCTGCTCGCGCTGACGCCGCTGGCGGCGCTGCTCGCGCTGCGCGGGGCGGAGTCGCGCGCCTACCGCTGGACGCTCGCCACGCTCGCCGCGCACATCGTCGTCTTCCTCGCCGTGTACCTCGCGAGTGCCTACACGATCGGCCGCGCGATGCACTACTTCTACCTGCACCGCCTGATGCCGCTGTGGTTCCTCGCGACGCTCTTGTGCGCCGTCGCGGTCGCGCGCGTCCGCTGGCTGTGGCTCATGATCGCGCTGCTCGCCACGCTCGGCCTGGTCGACACGCTGCGACTCGTGCGCGACGCGGCCCCTGCGAACCTGCGCGCCAACCTCGCGACGCTGGCGAGCGAGAAGGGCTACCGCTACTCGCAGTACCTGCAGAAGCTCGAGCCGCGGCTCCCCGGCACGCGGGCTGAGAAGCTCGAGGTGCTGCTGGGCTTTTGCGAGAGCGAGCCCGAGCTGTTGCACGAGAGCCTCGCGATCGCGCTCTACGGCTGGGGCGAGGGCTCGTTCGAATCGATGTGCGACGAGATCCGCGCCGCGGGCGTCGAGGACTTGCGCGGTTTCGAGCTCGGCATGGGCCTGATGCTGATGCGCCACAAGAGCCGCGACTTCGGCGAGCGCATCGCGCATGTGGCGGGCTTCGAGGCGCCCGTGCGCGACGCGCTCGTCGAGAGCATCGGCCGCTTCGGCCAGTGGGAGTTCGGCACCGAGGACACCGTGCTGCGCGAGGTGCAGGCCGGCGCCGACGCAGGCTTCCCCGAGCCGTTCTTCCGCGGCCTCGGACGGCGCCTGCAGCTTTCGTTGGGCGACGCGCGCATCCGGCACTACTTCCAGCGCCATTCCGCGCCCGCGTTCCTCTCGCGCGACAAGGCGCTGGCGCTCCTCGCCGAGATGCCCGAGTCGGCGCGCGCCGCGGTGCTCGCGGGCTACGATCACGCGCGGGTGCTGCACCAGCTCCCCTGAAACGGCGAGCGGCGCGCGACTCGCCAGAGCCGCACGCCGCCCGTGTTGTCTGCGCGAAGGCGCTCGCTCTCAGTCGATCTCTACCTCGGGCACCTGCAGCGCCACCTTGTCGCGCTTGTCGCGCTCGAAGGCGTAGCTCCACTCCGACGAGCGCACGCGCGCCTGGTAGGTCTTGCGACGGCGGCGAACCTCGAACCAGTCGGAGATCAGCACCGGGTTGCGCACCATGGCGACCAAGCGCTCCCACTTGCGCAGCAAGCGGTTCTTCAGGCTGCGCGTCGTGCGCGCGTGGATCTTGAGCAGCTGCTCGCGATCGTCCTGCAGCTCCTTGTGCGTGAACACGGGGTGCTTGAACGACTCCGTGCCGTGCCAGTAGTGGAAGTCGACCTCTGCCATGTCCTTCAACAGAACGGGCTTGAGCTGCTCGTAGATCTCGGTTCCCGGGATCGGCTGCAGCAGCGAGAGGTGGATCTGGTCGGGCCGCGTCTGCTGCACGATCCACTCGGTCAGGCGGTGGTCCTTGGCCTGCTCCTGCGGGAAGCCGTACATCAGGAAGTACTTGAAGGTCATCCCGACCTCGCGATTGAGCCTCGCGGCGGCGAGGATCTTCTCGGTGGTGAGGCCCTTCTTCACCGACACGAGCACATCCGGCGAACCGGACTCGAGCCCGTAGTAGATCTTCACGCAGCCCGCCTTCTTCATCCAGCGCAGCAGCTCGAAGTCCATCGTGTCGAGGCGCGACTCGCAGGTCCATTCGAAGAACAGGCCGCGGCGGATGATCTCCTGGCAGATCGCGATGACGCGCTTCTTCTGGATCGTGAAGAGGTCGTCGAAGAACATGAACTGCGGCGGGTTGTATGTCTTGAGCAGGTGCTCGATCAGGTCGACCACCTTGGTCGGGCTCATCGAGCGGTACTGCCGCGGCGTCATCTCCGCATCGCAGAAGGTGCACGCGTAGGGGCACCCGCGCGATGTGATCATGTTCACGGACGGGTTGATCATCAGCCGAAGGAACTTCGGCATGTCGTAGAGGTGGTAGGCCGGGTAGGGCACCTCGTCCATCTGCTTGATGAGCGGCCGGCGGGGATTCTTGACCAGTTGCCCGTCGTCGCCCTTGAAGGTCATCCCGAGGATGTCGGTCCACTTGGAGCGGTCCTGCCAGTGCTCGAGGATCTCCGGCAGCGTCAGGTCGCCTTCGCCCTGCACGCAGATGTCCGCGGCGCCGGCGTCGAGGAAGAACTCGGGGTTGGTCGTCGGGTGGGGGCCGCCCATGATCACGAAGCGGCCGACCTCGGTCTTGGCGACGAGCCCCAGCTCGCGCGCGCGGCGGGCGTTGGGGGTGAGGGTCGAGATGCCCACGATGTCGGACCATTCCATGGCCGAACGCAGGGTGTCCATGTCCTCGATGGAGTCGTCGAGGATCTTGACCTCGTAGCCGCGCTCGAGCAGCCCGGCCGCGAGGATGGCGATGCCCAAGGGCGGAATGATCTCGTCGCGGGCCCCGTTGCCGGTGGCGACACCCTCCTGCGCGAACAGGGCGGCGGCCTTCTCGCGCAGGACTTGGCTCTTGGCGTAGATCAGGGCGACTTTGGGCTGCATGGTGAAGGCGTCTGCGGCGCGGGCGGAGCGCGGTGAGGTTCGAGCTGAGCCGGAGTCGGTGCGGATGCGGTCTGGAAAGTCCGACCCCTTGCGACTTCCTTCCCCCGTCGTGCGGAGCGGAAGCCCGTCTGGAGCCGAGGGCCAGAAAAACTGCCCTGAGCCTACCGTGTAGGTGAGATTCGGCAAGGAGTGCCTGCGCCGGGGCTGTCCCAAGGCCGGTCGGACCCTAGACTTGCGCAGCCATGGCCAAGACGAGCCAAGCGAACCAAGGGGCGGCCCCGGAGTGGAGCTTCGACCAGCGGATCGAGCGCCTCGAGGCGCTCGTGCGCGAGCTCGAGCAGGGCCAGATCGGCCTCGAAGACGCCATCGCGCGCTATCAAGAGGGAACCGAGCTGGTGCGGCGCTGCCGCGAGCAGCTCGACCTCTACCAGCGCCGGGTCGAAGAGTTGACCGAGGCGGGCTCGAAGCCCTATGCGGGCGATCCGGACGCCAAGGGCTAGGGCGCGTGGCGTCGCTCTCGGTCGAGGAGTGGCTCGCGGACACCCAAGGCTGGGTCGAGGCGGAGCTCGAGCGCGCCCTGCGGGCGGAGCGCGGGCATGTGCCCGCCGTGCTCGCGGACGCGATGGAGTACGCGGCGCTCGGTGGTGGCAAGCGCTTCCGCGCGGCGCTCGTGCGGCTCGTGGGGCGTTGGTGCGGCGCCGAGGACGCGGCTTGTTCGGCGCCGGCCGTCGCGGTCGAGCTCGTGCACGCCTACAGCCTCGTGCACGACGACCTGCCGTGCATGGACGACGACGACTGGCGCCGCGGTCGACCGAGCTGCCATGTGCGCTTTGGCGAGGCGAACGCCCTGCTCGCGGGAGATGCGCTGCTCACCAAGGCGTTCGCGGTGCTCGCGCGCGCGCAGGCGCCGTGGTCCGCGCCCGCGGTGCTCGCGCTCGCGCGCGCGGCCGGTGATGCGGGCATGGTCGGCGGGCAGGTGCGCGATCTGGGCTTGAGCGGCGGCAAGGTCACCCTGGCGCAGGTCGAGCAGCTGCACGCGCAGAAGACGGGCGCGCTGATCGCGGTGTCCGCGGAGCTCGGCGCCCTGTGCGCGGGCGCGAGCGCGCAGCGCTGCCGCGAGGCCCGCGAGTGGGGGGCGACGCTCGGTCGGACATTTCAGGCGGTCGACGATGTGCTCGATGTCACCGCGGATAGGGAGCAGCTCGGCAAGACTCCCGGCAAGGACGCGGCCCAGCGGAAACCCACGCTCGTGGCGGCCCTCGGGCTCGACGAGACTCGGCGCTATGCCGACGAGCAGGGCGAGCGGGCGCGCGTCCAAGCGCACGAGTGGGGTGGCCCGTGGAGCGCTGCGGGGCTTGGAATGGTCGATTTCCTGCTAAGGCGACGCTCCTAGGGCTCGCCCGGGGGCTCCCGCGACGCTTGGCCGGTTGCAAACCGAGGTCCGCGACCCAAGGATGGAGGATCCCAGAGCGGGGCCCCGATGTCCGACACCCACGATTGTGCCTCCCGTTCGGACCAAGGCGCCCCCCAGCCCCTGCTCGAAGGCATCTCCAGCCCGGGCGACTTGAAGCGCCTGCCGCTGG
>VGYZ01000079.1 GCA_016872795.1 Planctomycetota bacterium
ACGCGCAGCGGGCGCTCGCCGGGGGGGGGCGGCTCGCGAAGGGAGCGGCGAGGATACGAAAAAAGCCCGCGCAGGGGCTTTGGTGGCCACTTGGGGGCTGGCGGCCGGTTGCCGTGCCGGCTGGAGCGGGCGAAGGGATTTGAACCCTCGACATCCACCTTGGCAAGGTGGCGCTCTACCACTGAGCTACGCCCGCGAGCTGAGACCTCGCCACCGCTTCAGGGCAGTTGCGAGGGATGAGGAGGATAGCGGCCAGAGGGCGCTTGGCAAGCCCCTCGGTCAGGACCCTGGGACGGGACCCGCGGGAGCGCCCTGGGAGGGGCGCCCTAGAAGCCTTTCCCGGTCAGGAACTGGACCGCCCCGAGGATCTCGGTGCGGCCGTGCTTCTGGTCGATCTCGAGCACCTTGAGGGCGCTCTTGGAGGTGTACTCCCCGACCAGCCGGAAGTCGACCTCCCCGGTGCCCGGGGGCATCTGGTACTCGTTGTCGGCGGCGTCCTGCAGGTGGATACCGACCATGCGGTTGCCGTAGGCCTCGAGCCAGTGGCCCTGCCCGGGCAGGCCCGACTTCTCGCGCATGTGGATGCGGCCGACATCGTGCCAGTAGGCGAGGCCCTTGGACGAAAGGTCGTCGAGCACCCAGCCCATGGCCTCGAAGCTCAACAGGTCATCGATGTGCAGACCCGGCTCGATGGCGAGCTTGGTCTGGGGCATCTCGGAGAGCAGCTGGTGCAGGGAGCGGCAGAGGTACTCGAGCTGGCGCTGGCCCTTCTTCTGCACTCGGTGGACGAAGTCGCGAATCTTCTCGGCGAGCTCCTCGGACAGGCCAGCCTTGTGAAGCTCCAAGTTGAGTACTTCGGCCTCGGCGCGCAGCTTGGCGTCGACCACGGAGTTGCCGCGCAGCACGACCACCGGAGCGAGCATCTTCTGGGCGAGGTGCATGTGGCGGCGCACCGAGCCGATGGCCTGCTCGCGCTCCTCCAAACTGAACGACGAGAGCAGCTGGCAGGCCTGGCGCTCGTGCGAGGGCTTCAGGCAGCCCGACACGACCGAGGTCACCCGGATGCCGGTCTCGCGGTGGGAGTCGGCGAATCCGTTGAGCGAAGGCGGCGTGTCCGCCTGACCCATCTCGATCTTGCGGAAGCCCATCGCCACGGCCGCGAAGGCCTGATCCTCGATGGTTCGAAGCCTCGTCCCAAAGCACGAGGTCGAGAGCACGAACTCGTTGGGGATGCCGGGAGCAGTCACACTGGAAAGGGGGCTGGAGGTGCGGGTTGGGGGGTGCCTAGCGGCAGACGAACATCGATGTCATCGACCAAAAGACGGAGGGAACGGGAGTCCGGGTTCTGTTCGAACACGGTGTGCCGACGGAGTACTCCGTGCGCCTCGCTGAGCCGAAACGGGGCCCTCAGTGGTCAGGAAGCTTCCAGAATGCGGTTTTGCAAGTTCTGTGGTTGGATTTTTTTTCAGCAAAAGTGCTCGATCCCGCCTGAGGGACATTGCAAGACACCCGCTCGAGCCGAGTAGGCCGCCGGAGGCGCTTGGCTCGCCCCGCCGAGTCCGCGCGCGCCTTGAGCTCCCCCGCCACAGCCGCGGCGGAGCGGAAGCCGACATGGAGCGAAGCCGGCGCGCGAGCCCCTCCCCGCCCGCCCCTACCATTCCCGCAGCCATGCGCGCCTTCGACTCCCTCGCCCGCTGGCTCGCGCCTGCTCCACTCCCGGACGCGCACCGCCTGCGCCCCGTGAGCTGGGCGCTGCTCGCAGCGCTGCTCGCCCTCGCGCTCTGGCGCCTGCACCTGCCCGCGTTCCACGGCTCGAACTTCGCGGTGGTGCCGGACGCCGAGGAGTACGCGACTTCCGCGCAGCGCCTCGTCGAGCTCGGGCGACTCGACATCGAGATCGAGGGCCGCTCGCATCCGACGAGCACCTCGCCGGGCTTCTCGGTGCTGTTCCTCGCACCGCTGTACGCGCTGACCGGGAGCGAGCTCGGCAACGCGATCTACCTCGAGCTCGGCTTCGCCCTGCTCGCGCTCGCGGCCGCGTTCCTGCTCGCACACCACCTCGCGGGATCATGGGCCGCACTCGGCGCGGGCAGCGCGCTCTTGCTGCTGCCCACCTTCGTGCGCTGGTCGCGCGAGGTGATGACCGACGTGCCGAGCCTCGCGCTCGGGCTGTGGGCCGTGCTCATCACGCTGCGCGCGCCGCGCGAGTGGAGCGCCGCGCGCGCGCTCGGGGTCGGCCTGCTGGTCGGACTGGCCTTCGCGCTGCGCTTCGTGGGCCTCGCGCTGCTCGCACCGCCGCTACTGTTCGTGCTCGCGAGCCCGCGCCGCTGGCGCAACGCGGCGCTGCTCGTGACGCCCTCCCTCGCCGTGCTATTCGCCACGCTCGCGTTCAACGCGCGCACCTTCGGCGATCCTTGGCGCACGGGCTACCACTACTGGAACTCGGTCCCCTACGACTACGCGGAGCTCGCCTTCTCGTCGCGCTATCTCGCACGCAACCTCGCAGCGCTCGCCCCACTGCCCGTCGCCGTGCCGCTCGCGGCGCTCGCGCTCGCCTCGTTCTGGCTCCTGCGCGAACGCGACACGCGCCCCGGAGCGTGGACCCTCGCCCTCGCAGCCCTGCCTAGCTCGCTCTTCTATCTCACCTACTACTACGTCGACGAGCGCTTCCACCTGCCGCTCCTCGCCGCCGGCTGCATCCTCGGCCCCGTGGCGCTCGCGCGCGCGCTTCCCGCCGCGGCCGAGCGCTTCGCATGGCTCGGACTTGCGCCCCTCGCCTGCCTCGCGATCTGGCCCGCTCCGCCGCAGGACCCGCGGCCCGGGCGCCGGAGCACGGCCAACGCGCTCGCACGCCTGCTCCCCGAGGACGCGGTCGTGATCACCGCCATCGATCCGGTGTACCTCGAGCCCTACCTGCTGCGCGGCACCGCGCGGCGCGTGGTCCCCGCGAGTCGCATCGTGCCCTACGCGAATGTGGTCGCCGCGCCGCGACGCGTCGACGCACCCTCGCCCGCGCCCGTCGACGCCTTCGACAAGCGCTGTCCCGGCCTGCTCGCGGGCGGCGCCATCGACGCCGTGACGGTGACGGCCGTCGAGAACTCGGACCGCATCGTCGAACTCGTGCGCTCGGGCAAGCGCGTCTACATCGACCTGACGATGGACCGTCTCACGGGCGCGTTCGCGGCGCTGCAGCGCGCTGGCCTCGCTGGCACGCCCGTGCAGGACAAGCAGTGGCTGATGCAGCTGCACCTGCGCTGAGGCGCGTGCAACTTCCCTCCGCACTCGGCACAATCACCACATGCGTATCGCTCTCGCCGCGCTCGTGCTCATCGCCTGCGGCTGCGCGAGCGCCCCGACAAACGCCCCGACGAGCGCGACGCGCGCGCACAATGTCGTGATAATCGTGATCGACGACGTCGGCTGCGATCTGATCGGCGCCTACGAGCGCCACGCGCGCTCGCTGGGTCGGCCCGCGGGCTTGCCGGCGCCGACTCCGGTGATCGATCGCGAGCTGGCAGGGCAAGGCATGCTGTTCACGCAGGCGTGGTCGGCCCCGGCCTGCACGCCGAGCCGCGCGCGACTGCTCACGGGCCTGCACAGCCGCGCGAACGGCGTGGGCTCGGTGATCAAGAAGGAAGACGACGGTCAGGGCCAAGTCAATGTGGGGCTGTCGCTCGCGTGCGAGCTCTTGCCGCAGGCGCTGCGCGCGTCGCCGGCGCGCTACGCGAGCGCGGCTGTCGGCAAGTGGCACTTGGGCGACGCACGCACGCTCGCCCAACACCCGCACCATCCGCTCGGCGAGCCCGTCGGCACGTGGTTCGGCTCCTACGCGGGCTCGATGTTCAACCTCAGCGCGCCCGTCGAGTCGGGACGGAACGCCGGCTACTACAACTGGGAGAAGACGCTCTCGGTCGATCCCGCGCGCGGTATCGCACTGCCGATGGACGGCAAAGCGCCGCTCGTCCGGCCGATGCGGGTGCCACCCGCGGAGAACTACCCGACGACCGACACGACGGACGATGCGCTCTCGCTCGTGCGCTCGCTGCCAGAGCCCTTCCTGCTGTACGTCTCGTACAACGCGGCGCACGCGCCGGTGCACGCGCTGCCGCCGCTGGTCGAGGCCTCTTTCGGCAGCGGCTTCTCGAACAACCTGCGGGACATGGTCCGCGACCTCGACCGCCACATCGGCCGACTGCTCGCCGGGATCGATGCCCAGACTACGACCGTGGTGCTCGTCGGCGACAACGGCACCGAGTCGCGCGGACTCCTGCCGCCGTTCACCGCGGAGAATGGCAAGGGCACGCTCTACGAGAGCGGATGCCGCGTGCCCATGATCGTGCGCTCGCCGCTCGTCCCCTCGCACCTGCGCGGTCGCGCGTGCGATGCGCTCGTCGAGATGAACGACCTGTTCGCGACCTTCGTCGAGTTCGCGGGCGGGACGCTCTCGCCCTCCGTTCAGGCCGACTCGCGCTCGCTCGCGCCGCTGCTGCGCGGCCAGACGCCGACCGTGCGCGACCACGCCTACACCGAGTTGTTCCATCCCAACTTCGATCCGACGCAGGAGCCGCGCGTGCTGCGCCACTCGCAGGCCCTGCGCGACGAGCGCTACAAGCTCCTGCGCGTCACGACGCGCGAGCACGACAGCCTGCGCGTCGAGGAGGAGTTCTTCGATCTGGAGTGCCGCGGCGTCGATACCGACTGGTTCGAGCAACGCAACCTGCTCGCCGCGCCGCCGCTCGCGCCCGACGCCGCGAACTCTCTGGCGCGGCTGCGAGCGCGACTCGACGCCGGATTCCCGGCGCTCGTGCGCTGAAAACGCCGGGCGGGCTAGACCTCGACCTTGCCCTTGGCGCCGAGCAGCGCGGCGTGGCGGGCGAGGATCGGCGCGATGTCCTCGGCGAGGTACTCGTCGACCTGCTGCGGGGCGCGGCCGATGTAGCGCGCGGGTTCGAGCAGGCTGTCGATGCGGTGCGCGACCTTGGCAAAGGCCGGGTCCGCGTGCAGCAGGTTGCGCAGCGGGTTCTTGCCACCCTCCATCTTCACGACGCGCGCCGCCTCGCGCGCGTGCACGCGGAGCGCCTCGTGGATTTCCTGACGGTCGCCGCCGGCCTTCACGGCCTCCATCATCAGGTGCTCGCTGGCGAGGAACGGCAGCTCCTCGTCGAGGTTGCGCCGCACGACGCCCGGGTAGACCACGAGGCCCGCGGACACATTCAAGTAGATCTGCAGGATCGCGTCGGTCGCGAGGAACATCTCGCTCACCGCGAGGCGTCGGTTGGCGGAGTCGTCGAGCGTGCGCTCGAACCACTGGTTCGCGGCCGTGTGCGCCTGATTGTCGAGCAAGCTCATCACGAAGCGCGCGAGCGCGCACATGCGCTCCGAACGCATCGGGTTGCGCTTCCACGGCATCGCCGACGAACCGATCTGCTTGTCCTCGAACGGCTCTTCGAGTTCCTTGCGGTTGGAGAGCAGGCGGACATCGGTCGCGAACTTGTGCGCGGCCTGCGCGATTTGCGACAGCACCTGCGCGACGCGGAAGTCGGCGAGGCGCGGATAGGTCTGGCCCGTGACGCCGAAGGTGCGCTCGAAGCCGAAGGCCGCCGTGATGCGGCGATCGAGCTCGCGCACCTTGGAGTGGTCGCCGTCGAACAGCTCGAGGAACGAGGCCTGCGTGCCCGTCGCGCCCTTGATGCCGCGGAAACGCAGCGTCGCCTCGGCGTGGTCGAGCTCCTCGAGCGTCTGCACGAGGTCTTGGATCCACAGAGTCGCGCGCTTGCCGACCGTGGTGGCCTGCGCGGGCTGGTAGTGCGTGAAGCCCAAGGTCGGCAGGGCGCGGTGCTCGCGGGCGAAGCGCGCGAGCTGGTCGATCACGCTGACGAGCTGCGCGCGCAGGATGCGCAGGCCATCGCGCATCTGGATCAGCTCGGTATTGTCGGTGACGAAGCAGCTCGTCGCGCCGAGGTGGATGATCGCGCGGGCCTTGGGAGCGACATCGCCATAGGCGTGCACATGCGCCATCACATCGTGGCGCAGCTTCTTCTCGTAGGCATCCGCCGCCGCAAAGTCGATGTCCGCGGTGTGCGCCTCGAGCTCGGCCACCTGCTCGGCGCTGATCGCGAGCCCGAGTGCGCGCTCCTCGCGGGCGAGCGCGACCCACAGGCGGCGCCAAGTTCCGAACTTCTTCTGGTCGGAGAAGTTCTGGCGCATCGCGGCGCTCGAATAGCGGGTCGAAAGCGGGCTCTTGTAGTTGTCGCGTTGGTCGCTCACGCGCGTACTAGAACCAGCCGACGCCGGGGAAGCAAAGGGGAAGCCATGTGGCGAGCGCTCCGCAGGCGAGCGATGTCGCGGCGGCGAGCGCAAGGCGAGCCCACAGTCCCGCGGCTCGACGCGCCTCGGTGCCGAGGTGCGCCACGAATTCGAGCGCCACGGCCGCGCCCGCGACATCCGTCAGCACATCGAGGAGCGACATGTCGCGGCCGGGCACGATCGACTGGTGCAACTCGTCCACGAACCCCAGCAGCGCAATCGCCGCGCACAGCGTGAGGCGCGTGGACACGCGCAGCGCGGGCCAGCCCCGTTCCCGCGGCACGAGCAGCGCGAGCCAGCACGCGAGCAACCCGAACAGCGGAGCGTGGGCGCCGTTCGAGAGCGTCACCCACCACCACATCCGCGGCTCGGTGCCGCCCTCTCGCGAACTCAGCCAAGCGACGAGCGCATACCACGCGAAACACAGGCTCCAGGCCACGGGTCGCGGCAGCGCCAGCAACCACAGGGCGAGCTTCGTCATGCCCTCAGCGCACTCCGAGCGTGCGCCGCGCCACGATGCAGAGTCCGAGCGCGTCGTCGCTGCGCCGCACACGGACCGAGTCGCACTCGAGCGTCATCAGGTACAGCCCGCGACCGCGCTCGTCCTCGAGACCCGGCAGGCCCTCGGGGTGCAGCAGCGCGTCCACCACGCTCGGATCGCCGCCGCCTTGGTCGGACACGGCGATGTTCCAGCTCGTCTCGTCGATCGCCACAGCAATGCGCATGAAGACCTGCGGCGAGAGGTCGCTCTCTTCCAACGCCCCGCCGCCGCCGCCGTGATCGACGGCGTTGGTCATGAGCTCATCGGCGATCAGCACCAGAGCGTCGAGATCCGCGCCGCCGATCCCATGTCGCTCCGCAAAGTGCCGCACCAGTCCCCGCGCCGCTCGAGCGGACGCATGCACGGCGGGCAGGTCGAGGATCAGCTCGCGCGTGTCGTGGCGCGGCGCACCCGTCACGTCGCCGGCTCCAGATAGAGCGAGAGGTCGAGCGCCGGTGCCGAGTGCGTCAACGCACCGACCGAGATGCGGTCGACGCCGCTGCCGGCGAAGTCCGCGATGGTCTCGAGCGTGATTCCGCCCGACGCCTCGAGCTCGACCGCACGGCCGCGCACGGAGGCCGCCGCGCGCAGGCGTGGGCAGCAATCCCGCAGGCGCGCGACGCTGAAGTTGTCGAGCAAGACGACATCCGCGCCACCCGCGATGCCCGCCAGCGCCTCCGCCTCGTCGCGCGCCTCGGCCGTGATCCGCACTCCGGCCCCCAGCACGCGCCGCAGGTCGCGCACGACCTCCTCGAGCCCGCGCCCGGCGAGATCGAGGTGGTTGTTCTTCACCATGGCCTCGTCGAACAGGCCAAAGCGGTGGTTCTCGCCACCGCCGCAGCGCACCGCGTACTTCTCGAACGTGCGCAGGTTGGGCGTCGTCTTGCGCGTGTCGAGCACGCGCGCGCGGCCAGCGCAGCGCTCGACATACTGCGCAGTGGCCGAAGCCGTGCCCGACATGCGCTGGATGAGATTGAGCGCCGTGCGCTCGGCGAGCAGGAGCGCGCGCGCGCGCCCTTCGAAGCGCGCCAGCACCTGCCCCGGCGCGACCGCGTCGCCGTCGCGCGCCGCGAGTTCGATGCGCGCCGAGGGATCGCACAGCTCGACCACGCGCGCGAACACATCGAGCCCCGCGAGCCGCCCGGTCGCCTTGCACACCAGCCGCGCGCGAGCCTGCGCCGCTTCGGGCACCGCGTGCAGCGAGGTGATGTCGCCGCGCCCCGCGCGCTCCGGCCCGTAGCGGTCCTCGTCGAGCGCCGGGACCACGACCGCGTCGATCTGTCCACGCGTGAGGGGCTCGGGCAGCCCGTGGCGCGGGGCTGGCAAGCTGTTCGAAGTCGTCGCAGCGCTCGAATTCGGTTGCTTCAAGCTCGCAGTGGCCGGGCCTAGGGGGAGCGTCGGAGTCTAGCAGGGCTCGCGGCCGATGGTGCACCCTGCTCACAGCGGCGGACTCGCGGGGCGGATTCACGGCGCAGACTCACGGCGCAGACTCACGGGGCAGACTCACGGGGCAGACTCACGGGGCGGACTCACGGGGCGGACTCACGGGGCGGACTCACGGGGCGGACTCGCGCGCGCACTCGCGAGCGCCGCCGCCACGCGCTCCGCCGTCCTCGCCCCGATGCCCGGCAGCGAAGCGAGGTCGAGCGGCACTCCGCTGCCGCGCAGCCGATGGCGCTCCCGCACGATCTCGAGTGCGCGCACCTCGCCGATCCCCGGCAGCCGCCGCAGAGCGCGCGCACTCGCCGTCTGAAGATCGAAGCTGCGCGGTGCCGCAGCCCCAGATTCCACTCCGACTGACTCCACTCCGACCGATGTCCCCTCCCCGGACGCCTCACCCGGTGGCACGGCTGCTTGCCACGGCGACGGACGCAGCGTCGTCGCGCTCGGTACGCGCGTTCGCACGGCCTGCGCGAGCAGCACGGCCAACCAGCCCACGAGGCCGAGCACCACGCCATCGCTCCCGGACGATCTCACGCCCTCCTGTCGCTCGGGCCGCGCGCTGGTCGCGCGAGTGGTGCGGATTTGCTTGCGCTCAACGCTTCGGATCGAACGCCGCGAGTTCCTCGGGCGTGAGCAAGGGCGCCGGCGTACTGGGACGCGGCACCGCGATCAGGTCGCCGTGGCCGAGCACCGCGAGGTAGCGCTGGACCGCCGCACCGAGGAAGCGCTCGACATCGCTCGGCCCCGCGATCGCTCCGTCGAAATCGCCGCCGGGGACCGCGCCCGCCAGCTCGCCACCCATGAGCGAGACCGAACACACGAGCTCGTCCTGAAAGCGCCAGGCGATGTGATCGGGAGTGCGCGTGGCGTCGAGGTCGTCGTCGAGATGCTCGACGCGCCGGATGACGCTCTCGGCCAGCTCGCGCAGCGGCTGCGGCAAGCCTGCGAGCGGAGCACTCGGCGATGTCGCGGCGGGTGCCACGGTCGCACTCGGCGCAGTCTCGCTCGCGGCGCTCACCTCGAGCAGATACTCGCCCACGCTGCGCTGGCTTTCGATGCACACGCACTCGAACATGCGCACCGCACCCGGCTCGAGTCGCGCCAACCGCACGCGCTCGTCGGCGCCGAACCCGCGCGCGACGACCCACACCACGGCCGCGAGCGGAGTACGCAGGCGCGGCGCGTTCAGGTGCTTCACCAGCGCCGTCGAGCGCGCGCGCGCGAACGCCAGCGCATCGAGCGCCAGCGCGGCCGCGTCACCGGCTTCCGGCTCGAGGCACAGGACCAGCACGAGCCGCCCCAGCTCGTCGACGCCGACATAGGGCACGCGGCGGTGACGCGCGAGCACGAGGTCGCGGTCGAGTAGCTCGAACCCCGGATGCCCGGCGGCGAACAGTCGACCGACGACCGCGCTGACGGTCTCAGGAGTCTCAAAGGCCATGGGGCGGGGGACTCAGTCCAGTCTGTAGCACGGGACGCGATCTCGCTAGAAGGGAGCAAGTTCCTAGAAAATGCCGCGGCAACGGGCGCGGCAATGGGGTCTATAGCCGCGGAACCAGCCTCAGCGCTCGAGGCCGGGCGAAGTGCAGCGGATCCCGTAGGTGATCGCCAGCGCCAGCGCGTCCGTGGCGTCACGGGGCTCGGGCGGCTGCTCCAGCCCGAGCAGGCGCGCCACCATGGCCGCCACCTGCGACTTGTCGGCCGCCCCGTAGCCCACGAGCGCCTTCTTGGCGACCGCGGGCGGGATCTGAACCACCGTCGCACCGCTCGCCGCCGCCGCCGAGATGATGACGCCGCGCCCCTCGCCGATGCGCAGCGCGCTCTGCATGTTGCGGTGCGCGAAGGCCTCCTCGACCACGACCACGCCCGGCCGCAGGTCGGCGAGCATGCGGTCGAGCTCGACGCGCACCTGCCCAAGGCGCGCCGCGATGTCGGCCTTGGCCGCGGTGCGGATCACCCCGGCGCCGAGGAACAGAAAGCCCTTGGGCGCGAGCCCGATGGCACCGAAACCGACCACGCGCGTGCCCGGGTCGATGCCGAGCACGATCTTGTCCGACAGGGGTGCGACTTCGGGAGGATGCATAGGGAGGCGCCCGAACCCTACGCTCTGCACCCCCCCGCGAGGAAGCCCCGTGACTCCGACCCCCAACGCCGCCGCCGTACTCGTCGCCGCCGGCAACTCGACGCGCATGGGCGCGGGCGAGCGCAAGCCGTTCCGCGCGCTCTGCGGTCGCTCGATCCTCGAGCACGCCTGCGCTGCCTTCGACGCGAGCCCGAGCGTGAGCGCACTGGTCCTCGTCGTGCACCGCGAGGATGTCGAGCGCGTGCGCGAACTGAGCGCTCGCTCTCCGGCGCTCGCCAAGGTGCGCGCGGTCGTGCCTGGCGGCGCACAGCGCAGCGACTCGGTTCGGCTCGGCGTCGCAACCGTGCCCGCGGAGTGCGAGCTCGTGCTCGTGCACGACGCCGCGCGCGCGCTCGTGCGCAGCGCGACGATCGAAGCCGCCATCGAGACCGCGGCCCGCCTCGGTTCCGCGCTCGTCGCCGTGCCTGTGCGCGACACGCTCAAGAGCGCTCCGGACGGCCGCTGCGCGCAGGCCACGGTCGACCGCTCGACGCTGTGGGCCGCGCAGACGCCGCAGGCTTTCCGCACGCGCGAGCTCGCCCTGCTGCTCGAGCGCGCCGCCGCCGAGAGCTTCTCACCGACCGACGATGCCTCGCTGTACGAGCGCTACATCGGCCCCGTGCCACTGGTGCGCGGCGACGACACCAACCTCAAGATCACCACGCCCGACGACCTCGAGATCGCCGAGGCGATCTTGTCACGGCGCGCGCGCGAGTCCCAAGCATGACCCATCGCATCGGCCTCGGTTTTGATGTCCACCGCCTCGAAGCGGGCCGCCCCTGCATGCTCGGCGGCATCGAGCTCCCCCATCCGACGGGTCCGCTCGGTCATTCCGACGGCGACGCCGTGCTGCACGCCCTCGCCGACGCCGTGCTCGGCGCGGCCGGCCTCGACGACCTCGGCACGCTGTTCTCCGACAAGGATCCGCGCTGGAAGGGTGCCGACAGCGCCGCGTTGCTCGGCGAATGCGTGGCGCGCGTGCACGCCGCCGGCTGGCGCGTCGAAAATGTCGACCTCGTGATCGCGACCGAAGGCCCGCGCATCGCGCCGCACCGCGCCGCCATGCGCGCGCGCATCGCCGCGCTGCTCGGCGTGCCGAGCGATGCCGTGAATCTCAAGGGGAAGTCCCTCGAAGGCCTCGGAGCGCTCGCCAACGGCGCAGGGGTCGCGGTGCAGGCCGTGTGCCTGCTGGTCAAGCGCTAGCCTGCGCAGCGCGTGACCGAGCTGCGCCTGTGGCGCTGCTAGCTCGCGCTCTTGCGGAACTGGAGCGCGTGCAGGCGCGCATAGGCGCCCTCGCGCGCGAGCAGCTCGTCGTGCGTGCCGAGCTCGACGAGCCGCCCCTGTTCGAGCACGGCGATGCGATCGGCGTCGCGAATCGTCGAGAGCCGGTGCGCGATCACGATCACGGTGCGCTCCTTCATCAGCGCCTCGAGCGCGCGCTGCACTTCGGCTTCGCTCTCGCTGTCGAGCGCGCTCGTCGCTTCGTCGAGCAGGAGCATGGGCGCGTTCTTGAGGATCGCGCGCGCGATCGTGATGCGCTGGCGCTGTCCGCCGGAGAGCCGCGCGCCCTGATCGCCGACGACCGTGTCGTAGCCCTCGGGCAGTGCCGCGATGAAGTCGTGGATGTGCGCCGAGCGCGCCGCGGCCTCGATCTCGGCCTGCGTGGCGAGGGGCTTGCCGTAGAGGATGTTCTCGCGGATCGTCGCGTGGAACAGGAATGGCACCTGTCCGACCATCGCGTACATGTGCGTCCAGTCGTCGATGCGCAGGTCGCGCAGGTCGCGGCCATCGACGGCGATGCGGCCCGCGCTGCAATCGATGAAGCGCGCGATCAAGTCGATCGCCGTGGTCTTGCCAGCGCCGGACGGCCCGACGAGAGCGAGCGTCTCGCCCGGCTTCACCTGCAAGGAGAGCCCATCGATCGCCGGACGCGGCTGGCTTGGGTAGGTGAAGCTCACCTGCTCGAACGCGAGGCCCGACCCCAGCGAGCTCACGGTGGCCGCGCCGGGGCGCTCGCTGATGTCGGGCCGCTCGTCGAGAAGCGCCTGCAGTCGCTCCGCCGCGCCCGCGGACTCCTGCACATGGTTCACGGCCGTCGTCATCCGCTTGACATGCGTGTAGATCATCGCGATGCCGCCGAAGAACACGGTCATGTCGCCGGGGCTCGAGAAGATCTCGAAGCGCAGCGTGCCCCAGCCGACGGCGACGAGCAGCACCGCGAAGCCAAAGTGCGAGAGGAATGTCGTCGCGCCCTCGATCGTGGCGACGGCGCGCACCATGCGCATGGCACTCTCGAGGTACGACTCGTTGACCCGTCGATAGCGCTCGAGCTCGCGCTCCTCAGCCCGGAAGGCCTTCACCGTGCGAATCCCGGAGAACATCTGCGTCAGGACCTCGACCGAGGCGCCAAGGCTCGCGAGCGACCTGGTCGAGCGCTTGCGCACGCGCCGTCCGAGCTTGGCCATCGGCACGATCACGATCGGCAGCACGCACAGGACGATCACCGTCGGCATGGGCGCGCTCAACGCCGCCACCATCAGCGATCCCACGAGCAGCAGCGGCTGTTGCACGAGGTCCTTGAGGATCAGGTTGACCGACTGCAGCGTCTGGGTGACATCCGAGCTGATGCGCGAGAGCACATCGCCGAACTGGCGCTCGCCGTGGTAGCGCATCGAGAGTCCGATGATGTGACGCGCGAGACGCTGGCGCAGATCGATCACCATGCGCAGGGCGGCGCGACGCGCGATCAGCGTCATCCCATACTGCGCGAGCGCAGTCAGGATCGTCAGGACGAGGATCAGGCCGCCGACGGTCCACAGCGACGCAAGCTTGCGCTCGTCACCATCCGCCGCACCCGCGGGCCCGAAGACCCAGCCCTCGACGCGCGCCTGGAGGCTCGCAAACAATCCTCCGAGGGCTCCCGATTCGCCGCGCGCCTCAGCCTCGGCTCCGGCCGCTGGGAACAGCACTCGATCGAAGAGCGGCTGCAGCAGGAGCAGCGGCGCTTTCTCGCCAAAGGCCGCGAGCCCCGCGAGCAACGCGACGACCATGAGCCGCCCCACCTGCGGCACCACCTCGGGTCGCAGCAGGGCAAGCAGTCGCTGGAAGCTCGAGCCCTTCCACATGGGGCGAGGAGGATAGCGACGGGCACGGCAAAAGCCGCGTGCCTAGCCCTCTAGGCTGTGGCCGTGGCCGCGCCCGCGCGCTCGAGCAGCTCGCGATACCACGCCGCCGCCCGCTCGACCTGCGTCTCGTGCCCGACAACGCCCCACAGGACCGACAGCGTCCGCAGCGTGCCCGGATGCGTCTTGGTGCGCTGTGCGTCCTTGACCGCGTTCGCGCACGGCCCCGCCGCATCGAACAGGTTGAGCAGCCCTTCGATGTCGATCTCCTGACCCGAGGCGTTGAACACATAGCGCTCGAACGCGCCCGCGACGCCGATGCGCAGCGGAGCTCGCGCGCGCTCGAGGTCGACGACGCTGATGGGAAGCCCCGAGTGCAGCGAAATGGCGTTGCACGCATCGACGGCGAGGTTGATGCGCGGTAGCCCGCCCTCGCCCGCCGCGCGCGCGAGGTACTCGCTCGACGGCTTGCCGCGACCGGTCGGCTTGTAGCCGCCGTGGCGCAGGAGATCGCGCACCGCGCCGCGCAGCTCCTCGGAGCGCACGAGCGGCGCCGCCGCGCTCTCCAGATGCAGCTCGTACAGCCAGCTCGGCACCTCGCACTCGCCCAAGGGCTTGGGGAAGGTGGTCACGAAGGCGCGCGCGCACAGAAGCGGGTGGGGATCGAGGCTCAGCATGGCCTGCGGAGAATAGCCGCCCGGTCCACCCTTCCCCCCTCCGGGCCGCGTCCCGAATCCGACTCAAGCTGCGGAGCCGGGCGCCCGATTTCAGCCAGAACTCGAGCTCCCGCCGCAGCCATGTCCTACGAGAAGGTCGTCACCATCGTCACTGCCCGGCTCGCCAGTCATGGCCTGCTCGGCAAGATCCTGCTCCCGCTCGGCCCCGCTTCCGTGCTCGAGCATGTGGTCGAGCGCGCCCAGCTGATGCAGCGCGCCGATGGCCTACTCGTCGCCACGACGCGCGAGAGCGCCGACGACCGCATCGAAGCGCTGTGCCTCGAGCGCGGCTGGGCCTGCCGTCGCGGAGCGGACGCCGACCTGCTGGAGCGCTGCTGGCGCGCCGCGAGCAGCGTGCAGGCCGACCACATCGTGCTGCTCGGCGGTGACCAGCCGTTCTTCTCGTGGCAGGAAGCCGATGTGCTCATCGATCACCACCTGCGCCAGCACGCCGATGTCACGCACAACCTCCCGACGCGCGACAGCGGCATGCCCGAGGGCACCGGCTGCGCAGTCGTGCGCGCGCAAGCGCTCGAGACCGCCTTCCGCGAGGCCGGCGAGCAGCTGCGCGAGCATCCGCTGCAGTACCTGTTCGAACGCCCGCGCCGCTTCCGCATCGTGACGCGCCGCGCGCCGCCGGAGCTCGCCCGACCGAACTACCGCCTCGGCCTCGAGTCCGCGTCGGACCTCGAGCGCCTGCGCCGCATCCAGTGCGCCCTCGGCGACGCGCGCTGCATCGACCTCGCGCGCGCGGTGGCGCTGCTCGACAACGACGCCGCGGCCCGCAGCGTCGCGATGTGACGCGACCGCGTCACATCGAGTTCAACGCCTGACGCGACCGCGCCACAAGAGGCCCAATCACGCTTGATGCAGTTGGTCCGCTCGTAAGCGACGAGCGGACAGCCGTTCCGCTCGCGTTCGCGCTCCGCGCTGCTCGATCGCGATCTGCGCAGCCCGCGCTCAGGATCGATCGCGATCTGCGCAGCCCGCGCTCAGGACAGGATCTCGTCGATGGGCTGCACGGGCGGCGGCAAGTCGCGCTCGCCGATGCGCTGGCGCAGGTTGACCTCGATCGTGCGCGAGATGGCGTCGAGCGGCAGGTCGTTGGGGTCGTTACCAAACGGCATCTCGAGCTCGTCGCCGACGACATCGAGACCGAAGAACGCGTACGCGACGATCACGCACACCGCCGGCGTGAGGATGCCGACGGAATCGACGAGCCCGAACGGCAGCGCGTAGCAGTAGCCTGCCGTGATGCGGTGGATCAGCGTGGTGTACGAGAATGGAATGGGCGTCGACTTGATGCGCTCGCACGCTCCCTGAATGTCCGTGAGCGCCGTCATCGAGCCCTCGAGCACCGGCAAGTGCACATCGTGGATCCAGCCGCGA
>VGYZ01000080.1 GCA_016872795.1 Planctomycetota bacterium
CAGTCCGCCGTAGGAAGGCAGGCTCGGGATGCGCCAAGCGCAGGCCGCGTCGTAGCGCCGTCCGGCCGAGCGGTCGCTGGCGACGAGCTCCGCGACCTCGAACCAAGGGTGGCGAGAGAGGCGGGCCACGAAGCGCTGGCCGACAGCGCCCGTGGCGCCGAGGACTGCGACGGGAATGCGGGGACGAGCCGTCATGGTGCGCATCTTCGCCAGTGCGACGGAGCGTGCAACGAGTGAAAAGACTTTTCGCTCCACAGCGCAGGACTCGCGCTTTCCTCGTGTCTCCATCTCGCCGCCCGCGTGGGCGTGTCGATCCAACCTGCGCGTGCTGCGAATAGCGCGCCCGGGCGAAGAGGGCCCGGTGGGGACGAAGCAAGGCATGGAAACGAGCCGGGACGGCTCGCTTGGGGAATCGGATGGACCGTCAAGGGCCGCAGGGCCGACGCCAGACCGCTCGCGCGGGTTTCTCGATGCTCGAGCTCATGGTCGCGATCGCGGCCCTGTCCGTCGGGCTGCTCGGCTTCACGCAGGCTCTGGTCACGGCCATGCGCGCCCAGCGCATGAGCCACGAGCAAGGCCTCGCGCTCGAGTCCGCGCGTCGTCAGGTCGAGGTCATGAAGACCGCCGGCTTCGCCAACGTCTTCCGGCAGTACAACCGGCACCGCGGCGACGATCTCGCCGGTCCCGGCACGGCGCCCGGAGCGACCTTTGCTGTCTCGGGGTCCAGAGCTCACCCGCGCTCGGGATCACCCAACCCGGCGACGTCCTCTTTCCCGTGCTCGCCGATCAACCCGGAACGCTGCGCGAAGACCTCGCGCGCTCCGAGTTCGGAACGCCGATGGACCTCAACCTCGACAACGGGGTGATCGACGCCTTCGATCGCTCGGCGGACTATCGCGTGCTGCCCGTGGTCATGCGAGTGCGCTGGTCGAGCCTGGCCGGCAACGGTGAAGTGCGCATCGCCACCCTGCTCGGAGCGGGCTCATGAAGCGCAGCGCCCGCCGTGGCTTCACGCTGCTCGAAGTCGTACTCGCGTCGGTGCTCCTGACGGCGGTGCTCGGAGCGGCGTTGATGGTGGTCACGCGCGGACAGAGCGCCATGGCCGAGGGTCACCTGCACGCGCGCGCTGACCAAGCGCGTCCGATCCTGTTCGCCCTCGGCGACACGGGGAATGCGTGCACGATTCCCGCG
Organism: Planctomycetota bacterium; assembly: GCA_016872795.1. Lineage (GTDB taxonomy): Bacteria > Planctomycetota > UBA1135 > UBA1135 > F1-120-MAGs118. Next base: position 1,192 of record VGYZ01000080.1, read on the forward strand.
CTGGCGAGTGCGCTGAGCATCCACCCCGAGCTGGCGGCCATCGCGATCTCGCAGGCCCGCCGGGTGGGCGCATCGATGGACCACGAAGCGAACGGAGCGCTCTCCAGCGCCGTGCGTCCGCACCTCTGCGCCGCGCGCGTGGAGCTCGCATCCGCTGCCGCGCGCACGCTCGGCGAGCTCTGCGACGCCGCGTCGGCGCAGCGGCTGGTCGAGCTCCTCGACGCCGCCGAGCCCGCGCTCGCGGAGAGTGCTCACTGGTCCCTGCGCCGCATGAGTGGGCTCGACTTCGGCCCGCGCCGAGAGGCTTGGGTGGCGTGGCTCGCCAGCGAGCGAGAGTGGTGGAACGGCGAGGCGAGCGAGCGCATCGACGAACTCGTCCGCGGCTCGCGCGCCACTCGACTTGCGGCCGTCGCCAGCGTCGGCGCTCGCACCTGGCGTCGCCACGAGGCGGCGCTCGCGCTCGTCGCGGCGCTGCGCGACAACGACCCCGTGCTGCGCGAGGCCGCCTGCCACGCGCTCGGGCAGCTCGGCGCCCCGCTCAGCCTGCCGCACCTCGTCGAGACCCTCTCGGACAGCGATTCGCGCGTGTCTCGCGCGGCGCGCGAGGCCCTCGCGGGAACCAACCTCCCCGACACGGCCGAGGAGTGCGCCAGGGCGCTCCACATCGCTCCCTAAAGTGAGCGCGGTCCATCGACCGAGTCAGGCCCCCAGATGCCCGACCCTAGGGCCCCGACCCGAGGGAATGTATCCTACTCGGGCGCGCTCAACGCGCTCCAACTCCTCCACATGGCTCAACGCCCCCAGCGCCCGTCATCCGCAAAGGACGCCCTCTCCCGCGAAGTCGACGCTGCCCTCGATGGCATCAACCTGCAGGACCTCGACCTTCAAGGTCGCGCTCCGCGCAAGGGCGGCGCCAAGGCCTCGGGTATGGTGCGCGGCGTCGTGCAGGGCTTCAGCGGCGAGGATGTGATCATCGAGCTCGGACCCCTCGATCAGGGCGTGATCAAGAAGACCGAGTTCGACGAGCCGCCGGCCGTCGGCATGGCCTTCGACTTCACCAAGCACGGCATGGAGGATGGGCTGCACCTTCTCTCGCTGAAGGAAACCAAGGCGCTCGCCGCGTGGGACGAGCTCGCGCTCGGCGCCCGCGTCGAGGCGCGCGTCTCGGGCCAGAACACCGGCGGTCTCGAGCTGCGCATCGGGCCCGTGCCGGCCTTCATGCCCGCTTCGCAGGTCGGGCTCGGCCGCGAGGACGACCTCCACCGCTACATCGGGCAGACGCTCGAGTGCGAGGTGGTCGAGCTCGACTCGGGCAAGCGCCGCGTGCTGCTCTCGCGCCGGCGTGTGCTCGAGAGCGTGCGCGACGAGTCGCGCAAGCAGCTCATGGGCGCGCTGAGCGCGGGCCAGCTCGTGACCGGCAAGGTCACGCGCGTCGAGCCCTTCGGCGCATTCGTCGACATCGGCGGCGGCGTCGAGGCGCTGCTGCATGTCTCTAACATCTCGCGCAGGCGCGTCTCCAGCGCGGTGGACGCGCTCAAGACCGGCGACCAAGTGCGGGCCATGATCCTCGAGATCAAGGAAGGCGGGAAGCGCATCGGCATCGGCACCAAGCAGCTCGAAGCCGATCCGTGGGACGAGCTGGCTCAGCGCATCGCGCCCGGTCAGGTGATCACGGGCAAGATCGTGCGCGTGATGGACTTCGGCGCCTTTCTTGAGCTCCTGCCCGGCATCGAGGGCCTGCTGCATGTAAGCCAAGTGTCCAAGGAGCGCGTGCGGCGCGCTCAGGATGTGCTCAAGGTCGGAGCGGAGCTCGCCGTGCGGGTGCAGGCGGTCGACGCGCAACAAAAGCGCATCTCCCTCTCGCGCTTCGACGAGCGTGGCGCCCTGATCGGGTCCGAAGACTCGGTCGAAGGCGCGGTGATCCAAGCAGTGCTCGAACGCCAGCGCGGCGCCAAGGCGCAGACGAACCTCGGCAGCCTGTTCAAGAAGGCGCTCGGAGACAAGCAGGGCTGAGCGCCCAAGCCGCCGCGCGCGCGCTCGGAGCTCGGCTCAGTAGCTCTCTTCAGGGCCCGGGAACTCGCGGGTCTTGACATCCGCGCGGTAGCGCGCGAACGCCGCCAGCGTGTCCCGGCCGAGTTCCGCGTAGCGGCGCACGAAGCGCGGGTGGAAGCGGTTGTAGAGGCCGAGCATGTCGTGCGTGACGAGAATCTGGCCGTCGCAGCCGATTCCGGCGCCGATGCCGATCACCGGAATCGCGAGCGCTTGCGAGATCTCCGTGGCGAGCGTCGCGGGGACCTTCTCGATCACGACCGCGAAGGCGCCTGCGGCTTCGAGCGCGAGCGCGTCGCGCCGCAGCTGCGCCGCCTCTTCAGGCTCGGTCGCTCGCACTTGGTAGGTCCCGAACTTGTGAATCGACTGCGGCGTCAGCCCGAGGTGCCCCATGACGGGGATGCCGACATCGACGATGCGCCGCACCGTCTCGCACAGCTTCTCGCCGCCCTCGAGCTTCACGGCCTCGACACCGCTCTCCTTGATCATGCGGCCCGCGTTGCGCAGCGCCTCGTCCGCGTTCACCTGGTAGCTCATGAAGGGCATGTCCCCCACCACCAGCGCGCGCTCGACGCCGCGCGTCACCACCTGACAGTGGTAGAGCATCTGCTCGAGCGTCACCCCCACGGTCGTCTCGAGCCCCTGCACGACCATGCCGGCGGAGTCCCCGACGAGAATCATGTCGATGCCTGCTTGGTCGAGCAGCTCTGCCGTGAGGTAGTCGTAGGCCGTCAGCGAGCTGATCGGCTCGCGCTGCTCCTTCATGGAGCGCAGCGAGCGCGTTGTGACCTTGCGCGAGCGTCGTTCGTTCTTGGGATCGGTCGACATGGCGAGCGGGAGTCTAGCAGGAGGGTGCGGTCAGCTATGTCCCACGCCCGTGCGCAGGAGCGCGAGGGCCGAATTCGCGCCATCGAGCGCGGCGCTCATGATTCCGCCGGCATGGCCCGCACCCTCCCCCACGGGATAGAGGTTCGCCAATCCGTTCGAGCGCCGCGTAGTGGGATCGCGCGGCATGCGCACCGGGCCGGAGCTGCGCGACTCCAGCCCGACGAACTGTCCCTCGTTGCTCGAGAAATGCCGCAGGTTGCGCTCGAAGTGCAGCAGCGCTCGCGCGATCGCCTCGCGACCGAGCGGAGGCAGCAACTGATCGAGGCGACCCGGTCGCGTGCCGAAGGTGTAGGTGGAGCGACGCGGGTGCGCGGTCTCGCGGCCCGAGAGGAAGTCCTGCGCCCCCTGCGCGGGCGCGGTGTAGTCGGACCCGCCAGCGACGAAGAACCGCTGTTCGAGCTCGCGCTGGAAGGCGACGCCGGCGAAGGGGCCGTCGCCGAACTCGCGCGGTCCGAAGGTCGTGACGATCGCGGCCGTGGCCCACGGCGAGGAATGGCGCGAGTTGCTCATGCCGTTGGTGCACAACAGGCCCGGCTCGTTGACGCTCGCGACGATCCGCCCACCCGGACACATGCAGAACGAGAATGTCGCGGGCAGTCCGTGGCCGGCCTTGCACAGCAATCCGTAGCTCGCGGCTCCGAGCTCCGGCACGCGCGCGCCGAAGCGGCCAGCGTCGATCAGCTCCTGCGGATGCTCGATGCGCAGGCCGAGCTGGAAGGGCTTGGCTTCGAAGGCGATGCCCTGACAGGCGAGCGTGCGCCAGGTGTCCCGCGCGCTGTGGCCGGGGGCGAGGATCACGGCGCAGCATCCGACCTCGCCGGAACTCGTGCGCACTGCGCGCACGCGTCCGTCCGCGAGCACCAGCTCCTCCATGCGCGTCTCGAAGCGAAACTCCACTCCCTGCGCCCGCAGGCGCTCGCGCAGGCGCGGGAGCACGCGGTGCAGCTTGTCCGTTCCGATGTGCGCCAGGCTGTCGAACACGATCGCGCTCGGCGCGCCGCACAGGACGAGCTCTTCGAGGATCGGGACTTCGAGCGGATCGTCGACCCGCGTGTAGATCTTGCCGTCGGAGTAGGTCCCCGCTCCGCCTTCGCCGAACAAGAGGTTGCGCTCGGAGTCGACGACGCGCGTGCGATGGAAGCGCACGACATGTCGTCCGCGCTCCTCCACGGCGGGGCCTCGGTCGAGCACGATCGCGCGCACGCCGTTGCGGGCGAGGGCCCACGCGGCGAACAGGCCGCCGGGCCCCGCGCCGACGATGACGACCGGCTCGAGCGCCGCGTGGCGCAGGCTGGGATCGACCGACGAGGCGACGACGCTGCCTTCCCGCGGCGCCTCGCGCACTCGCCCGCTGCGCAGCGCCAGCTCCATGCGCCGACTCTTGGGCTTGCGATCGGTCACCACATCGACGTGGTAGATCCACGCCATGCGCCGGACGCCCTGCCGCACGCGCGCGTCGAGCGCCTTGCGAGCCACGCGCAGTCCGCGCAGCGCGCTCGTTTCGAGTCCCAGCTCCCGCGCGGCGAGCTCCTTCAGGCGCGCTTCGCTCTCGTGCAAGCCCAATTCAAGCTGCATCACCCGCCAGGTGGCGGTCGGTTGCTGGTTCGACATGGCGAGGAGCCTCCTTGGCTCAAAACGCTGCGCAAGAGTACCAGAGGCCGCGCGGGAACGAAGCGTGCGCGACCGCTAGCATGGCTCACCCCATGGCTTGGTTCCCCACTCCGCAAGCGCTCGCGCCGTTGCTTGGGGATATCGGCGTGCCCATGGAGCAGTTCATGGCCCAGTGCGCGGACGGCCGCAGCAGCCTCTCCTGCGACCTCGCGGCGCTGCGCGCGATCGAGCGCTCGGGCTGGGGATTGTGCCCGCTGCCGGGCGAACCCAAGGCGACCGAGCTCGCCCGCATGCGCAACGATCTGTGGCCCGCGCTGCATGTCGTCGCGCTCTATCACTGCACGGCAAGCGGCGTCGAGCGCGTCACGCTGCAGGGCAGCGCGCGCATCGCGGAGGCGGTGCCGTTCACCGGCTGCGTGTTCGTGGCGCGTCGGCGCGAAGAAGTGATGAGCCCGACGGTGACGGTCGCGAAGTTCGACCAGAACGCGGGCGGCTGGAACGGCGAGCGGGGCCAGCCGGGCTATGGGCACTTCCGCTGGATTCGCCGCTATGTCGGCCTGTTCGCCGCGCCGCGCCCCGGCGTGCGCATCCTCGATTTCGGCTGTGGCGCAGGCTGGGTCGGGATCGAGGCCAGCCTCGCCGCCGGTGGTGCGCCCCTCGCGGCCTTCGATCCCTCGCCGGAGATGGTGCGCATCGCCGAGGCCAATGCGCGCGCGGAAGGGCTGACGAACTTCGTCGGCCGCGTCGGCTTCGGTGAGGCGCCGCCGTTCGACGAGCGTTTCGGCCTCGTGATCTCGTCGGGCGTCGTCAGCTTCTCGCCGGACCAGCCGCGCTGGTTCGACGGCCTCGCGCGCTGCGTCGAGCCGGGCGGCACGCTCGTGTTGGGCGACCTCAATCCACACTCGCGCGGCATGCGCCAACGGCGTTCCACGCGCCCCTTGTTGCCCGCGCGCGAGCTCAACGCACTCCTCGCCGCGCAGGCCCGCCACGAGCTCGAGCGGCGCGGCTTCCGCCACGAGGCCACCGCCGGCTACCAACTCACGCGTCCGGTGCCCCAGCTCGCGCACTGGTCCGACACGCGCCTTGGCGGCGCGCTCTCGCCGCTGCTGCTCGCGTGGAACCGCCTGCGGGCGGGCCCGACGCAGGAACTCGCCGCGTTCGACTCGTGGGTGATGCGCTTCCGCGCCCCGTGAGTCGAGCGCGACTACTTTCCGTCGCTGCGCTTCGCCTTGAGTTCGGCCAGTAGCGTGTCGACGGCCTCGTCGAGCTTTTGCTCGCGCACGTTGATGAAGCGAATCGTGCCCGTCTCATCGAGCACGTAGATCGTCGGCCACGAGTTGACGCCCCAGCTCGTCGCGATCGGACCGGAGGTGCCCTTCGGGCCGTTCCAGAAGCTGCGCCAGCTGATGTTCTCTTCCTTCAGCGTGCCCTTGAGCTTCCCGAGATCTTCGTCCGAGTTGATACCGATCAGGGCGAAGGGCTCATCCTTGAGGCGTGCCACGAGCGACCGCTCGTGCGGGTACATGGCCCGGCAAGGGCCTCACCAGTTGCCCCAGAAATCGAGCACCACGATCTTGCCGCGGTAGTCGGAAAGCTTGAACGGCGCGTCGTCCAAGTCCTTGCCGTCGATCTCTGGCGCGAGCTTGCCGACCACGAGATCGTTCATTTGGCGCAGCTTGCCTTCGACCACGTCACCGAAGCGCCGTCCCTTGCTGTCGAGCTCGTCCTTGTACTCGCCGCGCAGGAGCGCCATCAGCTCGTCGAGCCGCTTCTGCGCCTCCTCGCCGAGCTTCTCGCGCCGCATCGTCGCGAGGTACCCCGAGGCTTCCCCCCACAGGCACATCGCCTTCACACTCTTCAGAGTCGTGCGCGCGAGCACCGCTTCGCGGGTCTGCGGCGTGAACGACACGCGCAGCAGGTCCCCCATGCGCTTCGCGTCGTCCGCGTAGCGTGCGAGCAGCTCGTCGCGCACCTTGCCGCGCCACTCCTTGCACGCATCCGTCGAGCCGAACTCGGCGACTTGCATCGCGAGCAGCAGCGCAGCGCAGCGCGCGTCGTCGTCCTTCGCTTCGCCCGCCGCCTTCCACAGCGTGTCGAGCCAGTCTCCGGTGAGCGCCGCGTCCGCGCGCGCCGCGGCATCCTGTTGCTTCTTGCGCAGCTCCTCGCGGATGCGCGCCACGTCGGCCGCGCCATCGAAGCCGAGCCCGAGCGCCGCGGCCGAAACCCAACCCAAGAACAGTTTGGAGAGCATGGTGCGGTCCTCGATTCAGGCCTTGGCCCGAGGTGTCGGAGCGAGGTTCGCTCCCTTGGTGTAGTCGAGCAGGCGCGCGAGCACCGACTTCATCTCGCCGCGCTTCACGATGCGATCCACCTGCCCCTTTTCGAGCAGGAATTCCGCGCGCTGGAAGCCCGCCGGCAACTCCTGCTTGAGCGTCGTCGCGATCACGCGCGGCCCGGCGAAGCCAATCAGCGCGCCGGGCTCGGCCAGCGTGATGTCGCACACCGATGCGAACGAGGCCGTCACGCCACCGGTCGTGGGATGCGTCATCACGCAGATCGAGAATCCGCCTGCGTCATTGAGCTCCGCGAGCGCCGCGCAGGTCTTGGCCATCTGCATCAGCGACAGCACGCCTTCGTGCATGCGCGCGCCGCCGGAGCCGGTGAAGATCACGAGCGGCTTGGACTCGGCGATCGCGATCTCCGCGGCCAGCGCGATCTTCTCCCCCACCACTTCGCCCATCGAGCCGCCGAGGAAGCTGAAATCGAGCACGGCGAGGACCACTTCGCGCCCGTCGATCTTGCCCGTTCCGCAGATCAGCGCCTCGTTCTGCTTCGTGCGCGCGCGGGCCTTCTCGACCTTCTCCGCGTAGGTCGAGCCGTCCTTGAAGCCGAGTCGGTCGAGGGCGGTCACTTCCGCGAAGCGCTCCCGCCATGTGCCTTCGTCGATCGTCATCGCGACGCGCTCGCGGCCCGGCAGCGTGAAGTGGAACTCGCAGGTCGGGCAAACGCGGCCCTTTTCCTCGAGCTCCTTGCGGTAGAGCATCGCACCGCAGCTCTCGCACTTGAGCCACAGGCCGCCGGGCATGTCCTTCTTCTTGCGCAAGCGCGAGAAACGCGTCTCGCTCAGGCTCGAGTCGGGGATGCGTGCGTCGTCCTTATCGGGTGTGTCTGCCATGGTCCGTCTCGTTCAGGCGCGCTCCGGGGCACGCGCGCGCGCGGCGCTCGCACGCAGTCCTTGGATGGTCGCACGCAGATCGCTGGCGCCGAAGATGGCCGAGCCCGCGACGAAGACATTGGTGCCCGCTTCCGCGCACGCGGGCAGCGTGGCCGCGTTGAGGCCGCCGTCCATCTCGATGTGGCGCTCGAAGCCGCGCTCGCGCAGCGCGCGCACCTTGCCGAGCACCTCGGGCATGAAGCGCTGGCCGCCGAAGCCCGGAAACACGCTCATCACGAGCACGAGGTCGACCTCGTCGACGACATCGAGGACGCGCTCGAGCGGCGTGTCAGGATTGAGCGCGATGCCGACCTGCCGCACGCCCTCGTCACGGAAGGCGCGGATGATGGTGCGGCAGTGGGCGAGCGTTCCTGCGGCCTCCACATGGAAGGTCAGCACATGCGCGCCGGCCTTGGCGTAGTGCGGCGCGTACGCGAGCGGATCGGTGATCATCAAGTGCACATCGAGCGGGCGACGCGCCACCTGCGCGATGGCCTCGACCACCGGGGGACCGATGGTCAAGTTGGGCACGAAGTGGCCGTCCATGACATCGACATGCAGCCAGTCGGCCCCCGCCTCCTCGACTCGCGCCACCTCGGTGGCGAGGCGGGCGAAGTCGCAGGAGAGGAGCGAGGGCGAGATCAGGGACGGCTGCATCAAAGGGCACGCGTGGGCCAATGATGCTACGCCGACCCCCTACCCGCCGGAAAGGTCCCGCAGGAGCGCCTCGACGCGCTCCCGCTCGGCCACGGGAGCGCCGCGCAGAGCCCTGCGCGCGCGCTCCAGGACCTCGATGGCTCCCGGCAGGTCGCGAGCCTCGCGCCGCCAGTGGGCTCGCAGCAGGGCCGTGGGGGCGTGGCCGGGGTCCAGCTCGCCGGAGAGCTCCGTGTGCGCGCGGAACGCGCGCGCGTCCGATGTCTCGACGAGCGCCGCCAAGAGCCGGTGCAGGTCCGCGTTCCAAGGGTCCACGCCGAGCCCGTCGCGCGCCACTCGCAGCGCCGCCTCGCGCTCGCCGCGGCGCAGCAGCACGAAGGCCAGATTGCGCGCCGCCCAAGCCTGATCGGGAGCGCGCTCCCACTCGAGGCGGGCCAGCTCGAGCGCACGATCGGCGTCCCCTTCAGCGCCCGCGAACAGGTCGGCGCGCGCGGGCACGAGCGCCGCGCTGGGCGCGCGCTCGCGCGCGGAGCCGTCCGTCCAGAAGCACGCGTACGAGGCGCAGGCCCAGCCGAGCACGATGCCCTGCACGATCCAGCCCGCGTTCCCCAGGCCCGAGGCGAGCGCGCCGAACCCCAGTCCCGCGCACACGGCCACCGCCGCGATCACGGAGCTCGCGTACACGCTCTTTGCCTGTGCGAAGGTGGGCAAGTCGAGCGTGAGCGAGACGAGCGCGGCCAGCGTGACGCACGCGAGGCCGAAGATCAGGCTCCAGCCGAGCTCGCCATCGCGCATCCAACGCCGCAGCGCGAGTGCGAATCCCAAGAGCAGCACGAGCGAGAACGGCGCGGAGAGCACGGTGAGCGCCGCGAGCCCCGCGTAGTCCCACGGCGGACGCACATCGACGCGCGCGCTTCCTCCGAGCATTCCGTCGTTCCACAAGGTCGAGAAGAGCGCATCCGGCACCGAGTGCAGCGCGCTGAAGAGCGGTCGCGCGAGGCTCTCGCCGAAGCTCGTGTAGTCCGCCACGCTGCGATGGCCCGGATCCTGCCACCACGCGAAGCCCGTCGACTCGTCGAGGTTCCACACGAGCACGGATCCGAAGCGCTCGTGCACATTGGCGTAGTACGGCGCGCACACGGCGAGCGCCACGAGCGCCACGAGCGCGGGGCCTCGCGCGATAGCGCGCAGCTTCGGCCCGGGGCGGAGCGCGGCGCCGACCGCGAGCAGGGACACGACGCCACACGCTACGAGCAGCGCGGAGAACTTGGTCAGCAGCGCGCAGCCGAGCAGCAGTCCGAGGACGGCGTGCGACGCGCTGCGCGTGTCAGCGCGCTTGAGAATCCTCACGGCGCAATAGAGGGCGAGCGAGATCCACATCGCGGCGAGACTCTCGTTCGTCACATACTCGAACAGGTACAGCTGCATCGGGATCGCAGCGGCCAGCAGCAGTCCGCTCGCGAGCTTCTCGCGCTCTTCGAAAAACAGCTCCCACAGCGTGCCTGCGAGCGCCGCGAGCTGCACGCACAGCGCCAGCCAGCCGAACATGCGCAGCGCCGCGAGCGCCGCGGCACTTCCGGGCTCGACACCGAGGAGCTTCCACAGGCCCGCGGCCGCGAAGTAGTACAGCGGCGGCTGGTACATCTCCCAGCCCTGATCGGCGTACGGCACGCTCCAGGTGCGGTACACATGCTCGACATACTCCAGATGCCCGAGCGCATCGAAGCCCTGCTCCGCCCCGAGCGCGCGGTTGTTCCAGAACAGTGCGCCGAGCGCGATCGAGGAGACCAGCACGGCCAGAGCCAGCGAACGCGCACTCCACTTTGCGCCTCGTCTTCGCAGCACGAACGCGAAGAGAAGCGCAGCGACACAGCAAGCCGTCAGGCGTGGCCAGCGCTCGCCCAGTGCGTCCCATGGCCGCGGATTGAGCTCGTCGGAGCGCAGCTCCCCGAGCGCGCTCGCGGCACCCGGGCCGTCCGCACTCCACGCGCTCATCGGCGTCGTGGCCAGCCGTGCCGCGCGCTCGCTCGATCCGGCACAGCTCGCGCTCCAGCTCTCGTCACAGCCGAAGCTGTCGTCGCCGCACTCCAAGCGTGCCCACAAGCACGGCGCGCCGCGCTCGCAGGTCACATCCACCTCGAGCTCGTTGCGTCCCGTGCGCACATGCGCGCTCGCATCCGCTCGACGCGCGTCCTTCCAGGTGCCAGCGCCTTCCAGCGCGAGGGCGACACCGTTGAGCCGGACGCTCGCAGTCTCTCTCGCCCGCACCTCGAGCTCCGCTCGCTCCGACACGCTCGCCAGCTCGAACTCGCGGCGGAAGCTCGTCGTAACCGGAGCCACACGCCGCAGCGCAGCGGTCGGCGCCGACGGAAACGTGATCCACGCAGACCCCGCTCGCTCGCTCAGCCATGGCGTGCGCGGATCGAGCCACACCTTGCGGCCGAGCGCCAGCGCGAAGACGCACAAGAGCCCGAGCGCGAGGGCGATGCGAAAGCGCGGCGTTCCGAGCGCGACCATGGCCGGATGCTAGCCCCACGCCAACACGAGCGCACCCGCGTCGGCGCGAGGCCGGCGCGGGTGCGTATGGAAACAGAGCGGAAAACTCAGCGCCGGACCGAGAGCGCAGTGATGCCCGGCAGGGCCTTGCCTTCGAGCAACTCGAGCGAGGCGCCACCGCCGGTGGAGACATGCTTGACCTTGGCGGAGAGCTTGAGCTGCTCGAGCGCCGCGACGGAGTCCCCGCCGCCGACGACCGTGTAGCCCACGGCGGCCGCGACGGCCTTGCCGACCGCCTTGGTGCCCTCGCAGAACGCCGGCATCTCGAACACGCCCATCGGGCCGTTCCAGACGATCGTCGCGGCCCCCGCGATGCGCTCGGCGAAGAGCTTGCGCGTGTGCGGGCCGATGTCGAGCGCCATCCAGCCGTCCGGTATGGCCTCGACCGTCTTCGCTGCGGCGTCCGCGGCGAAGCGATCGGCGACCACATGGTCGACCGGCAGGAGCAGCTCGACCTTGCGCGCCTTGGCCTTGGCCAGCGCGGCCTTCACGACCTCCATGCGCTCGTCCTCGCACAGCGACTTGCCGATCCCCTGCCCCATGGCCTTGAGGAATGTGTACGCCATGCCGCCGCCGACGAGCAGCGTGTCGCAGCGCTCGAGCAGCGTGTCGATCACGAGCAGCTTGTCGCTCACCTTGGCCCCGCCGAGGATCGCGACCAGCGGCCGCTTCGGCTGCGTCAGCACGCGCGCAAAAGCCTCGATTTCCGCCTGCAGCAGGCGACCGGCGACACTTGGCAGGAGCTTCGCGACCTCGCTCACCGAGCACTCGGCGCGGTGCGAAGTCCCGAAGGCGTCGTTGACGAACACATCACCGAGGCGCGCATAGGCTGCGCTCAGCGCCGGATCCGCCTTCTGCTCGCCCGCGTTGAAGCGCACATTCTCGAGCAGCACGACGCTGCCCGGCGCCGCCTGCGCCACGGCCTTCTCCACCGCGGCCCCCGTGCTCTCCTTGAGCGCGACCACCGGCAGTTGAAGGTGCTTGGAGAGCCGCAGCGCCACGGGAGCGAGGCGCAGCTTCTCGTCGACGCCCTTGGGACGGCCGAGATGGCTCATCAGCACCACGACGCGCGCACCCTTCGCGAGGACCTCACGAATCGTCGGCAACGCCGCGCGAATGCGCGTGTCGTCGGTGATCGCACCGCTCGCGTCCATGGGGACATTGAAGTCCACCCGCATCAGGACGCGCTTGCCTTGTACTTCGAGCGCGTCGAGTCCAGCAGCGCCGGCCCCCGACGCGCTGGTCATTTTCCCGCGGCAGCGGACTCCAGAACAGTGGGCTTGGGCGCGCTCTTGGGCGCCTTGGAGAGCTTCATCTTGTTGGCCAGCCGCATCAGCTCGACCACGCGGTTCGAGTAGCCCCACTCGTTGTCGTACCACGCGACGAGCTTGACCATGCGCTTTTCCATCACCATGGTCGACTGCGCGTCGAAGATCGTGCTGTGCGGGTTGCGCACGATGTCGCTCGAGACGAGCGGGTCGTTCGTGAACTCGAGGATGCCCTTGAGGTCCTTCGACTTGGCGGCCTCGGCGTAGGCCGCGTTGATCGCTTCGATCGTGGCGTCGGTCTTGAGCTCGGCCACGAGGTCGACCACCGAACCGTCCGGCACCGGCACGCGCAGCGCGACGCCGTCGAGCTTGCCCTTGAGCTGCGGCAGCACCTTGCCCACCGCGCGGGCCGCGCCCGTCGTCGTCGGGATGATGTTGCAGGCCGCGGCGCGCGCGCGACGCAGGTCCTTGTGCGGCAGGTCGAGCACCTGCTGGTCGTTCGTGTAGGCATGGACCGTGGTCATCATGCCGCGCACCAGCCCGAACTTGGCGTCGAGCACCTTGGCGAGCGGCGCGAGGCAGTTCGTCGTGCACGAGGCGTTCGAGATGATGCGGTGCTCGGGCTTGAGCGTGTCGTGGTTGACGCCGAGCACGATCATCGCGTCGACCTCGTCCTTCGGCGGCACGGTGAGCAGCACGCGCTTGGCGCCCGCGTCGATGTGCTTCTGGCACGCCTCGCGCGATGTGAAGATGCCGGTCGACTCGACCACGAAGTCGATCGCGTTCGCGGCGTGGGGCAGCTGCGCGGGGTCCTTGATGGCGGTGATCGAGATCTTCTTGCCGTCGACCTTGATGAAGTCCTTGCCGGCTTCGACCTTGCCCGCGAACGGCCCGTGGACCGAGTCGTACTTGAGCAGATGCGCCAGCGTGGCCGGATCCGTCAGGTCGTTGATGTGGACGACCTCGATGTCGGGGTAGCGCGCGGTGATGACGCGGAAGACGTTGCGACCGATGCGACCGAAGCCATTGATCGAGATGCGCATGCCCATGGGGCCAGTATCCAAGATGTTCGGGGACGAGGGGCGGAGGTTGGAGGGAGGGAGGCTACCACGGTGCCTGCCGACCTTGAGCCCAGGGCGCGCGACCACGCGTAAATCGTGGCTCCGACCTGCACTTCCATTGCGGCGGCAGAAAATCCGCGGAAATCGGTGCGCGAGGGTAGCCATCCGCGCCGATTCGATCAACGCAGCACCAAGGCCCATGGCAGCGCTCCCCCACCCCCTCCCGGCCGACTGGAAAGAGCGCTGGCCACGGCTGGCCTCGGCGGTCGGCGTCGAGCCGTCCGAGCCGCTCGTGCTCGGCCTCTCGGGCGGGGCGGACAGCGTGCTGCTCCTGCATTGGCTGTGCGCGAGCGAACCGCGCCCGCCGGTGCTCGCCGTGCATGTCGACCACGGCCTGCGCGGCGCCGAGTCCGATGCCGACCGGGAGTTTTGCGCGCAGTTGTGCCGCGACAATGGAGTGCGCTTTCGTGCGCGGAGGATCGAGCTCGCAGCGGGCTCGAACCTCGAGGCGCGCGCGCGCGAGGCTCGCTACGCCGTGCTCGCCGAAGAGGCCGCGCGGAACCGCGTGCGCGTGCTGCTGACGGGGCACCACTCCGATGACGGGCTCGAGACGCTGCTCCTGCGTTGGATCCGCGGCTCGATGTTGGCGGGGCTGCACGGTCCTGCCGAACGCAGCCGCCTGGGAAACCTGCTGCTCGTGCGGCCCCTGATCGGCATGCGCCGGGCAGAGATCCGCACCTTGCTGCGCGAGGCCGGGCTGCGCTGGCGCGACGACAGCTCCAACGGAGACCTGCGCCACACGCGCAACCGAGTGCGCGAGGAGTTCCTGCCTTCGCTGGAGCAGCTCGGCGGCGCGCAAGCGCTCGAGAGCCTGCGCAAGTTCGCCGGTGCGGTCGAGCACCTCGAGCAGGATCTCTCCCGGCGCACCGCCGACCTCGCCTGGCGTCCGCTGTCGGCGACCCGCGCCACGCGCCGCGCCGCGACCAGCAGCTTGGGCGGGAGCCTGCACCGCGCGCCGCTCGCGCGACTGCCGTCCGC
>VGYZ01000081.1 GCA_016872795.1 Planctomycetota bacterium
GCGGACGGAGCGAGGACCGCTTCGAGCTGCGCGCCGGCGGTTCGCTCGCGCGCAGGCGCAGCGACGCGCTCGTGCGCGCGCTCGAGGAGGCCGGCGTGCGCTTCGAGAGTCCGCCTTGGCCCGCGCGCATCGCTCCGATCGGTCCGCCGCCCAGCGTGCACCTGCGCGATCCCCGCTCGAGTCAGGAAGCGAGCGCGCTCGCGATGGCATTGTGCGCGTGGCCCGACGAAAGCGAGCTCACGATCCATGGCGTATTGCCGAGTGAGCCCTACTTCGAGCTCACCCTGTGCATGCTCGCGCAGTTCGGAGCGCGCAGCGAGCGTTGCGAGGCCGGCCTGCGCCTGCGCGGTCCTCTGCGCGCGCCCGAGACTCCGCTCCTGATCGAGCCCGATGCCTCCAGCGCGGCCGTGGCTCTGGCGGCGGCGTGTCTGGGCGGCGGGGAAGTCTGCGCGCGTGGACTGGCGCGGAACGCGCTGCAGGGCGATGTGCGCATCGCGGAGCACCTGCGCGCGTTCGGTTGTCGTGCGCTCTTCACGAGCGCTGGCATCGTCGCCGCGGGCTTTCCGCAGCACGCTGCGCGCATCGAGCTCGCGGGCGAACCGGACCTCGCGCCCGTGCTGGCGGCGGTCGCGGCGGGCGCCGCGCTCATCGATCCGTCTCAGTCGAGCTTGCTCACGGGCCTCGGCACCCTGCCGAGCAAGGAGAGCTCGCGCATCGAGACGCTCGCGCGCGGCCTGCGCGCGGCGGGCTGGAATGCACAGGCCGGTCCCGACTGGCTGCGCATCGGCGCGGGCGAGTATCGCGGCGGAGCGATCGCGCCCGCGGAGGTCGAGCTCGATCCCCAGGCCGACCATCGCATGGTGTTCGCGTTCGCGTTGCTCGGGCTTGTCCGCCCGGGCGTCCTCGTGCGGGATCCCGAGTGCGTCGCGAAGAGCTGGCCGATGTTCTGGAAGGACCTCGCGGGGCTCGGCGCGCGAACGGTGGCGCGCTGAGCGAGATTCCGCGCCGCGTGCCGCAGAAGTTGGCCCGCCGCATGCGCGCATGCCAGACATGGCACGGGCGCACTGCGGGGTGGCCGAGAATGCGCGCGGTCCGTGCGAGCGCCCGGGGTTATCGTAGGAATCCATGAGCACTGCCCCGAACTCCGTCCAAGGCCCCGTCCTCATCGCCGGCGGCGCCGGCTACATCGGCAGCCACACGGTGCGTCTGTTCCAGCAGCGCGGCATCCCAGTGTTCGTGGTCGACAACCTCTCGACCGGCCACCGCGATGCCGTGACATGCGACTTCGTGCAAGCGGACCTCGGTGACCGGGCCGCGCTCGACCGCATCTTCGCCGAGCGCAGGCCGCGCGCGGTGGTGCACTTCGCGGCCAAGGCCTATGTGGGCGAGAGCGTCGGCGATCCGGCCAAGTACTACCGCGAGAATGTCGTCGCGAGCTTCACCCTGCTCGAGGCCATGCGCGCCGCGGGCTGCGGCGAGATCGTCTTCAGCTCGAGTTGCGCCACCTACGGCAATCCGGTGCGCGTGCCGATCGACGAGGAGCACCCGCAGCACCCGATCTCGCCCTACGGCCGCACCAAGCTGCACATCGAGCACATGCTCGAGGACTACTCGCGCGCCTACGGAATGCGCTTTGCGGCACTGCGCTACTTCAACGCGGCCGGCGCGGCTCAGGACGGCAGCCTCGGCGAGCGCCACGACCCCGAGACGCACCTGATCCCGCTCGTGCTCGATGCGGCCGCGGGCCTGCGCAAGGACATCGCGGTGTTCGGCGAGGACTATCCGACGCCGGACGGCACCTGCGTGCGCGACTACATCCATGTCGAGGATCTGGCCGACGCCCACCTGCGCGCGTTGGAGAAGCTGCAGGGCGGCACCAAGGCCATCAAGGTCAACCTCGGAACGGGGCAGGGGTTCTCGGTGCGGCAGGTGATCGATGCGGCGCGCACGGTGACGGGACGGCCGATCCCCGTGCGGATGGCGCCGCGGCGCGAGGGCGATCCGGCGCAGGTCATGGCCGGGGGGACACGCGCCCGCGACGTACTCGGCTGGGTGCCGCTGCGACCGGCCCTCGAGGACATCGTCGCCGACGCCTGGCGCTTTCACTGCCGCCGTCGCGGCCGCTAGGAAACGGCACTTCTGGCTCGATTTGGGCACCGCGGGTGCCAGAATCTCAGCTCACCGCGCAGGGACGCGGGCGACCGAGGCCGAGCGCGCGTGCGCTTGGCGCGTGCGGCTCGTCCGCGACGGTTCCCTCGCGGCGAAGCGGCCGCGCGTCGGCCGTGAATCGCACCGATGGCCGAGCGCAAGCAGTCCTCCCGCAAGTCCTCGTACCTCCGCCTCGCGCTGATTTTCGCGCTGAACGCGGCCGCCGTGTTCGCGCTGTGGCGCATCTGGCCGGGAGGCACGAGCGCGCCGAGCGCGGGGAGCGTTCAGGCCGCGAGCGCTCCGCGCGTCGTCGAGGAGCTCCCGCAGGGGCCTCCGCCGCTCGCGCCGCAAGCGCGCCACAAGCTCGAGCGCGACCTGCGCGCGATCGTCTCGGAGTGGGTCGAGCGCGCGCGCAAGGAGAGCAAGAACAAGGTCCATCAGGGCAACGCGGCGGTGGCACTGCACGTGCGCGAGGTGGGCTGGGGCGCGGTGGGGGAGATCGCGCTGGGCTCCGATCGACTCCTGCGCCCGGCGTCGAACCTGAAGCTGATCACGACCGCGGCCGCCCTCGTGCTGCTGGGGCCCGACGGCGCGTTCCGCACGCGCTTCGATGTCGGAGGTCCGATCGTCTTGGGCGTGCTGCACGGCAACCTCGTGGTGCGCGCGGGTGCGGACCCGCTCTTCGACAGCGCCACCAACGGCGACATCGAGCCGCTGCTCGCGCCGGCGCTCGACCAGATCGTGGCCGGGGGCCTGCATTTGATTTCCGGCGATCTCGTGCTCGACGAGCTCACCTATCAGGTGCCTGCGGCGGCACCGGCCTGGCCCGACGCGGGGCAACACTGGGCCGAGTACTGCGCGCTCGCCGGCGGCTTCAGCGCCAATCGCGGCTGCCTCTCGGTCGTGGTGAGCCCGGGCGCGGTCGGAGGTCCCGCGCGCGTCGCGCTGTTCCCGCGCGAGCACGGACTCGCGGTCAACCTCGGCGTGCGCACCGAGGCCAAGGGCAAGCTCGACGTGCAGTGCAGCGCGAAGGCGAGCGGCGTGCTCGTGCGCGGCTCGATTCCCGCCGCGAACGAGGCCTTCGTGGCGTCCTTCTCGCACCCCGACCCGGTCGAGCTCTTCGGTCACGCGCTCGGCGGCGCGCTGGCTCGACGCGGAATCGTCGTGCAGGGGCGCCTGCGCCGCGAACGCAATGCACCCGCGCAGGCGACGATCGCGCAGCTCGAGACGCCGATCGAGCGCATGCTCGCGCCGATCAACGCCGACTCGACGAATGCGGCCGCGGACCAACTGTTCCTCGCGACTGCGTTTGCGGTCACCGGGCAGGGCACCCGCGCGGCGGGCGCGCAGGCCACCGAGCTGGCGCTGAAGCGCCTGGGCATCTCGACCGAAGGCCTCGTGCAGGTCGACGGCTCGGGTCTCTCGCGCGCGAATCAGGTCACGGCACGTCAGGTCGTCGCGCTGGTGGAGAAGGTGCTCACGCAGGACGGCCGCAGCGCGCGCATGTTCCTCGATTCGCTCGCCATCGCGGGGGAGCGCGGCACGCTCGACGACCGCATGACGACGGGGCCCGCGCGCGGACGCGTGCGCGCCAAGACGGGCTTCATCGCCGGAACGAGCGCGCTCTCCGGCGTGGCCGAGACCGTCGAGGGTCGGCGCTTCGCCTTCTCGATCCTCGTCAACTATCCCGATGTCGGCGGGCTCAATTCGAGCGTCTGGAAGCCGATGCAGGACGCGCTCTGCGAGCGACTGGTCGAGACGCGGCAGTGAGCGAGAGCACAGCGGTCCTCGAGCGCTGGAAGTCGATCGCCGTCGAGGCGGCGCACGCGGCGGGCGCGGTGCTGATGGAGCACTTCGGCCACATCGCGCGCAGCGAGGTCGGCTCCAAGTCTGCGGCGCGCGACCTCGTCACGAAGGCGGATGTCGCGAGCGAGCGGGCGATCGTCGAGGTCCTGCGTCGCGAGCTTCCCGGCCACGCGATCGAGGCGGAGGAGGAGGTCCGCGACGCGCGGCGCGCCGACGACGAGCTGCGCTGGTTCGTCGATCCGCTCGACGGCACGACCAACTTCGTGCACCAGCTGCCGGCGTTCTCGGTCTCCCTCGGGCTCTACCGCGGGAGCACGCCGCTGGTCGGAGTCGTGCACGCGCCGCGGCTGGCGGAGACGTACGCCGCGCGCGCTGGCGGCGGCGTGACGCTCGGTCAGGCGCCCGTGCGAGTGTCGGGCTGCAGCAGCCTGCGCGACGCGATCCTCGCGACCGGCTTCCCTTACCGCCGCGAGACGCTGCGCTGCGACAATGTCGACAACTTCCGCCGTTTCATCCTGCATGTGCGCGACCTCCGCCGCATGGGCTCGGCGGCCCTCGACCTCGCGTATGTAGCCGCGGGTCGCATGGACGGATTCTGGGAGCTGCACCTCGCGCCCCACGATGTGGCCGCGGGGGCGCTGCTCGTGCGGGAAGCCGGCGGCACCGTCAGCGACGCGGACGGCGGCGAGGACTGGCTGCGCGGCGGGCACATCGTGGCGTGCTCGCCCGCCCTGCACACGGAAATGCTGGGCAAAATTGCCCGCTAGATCCGCGCGTCGGCGTCTGGTCACACATGTCGACGATGCCCGCGCGCGATTCGCCCGCGCGAGTTCTCCGCTCGCTCCGGTGGGAGGACTTCCGGCCACTTGCACCCGGCGCTACGATGCCTGCTTGCGGAGCCTCCTGCCCCGACTCCGCGAGGCGCTCCCGAATCGGGGCGGCTCGCGTACCCCAGGGAGGGGGGCCCCGCGCGCACCCTGCCCATGCAGCGCCAACAGGAGGTTCAGCCGCAGTCGGCGGCGACGAGCGCGATTCGCGTGCGCGGGGCACGCGTGCACAACCTGCGCGGCGTCGATGTCGACATCCCCCGCAACGAGCTCGTGGCGATCACTGGCGTGTCGGGCTCGGGCAAGAGCTCGCTCGCGTTCGACACGCTGTTCCGCGAAGGCCAGCGCCGCTTCCTCGAGACTCTGTCCGCCTACGCGCGACAGTTCCTCGGGCGCATGGAGAAGCCCGATGTCGATTCGATCGAGGGACTCGCGCCCGCGATCGCGGTCGATCAGGCGGCGGCGAGCTCGAGCCCGCGCTCCACCGTGGGAACGCTCACGGAGATCTTCGACCACCTGCGCGTGCTGTACGCCCGCGCGGGTCGCCCACACTGCCCGCAGTGCAACATGGAGCTGCAATCGCTCACGCCCGAGGCGATCGTGCAGCAGGCGCTCGACTCGTACGCCGGCAAGTCCGTCAGCGTGCTCGCGCCGCTGATTCGAGACCGCAAGGGTCAGCACGAGGAAGTCCTCGAGGGCCTCAAGCGCCGCGGTCTGATCCGCGTGCGCGTCGACGGCGAGACCGTGCGCATCGAGGAGGCGCCGAAGCTCGAGCGCTATGTGCGACACACGATCGAGGCCGTCGTCGATCGGCTGCGCCCCGAGCGCGACCAGCCCGCGCGCCTGCGCGAGGCCGTGGAGAGCGCGCTCGAGCTCTCCGGTGGGGACGTGATCTTCGTGCCCGCCGAGGCTGGAGTGCCGGAGCGAGCCTGGTCGACGTCGCGCAACTGCCCGCTCTGCGGCGCGGACACGCCGCCTCTGGAGCCGCGCCTGTTCTCGTTCAACTCGCCGCACGGCGCCTGCCCGCGCTGCGAAGGGCTCGGACTGCGCCGTCAGGCGTGCGAGGCGCGCATCGTGCGCGACGCCGCGCTCTCGATCCGCGAGGGTGCGCTCGCCGTCACGAGCAAGTCCGGCGCGTCGCTCAACTACCCGCCGGTCGACTTCGACTTCCTCGAGCAGGTCGCGTCGGCCCACGACTTCGACCTCGACACGCCGTGGAAGGACCTGCCGCGCGCGGCGCGGCGCATGATCCTCTGCGGCGCGGGAGACGAGCGCTTCGAGGACGACTTCTCGTGGAACGGCGCGAAGTACCAGGGCTCGATCAAGTGGCAGCGTCGCTTCAAGGGCGTCATTCCGGCGCTGGAGAAGGCTGCGGCGCTCGGCAAGGCCGCGGCCAATGCGTTTTTCACGACGGCGCTCTGCGACGCCTGCAACGGCACGCGCCTCAAGCCCGCCGCGCTCGCGGTACTCTTGGGCGGCGTCTCGCTGCGCGAGCTGCTCAATCTCTCGATCCGCGAGCTCGAGCCGCGCCTTGAGCGGCTCGAGCTCTCCCCGCGCGAGACACGCATCGCGCGCGATCTGCTGGCGGAAGTGCGCCGTCGCACCGAGTTCCTGCGACAGGTCGGGCTCGACTACCTGACTCTCGCGCGCGGCGCGGACACCCTCTCGGGCGGCGAGTCCCAGCGCATCCGCCTCGCGGCGCAACTCGGCAGCGCGCTCCAAGGCGTGCTGTATGTGCTCGACGAGCCGTCGATCGGGCTGCACGCGCGCGACCACGCACAGCTCCTGCACGCACTCCAGCGCTTGCGCGATGGCGGCAACACGGTCGTCGTCGTCGAACACGTCGAAGCAACCCTGCGCGCCGCGGATCACATCATCGATGTCGGCCCCCTCGCGGG
Source organism: Planctomycetota bacterium (assembly GCA_016872795.1). GTDB lineage: Bacteria > Planctomycetota > UBA1135 > UBA1135 > F1-120-MAGs118. The sequence goes on from VGYZ01000081.1 coordinate 6,680, forward strand.
TCGCAACGGCGGGCGCATCGTCGCCCGCGGCACGCCGCAGGAAGTCGAGCGCGCCGATTCGCCGACGGGTCGTTTCCTGCGCGGCGAGCTCGCGATGCCCACGCCGGCGCGCCGGCGCGTCGGCAACGGCACATTCCTCGAGATCGAGGGGGCGCGCGCGTTCAACCTGAAGGGCATCGATGTGCGCTTCCCGCTGGGGACCCTGTGCGTCGTGTCCGGCGTGAGCGGCTCCGGGAAGTCGACGCTGGTGAACCGCATCCTGCAGCCGGTGCTCGCGGCGCACCTCGAACGCGAGGGCGAGGAGCCGGGCGAACACGCGCGCACACGCGGGCTCGAGCGTGTGGGGGACATGGTCGCGATCGACGCGAGCCCGATCGGACGCACGCCGCGCAGCAATCCGGCGACGTACACCGGAGTCTTCGACCCGATCCGCGACCTGTTCGCTGCGCTGCCCGAGTCGCGCGTGCGCGGCTACACGAAGTCGCGCTTCTCGTTCAATGTCGAGGGCGGTCGCTGCGAGGCCTGCGGAGGCGCGGGCTCGAAGCTCGTCGAGCTGCAGTTCCTCGCGCCGGTCACGGTGCCGTGCGACGAGTGCGGCGGCGAGCGCTTCCAGGCGCAGACGCTCGATGTCCGCTACAAGGAAAAGTCGATCGCCGATGTGCTCGCGCTGACCGTCGAAGAGGCGCTCGAACTCTTCAAGGACCATCCGAAGATCGCGCGGCCGTTGCAGGCGATGACTGATGTCGGACTCTCGTACCTGACCCTGGGACAGCCGTCGACGACCATCTCGGGCGGGGAGGCGCAGCGCATCAAGCTCGTGTCGCAGCTGCAGAAGCGGACGCGCGAGCACACCGTGTACCTGCTCGACGAACCGACTACGGGTCTGCATCCGCAGGACATCGCGCGGCTCGTGGGCGCGTTGCAGCGCCTCGTCGACGCCGGTCACACGGCGATCGTGATCGAGCACAACCTCGATGTCATTCGCGCGGCCGACCATGTGCTCGACCTCGGGCCCGGTGGCGGGGACGCGGGAGGCGAGCTCGTCGCCTTTGGTACACCGGAGGAGTTGATGCGCAACGAGCGCTCCGCCACCGGCGTGGCGCTGCGGGGCGTGCACGCCGTGGCGCGCAAGGCGAAGCTTGGCGCAAGCGAGCAGGTGCCGAGCGATCACATTCGGGTCGTCGATGCCACGACGCACAACCTCGACCATGTGTCCGTCGAGATGCCGCGCGATGCGCTGGTCGTGATCACGGGACCGTCCGGCTCGGGCAAGAGCTCGCTCGCGCTCGACACGATCCACACCGAGGGGCGCAGGCGCTTCGTCGAGTCGCTCTCGACCTACGCGCGGCAATTCCTCGGCAACCGCGACAAGCCGCCCGTCCAGCGCATCGAGGGGCTCGGTCCGTCCGTCGCCGTCGAGGCGAGCACTTCCCGCGGCCACCCGCGCTCGACCGTCGCCACGACCACGGAGATCCACGACCACCTGCGCGTCCTGTGGGCGCGCGCGGGAACGCCGCGCTGTCCCGAGCACGGCCTCGAGCTCGCCAAGGTGGATCCCGCGCGCATCGCGCGCGATGTGCTGAAGCGACACGCTGGCGCGAAGGGCTGGATCGTCGCGCCCTTGCGCGGAAGTGAGAGCGCCTCCGACGCGCTCGACAAGGAGCGACTCGGGCAGCTCGTCGCTGCCTGGAAGTCCGCGGGCTTCGTGCGTCTGCTGATCGACGGCGTCGAGGCGCGCCTCGACGGGAAGCTGCCGAAAGTCGGCGCCAAGGCACGCGTCGATCTCGTCATCGACCGGCTTGGCTTCTCGGCGGACGCGCGTGCCCGCATCGCGGAAGCGGCCGAGCAGGCGGCCGCGCAAGCGCACGGCCGCGTCAGCGTAGTGGTCGCGCAGGGCCCGCGCCTCGAATTCTCCACTCACGGCGCTTGCCCCGAGTGCGGTCACAGGCTCGAGCATCGCCTCGATCCGCGTCACTTCTCGTTCAACACGCATGCCGGAGCCTGCTCGGAGTGCGATGGAATCGGCTCGTCGAGTCGCGCCGACGCGGCCAAGCTCGTGATCCACGAGGACCGCTCGCTCAAGGACGACGCGCTGCACCCGAAGTTCGCGCGCTATCTCGTCAAGGGCAAGGGCTACTACGAGCACTTGTTCCTGACCGTCGCGCGCACCCATCGCATCAAGGTCGAGCTCGCCTTCGCTGACCTCACGAAGGCGCAGCAGGAGCTGTTGCTGTTCGGCAAGGGTTCGAAGCCGCGCTACGAGGTGAAGATCGAGCGCGAGAGCGCGAATGCGGAGATTGTGGAGCGCTTCACGGCCGACTGGCCGGGGTTGTGCGGGCACATCGACGCCTGGCACCGCAAGACCGAAGACGCGGAGTGGGCGACGGCGCTCGAGCAGGTGATGACCACGGTCACATGCCCGACCTGCGAGGGAGAACGCCTGATGCAGGATGCGCGTTACGCGGTCGTCGCGGGCGTGCGCTTGCCGGAGATGGTGCGCTGGTCGGTTTCGCGCTCGCTCGAGTGGCTGCGCAAGCTCGCGCTGCCGGCGGCGACTCGCGACGGTGTCGAGCAGGTAGTGGGCGAGCTCATCGCGCGCCTGTCGCTGCTCGAGCGCGTCGGCCTTGGCTACCTCACGCTCGATCGCCCGACGCACACGCTCTCGGGTGGCGAGGCGCGGCGCGTGCGACTCTCCGCGAACCTGGGCTCGCAGCTCGTCGGCGTGTGCTATGTGCTCGATGAACCCACGGTCGGACTGCACCCCGCGGATGTGGAGAAGCTCACGGGCGCTCTGCTCGAGCTGCGGGCGGCTGGCAACAGCGTGCTCGTGGTCGAACACGACGAGAGCCTCATGCGACGCGCCGACTGGATCGTCGACATGGGGCCGGGCGCTGGCCGCCTCGGCGGAAGCGTGGTCGCGAGCGGCACACCCAGCGAGATCGAGGCTCACCCAAGCTCGCTCACGGGCGCTGCGTTGCGCGGTGAGCTCGCGCCTGCGCGCACGGTGGTCCGTGCGAAGGTGCACGGCAAACGCGCCAAGATCCGGCTTGTGGGGGCGAGCGGAAACAACCTCAGGAGCGTCGACTTCGAGGCGCGCTTCGGTTCGCTCACCGGCGTGTGCGGTCCGTCCGGATCGGGAAAGAGCACGCTGGTGCTCGACACGCTCGTCCCGGCGTTCGCGGGGGAACGCCCGAATGGACGCTGGAAGAAGCTCGAGGTCGGCGTCGAGTCGCCGCGCGTGGTCGTGATCGACGCGTCGCCGATCGGGCGCACTCCGTCGAGCACGCCCGCGACGTACACCGGCCTGCTCGAGCCCATCCGCGAGCTCTTCTCGCGCACTCCCGACGCACGCATGAAGGGCTTCGGACCGGGTCATTTCTCGTTCAACTCGCCGAAGGGGCGCTGTCCGGCCTGCGAAGGCAAGGGCGCGACGCTCGTCGAGATGCAGTTCCTCGCGGATCTGTGGCTCACCTGCGACGAGTGCGGCGGCCGGCGTTTCGCTCCGCAAGTGCTCGAAGTGCGCCACCGTGGCAAGAGCGTCGCCGATGTGCTCGATCTCTCGGTCGACGAGGCGCTCGAATTCCTCGACGCGCACCCGCGCGCGGTCTCGATCCTGCGCACGCTCTCCGACGTCGGACTGGGCTACATGTCGCTCGGCCAGAGTTCGACCACCCTGTCCGGTGGCGAAGCGCAGCGCGTGAAACTCGCCGGCGAGCTGCTGCAGAGCGATGCCTCGGGCCCCGCCGCGATCATCCTCGACGAGCCGTCGACGGGCTTGCACGCCTGCGATGTCGCACGCCTCGCCCGCGTGCTCGCGCGGCTCGCAGACGAGGGGCACGCCGTGATCCTGATCGAGCACCACACCGGCCTGCTCGCCGCCTGCGACGAGCTCACGGAGCTCGGGCCCGCCGGGGGCGAGGCCGGCGGTCGCGTGATCGCGGTCGGCACGCCCGACGAGCTCAGGCGCGATCCGCGCTCGATCACGGGTCCGTTCCTCTCCACCGACTGCGCTCCCCCGACCCACTCCCCGGCGCGCGGCAAGCGCATCGAGGTGCTGCGGTGATTCGACCGGACAATCCGCTGATCGTGCAGAGCGACCGTTCGCTCATGCTCCACACGGTGCGCGCCGTGGTCGACGCGAAGGGGCACCCCGTACGCGACGCGCAGGGACAGCCGCTGACGGAAGAGCATCCGCGCTTTGCCGAGGCGCGCGACGCACTCGCCGGCTTCGCGGAGCTCGAGAAGAGCCCGGACTATCTGCACACATACCGCATCACGCCCGTCTCGGTCTGGAACGCGGCGGCGCTCGGACTCACGGTCGAAAAGATCCAGCAAGTGCTCGAGGAGTACGCGTGCGTGCCGGTTCCGCGACGCGTGCTCGACGATGTCAAGGGCTGGATCACGCGCTACGGACTGCTCAAGATCGAGCGGCGCGCGCGGCCGGGCGACGCGAGCGTGTTCGAGCTCAGCAGCACTTCGCGCGAAGCGCTCGACGATGTGCTCGGTCACGAAGCGGTACGCAAGCTCGTCAAGGTCGATGCCCAGCGGCGCGTATGGGTCGATGCGCTCGATCGCGGCGGGATCAAGCAGGCGCTGATCAAGATCGGCTATCCGGTGGAGGATCGCGGCGGCTATGTCGAGGGCGACCGATTCGAATTCGCGCTGCGCCCAGAGACCCGCGGCCGACGCAAGTTCGCTCCGCGCGCGTACCAGCGCATGGCGGCCGAAGCCTTCCACGCCGGCGGCAGCGTGGTGGGGGGCAACGGCGTGATCGTACTGCCGTGCGGCGCGGGCAAGACCGTCGTCGCGCTCACCGTGATGAGCCTCGTGCAGGCCAAGACGCTCATTCTCACGACCAATACCGTCGCAGTGCGGCAGTGGCGCGAGGAACTGCTCGACAAGACGACGCTGCGGCCCGCGGACATCGGCGAATACACGGGCGACAACAAGACGGTCGCGCCGATCACGATCACGACCTACCAGATGCTCACATGGCGTCGAGCGAAGTCCGAGACCTTCGAGCACTTCGAGGTCTTCGGCAAGGAGAACTGGGGACTGGTCGTGTACGACGAAGTGCATCTGCTGCCCGCGCCGGTGTTCCGCGCGACCGCCGAGCTGCAGGCCCGCAGACGGCTGGGCCTCACGGCGACGCTGGTGCGCGAAGACGGCAAGGAAGACGAGGTCTTCTGCCTGATCGGCCCCAAGCGCTTCGACATGCCGTGGAAGGTGCTGGAAGGACAGGGCTTCATCGCGACGGCCACCTGCACCGAGGTGCGCGTGCCGCTCGATCCCGCGACGAAGCAGGCCTACATCGCGGCGGGTGCCCGCGCAAAGTTCCGCGTCGCGAGCGAGAACCCCGCCAAGCTGCGGGCCGTGCAGCGCATCCTCGAGCGCCACGCAGGCGCGCATGTGCTGGTCATCGGGCAGTACATCGAGCAGCTCGAGGAGCTGTCGCGAGAGCTCAAAGCGCCGCTGATCATGGGCAAGACACCCAATGCCGAGCGCGAGCGCTTGTACGCGCAGTTCAAGTCGGGCGAGTTGCGCGTGCTGATCGTGTCGAAGGTGGGCAACTTCGCCGTCGACTTGCCGGAAGCGAATGTGGCGATCCAAGTCAGCGGCACGTTCGGCTCGCGACAGGAAGAGGCGCAGCGCCTCGGCCGCATCCTTCGGCCCAAGGCCGACGGCTCGGCCGCCGCGTTCTACTCGATCGTCACGCTCGGCTCGCGCGATCAGGAGTTCAGCGAAAAGCGCCAGCTGTTCCTCACGGAGCAGGGCTACTCCTACGAGATCATCGAAGCGGCGGCGCTCGAGCCGCGGGTGGAGGAAGCGCGATGAGCGAGTCGCCGAACGGCCGACCGAGCGACGACGGGGCGGCGCGCGCGCTGCTCGCGCGTCCGAAGGTCGCGGACGTGCTCGGTTCCGTGGGTGAGCGCGAGCTCGGGGAGCTGTACCTGTTCTGGGGCGGCGCCGACTCGCCTCCGCCCTCGTCGGACCTCGCGGAGCGCCGAAAGATCCTCGCGCTGTGGATGGGCGACGGCGAAATCGCCGAGGCGCGCATGCAGTCCCTCGGCCGTCGTCCGCAGCAGGTGCTCGCGATGCTGCTCGACGCGCAGGGTTACATGCACACCACCGCCGAGCTGGCCGACCACCGCTTGCTCGCGCACCTCTCGCGCTATGAGCTCGAGTCCTGCGTGCAGGCGCTCGTGCGCTGCGGCGCGCTGCTCGAGGTGCCCGATCGGCGCTCGAGGTTCTCGGGCGGGAAGACCTGGGCCGTGCCGATGGAACTCGGCGACGGACTGCTGCGCCAGCAGCGCGCCAAGCGCCGCGGCGTGTTCGACTTGCTCACTCTGCGCGGTTTCCTCGATCGCCAGTACGACGATCCGGTGCGTGGCAAGCGCATAACTCCGACGCGCCTGCGCGAGATGTACAAGATGTACTCGAACGAGACGGCCGCGCTCGCGCGCGTCGAGCGCTTGCCGGACGAGTCACGCCCGCTGATCGAGAAGTGCATCCTCCAGTTCGGAGGGCTGCTGCCGCGCGGCCTGTTCGAGCGGCTCGAAGACGGCTCGGGCCCGTGGAATGGCGGCCGCTGGAAGCAGGTGCTCGAGGAGAATCTGGTCGGCACCGTCGAGAAGCTCGAGCTCTCGCGCTACGGCATCGCGCACGCGGACGACACGCTGGTAGTGTTCAACGAGATCGCGCTGGCGTGGCTGCGCCGCGTGGCAGTTCCCGGCGATCCGGACGCGCCGCACTCCGAGCACGGCCTGGGCGTCGACCTCGTCAGCAACATCTCGCGCTTCATGGGCTTTCTGATCGAGCACAACGTGCGTTTCACGGTGCGCGGCGAGATCTTCAAGACCACCGAGAAGCGCATCCTGCAGGACCTGATTCCCAACCCCGGTCGCGAGCTCTCGCGCGCGGCGGTGCTCGACTTCATCTTCGAGTTCACGCGCGGCATGGGCCTGATCGAGTCGACCGGCGAGCGCACCTTCGCCATCGCGGGCGCGGGCCGCGATTGGGAGCAGAGGCCGCTCGAGCACAAGCTGCATGTACTGGTCGAGTACGCGACCGAGGAACGCGATGTGGCGGGGGACTGGTACCACCAGGTGCGCCTGCGCCGCATCTTCATGCGGCTCATGAAGCGCATGGAACCCGGCACGTGGTACGACCTGATGTACCTGCCGTTCCTCTCGCGCAACACATACCTCGCCGGACTCGACCAGCTCGCCGTCGACGAGTACTTCGCGACGCGCTCGCAGGGCGCGAGCTGCGCGCCGATGGAGGATCCGCAGCGTCTGGCGTGGAACCTCGCGCGCTGGGTGCGCCAACGGCTGTACCTGTTCGGCGTCGTCGATCTCGGCTACGACCGCTCGGGTCGCCCCGTCGCCATGAAGCTCACGCGCTCGGGCGCGCGCCTGCTCGGCGTGGTCGAGCAGGACTCCGGCAGCGCGCCGTTGCTCGGCAGCCTGATCGTCACGCCGGACTTCGAAGTCGTGCTGTTCCCGACCGGTGACGACGCGGCGCTCGTGCACGAGCTCGATCGCTTCTGCGAACGCGAACGACAGGGCGAGACGATGCACTTCCGCATCCACGAGCGTTCCGTGCAACGCGCGCTCTCGGAAGGCATGCTGCTCTCGCGCATGCGCTCCGTGCTGCGGCTGCAGTCGCGCACACCCGTGCCGCAGAATGTGCTGTTTTCGATCCGCGACTGGGCCGGGCGCGCCGGCGTGCTGCATCTCGACGCTACGCTCGTCCTGCGCGGCGAGGATCCCGACACGCTCAAGCGCTTCCAGAACGATGCGGGTGTCAGGAACTTCGTGCGCGAAGTGCTCGACGAGCGTCGCTTGCAGCTGAAGTCGCGCTACGCGCCCAAGCGGCTGCACGCGCTGCTGCGGGAGTTCGGCTACAAGGTCGAGCTCGACGGCGTCCTGTGATGCGTCTGCCGCCGCCGATCCTAGCGCTCTCGCCGGGCACGCTTGCGGCTTGCGATGCAGGATCGTTCGTGGCGCGCGTGGCGCGTTGTCGCGAGCGCGGCTTGCGCGGCCTCGTGCTGCGCGAGCAGCAGCTGTGCGATCGCGACTACCTCGCGCTGGCGAGCGCGCTGCGCGACGCGCTGCCGCTGGAGATCGATGGCTGGCTCGCCCTCCACGGCCGACCGCACCTCGCCCGCGCGGCGCGCGCCGATGCGGTGCACCTCGGCGGCCGTTCGCTGGCGCCGCTGCGCGTTCGCGAGTGGCTCGACGGCGAGATCGCGCTGGGGCTCTCGACGCACGCGACCGAGGAGACCCAGAGCTGGTCGGGCGCGGACTATCTCGTCCACGGCCCCGTCTGCGCGACGACCAAGGGTGAAACGCGGGTGGTGGGCATCGGGTTTGCCGCTCTCGCGCGCGGCGTGGCCCGCGCGCGCGTGAGCGTCTGGGCGCTCGGCGGACTCGGGCCGGAGCACGCCGCGCAAGCCGCGCAGTCGGGCGCGAGCGGCATGGCCGTGCTCGGCGGGTTGCTCGCGCATCCGCAGGCCGAAGACCGCACCGAGCAGTACGTGCGCGCGTGGCTCGAACGAGCCCCCAAGGCGTAGGATCGCGGCATGGGCTGGAACGAGGATTCGCTGCACCGCTGGCTGGCGCGGCGTCCGCGTTCGCGCGCGGCGCGCGAATTCGGCAATGACGCGGCCGTGCTCGCCAAGGATCTGTGCCGTCCGGTCGTGTGCGTGGATGCCGTGGTCGAGGGCGTGCACTTCAAGGCGCTCACGCCCGCGCGACGGGCGGGAGCAAAGGCCTGTGCGCGCGCGCTGAGCGACCTCGCCGCGAGCGGTGCCGAGCCGCGCGCGGTGCT
>VGYZ01000082.1 GCA_016872795.1 Planctomycetota bacterium
CATGGCTGCTCGCCGTGGTCTCGCTGATCGTCTTTTCGCTCGCGCAGCGGGAGAACTGGCTCTGGGGCTGGCAGGTGCAGTGGTTCCTGTGCGTCTTTGGGTGCGCTGCTCGCCACATACTCGCTCAGCAGCGGCCTGCTGACTTGGGCCGCGGTGCTGCCACAGTTCAGCCTGCACAAGCAGCGCAGCGGGCGCCTCCTGGCCGCATGGTGCGGCGCGGCTCTGCTCGTGTTCGCGACATATCTCGTCGGGTTCGAGACGCCACCGGGGCACCTGCCGTGGAGCGCGTGTCTCACGCGGCCGCTCGAGTTCCCGCGCTATGTCGCGACCTGCCTCGGCCTGCCGCTCGGAGCCTTCGATACCGTGCTGGCGCCGTTCGTCGGAGTCGCGACGGTGATCGCCTTTGCACTCGCCGCAAGCAGCGTCGTTCGCCGCGAGCTCCGGGACTTCGAGCGACTCCTTGGGAGGTGCACGCTCGCTCTGTTCGCGCTGCTTTCCGCCGCCGCGACCGGAGTCGGGCGCGTGGGGTTCGGCGCAGCGCAGGCGTTGTCGTCTCGCTATTCCACGATCGCAGGACTGCTGCTCCTCGCCGCAGTTGTGGTGATCGCGCTCGACTGGGAGCAGCGGGCGCGCGCGGGCGAGAGCGTGTCGCGCGGGAGCCGGTCCCTCGTCGCCCTGCTCGCGGCACTCGCGCTCGCCGGCCACTTCGCGACCGCTTGAGTCGGCCTTCGCGCTGCCGCGGAAGTCTGCGAACGGCTCACGCAGGCGCGCTCCGAGTGGCTCGCCTATCCGCGCACATCGCGCGAGGCCTTCGGCGTGCTGTACCCGATCGAGCACATCAGCCTGACGCGCGAACGCTCCGGCACCCTGCGCGATCTGGGCTACTTGCTGCCGCCCGAGGCCGACATTCCCAAGGACCGCAAGGGAGCGCGCCAGCGCCGCGCCGCCGCCGAAGGTGTGCCGCCCGCGCCCGCAGCCAAGTGAACCGACGCCCGCTCGCCCGGGCCCCGCGCGGCTACGCGAGCCACGAGGCGAGGGTGCGCGCGGGGACGAGGCCGGAGTGTTGGCGGATGGGGCGGCCGTGGTGCAGCACGAGGAAGTGGGGGATGCCTTGGACCTCGAAGCGCTGGGCGAGGGCGGGCTCGGCGTCGACGTTGACCTTGAGCACGAGGGCGCGGCCGGCGAGCTCGGCGGCGACTTGGCGCAGCTCGGGGGCGGCGGCGCGGCAGGGGCCGCACCAGGGGGCCCAGAAGTCGACCAGCACGGGCAGCGCGGTGGCGTGGACGATCGAGTGGAAGCTCGCCTCGTCGACCTCCAGCGGCTCGCTCACAGGGAGCAGCGGAGTGCGGCAGACGCCCCAGCGGCCTTGGTCGCCGAGGTGGGCGTAGGGGATGCGATTCACGCGGCCGCAGGTGCCGCACTCGCGCAGGAGAACCTTGGGATCGGTCTGCATGGGGCGTCTGTGGGCCGTGCGCGCCGCGGGTTCGATGGGGGGAAGCGCGTAGGTCCGCGTCGCTCGCAGGCGCAGCCGGTGCGGATCGGCTGGAAGGGCCTTTTGCGCGAGCGTTTTGCACGGGCCTTTTGCAGAGGCGCGCGTTGTGCCGCTCTCGCGCGGATGGTCCGATGGAGGCATGGCCCCGATCCTGCGCGTGCGCGACCTGTACAAGTTCTTCGACCAGCGCGAGGGCGCGACGCCGGTCCTGAAGGGCATCACATTCGATGTGGAGCCCGGCGAGTTCGTGTGCATCATGGGGCCGAGCGGCTCGGGCAAGTCGACCCTGCTGCACATCCTCTCGGGGCTCGATGCGGCCGATGGCGGCGCGGTCGAGCTCGCGGGGCGCAACCTCAAGGAGCTCGCCGACTCGGAGCGCACGCTGCTGCGGCGCGAGCAGGTCGGCTATGTGTTCCAGTTCTTCAACCTGCTGCCGAACCTGAACGTGCTCGAGAATGTGGGCTTGCCGCTCGCGATCCAAGGCGCGCACCCGACCGCCAAGGAAGGTGCGCTGCGCGCGCTGCTCGCTCGCCTCGGGCTCGCGGGCAAGGAAGGCCAGTTTCCGCACCAGCTCTCGGGCGGCGAGATGCAGCGCACCTCGATCGTGCGCGCGCTCGCCGGCGGCCAGCCGCTGCTTCTGTGCGACGAGCCCACGGGCAACCTGTCGCAGAAGGCGGGGCTCGAGGTGATGCGCATCCTGCGGCAGGTGTGCGAAGAGGATCGCCGCACCGTGGTGCTCGTGACCCACAACCCCCGCGATGCCACCTTCGCCGACCGCGTGCTGTTCTTGGTCGACGGCACCCTCGACGTCCAGCACGGCCTGCGGGGGCCGAATCTGACGGTCGAGGCCGTCCACGAGCGGCTGGCGACCTTGCATATTTGAGCTTGCGGCCCCATTCGACCGATGCCGAGCGCCTATCCTTGGGTTGCTCGGATCAACCCCCACTCTCGGAGGAACCCCATGAAGCAGTCTTGGATCGCGTGGCTTGTCGCGTCAGCCCTCGTCGGGCTCCCGGCCGCGCTCGCGCAGGAACCGCAGGACAAGAAGAAGGACGAGAAGCCGCCCGTCGAGGCGCCCAAGAGCGAAGTGCTCAAGCTGGGCTCGACCGTGGCGGAGACGCTCGCCATGAAGGACTTGGACGGCAAGCCGATCAGCTTCAAGGAGCTGCGCGGCAAGGTCGTGATCGTGCACTTCTGGTCGGACCGCTGCCCGGCCGAGAAGCACGCCGACCCGATCGTGAAGAAGCTCGAGGAGCACTACAAGGGCAAGGATGTCGTGATCGTCGCCATCGCCTCCAATCAGGGCGAGCTCGGCGAGGCGCCGCCCGCCGACGCGACCGACTGGTCGAAGCACTATGTCAACCTCCGCAAGAAGGCGGGCGAAGTCGGCTACACGCACAAGATCTATGTCGACCACGGCAATGTCCTGAGCGACCTATTCCAGGCGCGCTCGACGCCGCACTGCTTCGTGATCGACGCCAAGGGCGTGCTGCGCTACGCGGGCGCGCTCGACGACGACCCGAACGAGGAGAAGGGCGACGGAGCCACGGTCTATGTGCGCGACGCCGCGGACGCCCTGCTCGAGGGCAAGGAAGTCAAAGTCACCGAGACGCGCGCCTATGGCTGAGGGATCAAGAAAAAGAAGCGCTAGCTCCCGTGCGGAGCGAGCCACTCGATCCCTCGCGCTCGAACCCCTCGACTTTCGGCAGTACGACCGATGACACGCAACCTGCTCCCGGCTCTCGCGCTGTGCGCGGTGCTCGCCTGTGGCGAGCCTGCGGGCGGCGGAGCTCCGGGTGCCGCGGCGGCCTCCGTGGAGACCGTCGACATGGCTGGCCTCGAAGCCGCGCTCGCTGCGCGCCGAGGCCGGCCGCTCGTGCTCAACTTCTGGGCCCTGTGGTGAAGCTCGTGCATCGAAGAGATGCCCGACCTCGTGCAGGTCGCGCGGGCCCCTGAAAACAAGGATGTCGATGTCTTGCTCGTCAGCTACGACCTGCAGCTCTCGAAAGCCGATCGTGCGGCGGTGCCCGAGCGCGTGCGCAAGTTCGCGAGCGCGCGCGGCTGGGGCTTTTCGATCGCGATCTACGGCGAGAAGGGGCTGGAGCTCTTGAACGAGCGCCTCGACCTGCCCGGACCGATCCCGCTGACCTTGGCCTTCGACAAGGACGGGCGCGAAGTCGCGCGCTGCGAGGGCGAGGCGGGGCCGGAGACCTTCGCCGAGCTGTTCGCGAAGGCCCGCGCGCGCTGAGGCGCCCGCGCTCCACGAAACGCGCGCTCAACGAAATCCGCGCTCCACGAACCACATGGGACTCGCCGCCATTCTGGCGCGCCGCAGCCTCCTCCGGAGGCCCGGACGCACCTTGTTCTCGATCCTCGGCATCGCGGTCGGCATCGCCACCGTGGTCGGGATCTTCGCGCTCGACCACAACACGCTGATCCTGCGCGCGCACTCCGACGACCCGGACTGGCAGGCGGAGATTCAGGTCAGCCCGAGCCAAGGCGTGAAGAACCCGCGCGAGGAACTGCAGGATGTCGTCGGCGTGACCGATGTTTCCGCGGTGTTCCAGTCGCAGGCCGCGCTGTGGCCGGAGGGTGGCGAGCCGCGCGGCACATACTTCATCGGGCTCGAGCCCGCGCATGCGCGCGCGCTCGGCAAGTACTCGCTGCTCGAAGGCCGCGACCTCGAGCCGGGGCGCGCGGAGCTGCTCGTCGGCGAGAACCTCGCGCTCGAGCTCGGACTCGGGCTCGGCGCGCGCGTCGGGCTCTCGGCGCCGCGCGTGGTGCCCGCGGAGGAGTGCGTCGGCGGCAAGCTGGTCCAGCAGGAACTCGAAGCCACGGACCCGCCGCGCCGCGAGTTCGAGGTCGTCGGCATCCTCGCGCGCGACGGGATCGGGCGGCGCGCGAGCGGGCAAGTGGTCGTCGCCGATGTCGATGTCGCGGCGCCGCTTTTTGCCGATGGACGCGTGCAGAAGCGCTACTGGGTGCGGCGCGACCCGAAGATCAACCTCGAGACGCTGCAGGCGAACCTCGGCGAGGCGTGGAGCTACGATCTCAAGAAGAGCGTGATCATCGGGCAAGCGGCCGACGAGCGCGCGTTCCGCAACGGCGTGCGCTTCGCGGGCCTGCTCGCGCTCGTGCTCGGCCTGTATGTGATCTTCCACACGCTCTCGATGAGCGTCGTCGAGCGCGTCAAGGAAGTCGGCGTGCTGCACGCGCTCGGCAGCTCGCGGACGCAGATCGCGCGCGTGTTCTTCAGCGAGGCGCTGCTCGTGGCGGGCGCGGGCGGAGCCTGCGGGCTGGTCGGCGGCGTCGCTCTGGCGTGGTTCCTGCTGCGCAAGCAGGTGACCACGGTCGGCATCGGTGTCGGCCTCCCGCGCCACAAGGTGGCCGAGCTGTTCGAGGTGCCGTGGGAGGTCGTCGGGCCGCTGGTCGTGGCCGGCGTCGCGATCGCGCTCGCGGGCTCGATCTATCCGCTCGTGCGAGCGCGCGACACGGACGCGGTCGCAGCCCTGCGCGGCGAGGACACGCGCGCGCGCGCGGCCCGCGGCTCGCGCGGCTTCCAGTGGCTCTCGGCGGCGCTGCTCGCGCTGGTGCTGCCGGTCGTGTACTTCCTCGTGGTGCCGGTGATCGGCGAGGGCGAGGGCGAGCTCGTCAAGGTGATCCTGCTCGGCCTCGGCGTCTTGTCGGTGTTCATCGCCGTGCCGCTCGTCGCTCCGGCGCTGATCGCGTTCGTGTGCGCGCGCCTCGCGCGGCCGTTCGAGCTGCGCTGGCCGCTCGCGGGCCAGCTCGCGGCGCGCACCATGCAGCAGGGACCCGCGCGCATCGCCGGCGGCGTCACGGGGCTCGCGCTCGTCACCGCCGGTTTCGTCGGCCTGCACGGCATGACGCGCAGTCTAGAGGCCGAGATCGACCTGTGGAGCGCCGAGGCCTTCCGCTCGCGCGTCTATGTGCGCGACATGCAGCCGCGGCCGTTCGAGGAGCTCGCGGCGGCGCTGCACGCGCACCCGCAGGTGCTCGGCGTCGAGCCCAACGTCGCGCGGCACTACGAGCCGTTCCTCGTGGTCGGCGTGCGCGAGTCCGAGCTCGCGACCTACGGGCCGTGCAAGGACGACCCGCGGCTGATCGAGGCGCTGCGCGAGCGGCGCGGCATGATCCTCTCGCGACGGCTCGCCAAGCACCGCGAGTACGAGGTGGGCGACATGGTCCACATGGAGGCGCCCGGAGGAAGCGTCGAGAGCTTCCCGGTGATCGCGATCAGCGACGCCTACGGCTACTTCCCCGACCCCGACGAGCGCCTGTACGGCATCGTGAGCGATCGTTGGATGAAGGAGCAGTTCTGTCTCGAGACCGAGCGGGTCGGCAGCTTCTCGGTGCGCTTCCCCGATGGCAGCGATCCGGCCGAGGCCGAGGCGCTCGTGCGCACGACGCTCGCTCTGCCGGAGCGCGGCGTGACGGTGAAGACCGGCGAGTACCTCTACGGCTGGCACTCGTCCGACATCGCGCGCGACTTCATCCTGTTCGACATCATTCTCGCTCTCACGATGGCGCTGGCGGGCTTGGGCGTGCTGAACGGCCAGCTGCTCTCGGCGCTCGAGCGCGGCAAGGAGCTCGGCGTGCTCAAGGCGCTCGGCATGAGCCGCGGGCAGGTGGCGGGCAGCGTGCTGCTCGAGTCGCTCGTGGTCGGCGTGGTGGGGGGCGGGCTCGGCGCCGCGCTCGGGGCGGCGGTGATCCCCGTCACGGTGCAGGCGCTGACGGTCATCTCCGGCCTGTCGCTCCCGCCCGTCGGTCCCGGAATCTGGCTGCCGCTCGGCTGGGGCGGTGCGGTGCTCGTCGGCGTGCTCGCGGGCGTCTATCCCATCTGGCGCATGAACCGCAACGACGCCATCGCGGCGGTGCGGCTCGGCGGGTAGCAGCGGGCGGAAAGGGGCTGGACGAGCCACCCACGCAGCCGCTATCTTCCTCGCCCGCAAGGCGGGGACGTAGCTCAATCGGTTAGAGTACCGGCCTGTCACGCCGGTGGTTGCGGGTTCGAGTCCCGTCGTCCTCGCCACTCCCCCCAATGTCGAGGCCTGCCGCTCCGAACGGAGCCGCGGGCCTCGGGTCTTTCCTGCGCCGCCGGTGCGAGCCGCGCTCCCCGCTCCCGGCCCCATTCCGCAGCGCCTTTCCGCAGCGTGGCGGTCGGGCTAGGCTCGGACCTTCCCAGGCTCTCCATGAATCTGAACGAACTCCCGCCCCCGACGCTCGTGACCGATGCCCGCGGGCTCGAGCGGGTGCTCGACGACTGCGGTCGAGCCTCCCGCATCGCGGTCGACACCGAGGCCGACTCGTTCTTCAGCTTCCGCGAGAAGGTCTGCCTCGTGCAGGTCACGGTCGGGGAGCGCGACTATCTGCTCGACCCGCTCGCCGGCCTCGACCTGCGGCCCTTCGGCGCGGTGCTGGCCGATCCGGCGAAGACCAAGATCTTCCACGACGGCGAGTTCGACATCCTGATCCTCAAGCGCGAGTACGGCTTCGAGTTCAAGAACCTGTTCGACACGCGCATCGCGGAGGCGGCGCTGGGTGTCGAGGCGCCGGGGCTCGCGGCGGTGCTGCGCGCGCGCTTTGGGATCGAGCTCGACAAGTCGATGCAGCGCTCGGACTGGAGCGCGCGGCCGCTCTCGGAGCGGCAGGTGAGCTATGCGCGGCTCGACACGCGCTTTCTCGCGGCGCTGATGGACGCGCAGACTCCCGAACTCGCGGCGCGGGAGCGGCACATGATCCTCCAGGGCGAGTGCGCGCGGCTCGAGCGCATCGCGCCGAGCCAGAGCGTCTTCAGCGCGGACGACTATGTCAGGCTCAAGGGCGCGCGCACGCTCGATCCCCACGGCCAGCGCCGCTTGCGCGAGCTGTTCGCCGAGCGCCAGCGCGTGGCGCAGGAGCTCGATCTGCCGCTCTTCAAGGTGCTCGGGAACGAGCAACTGGTGGAGATCGCGCGCGTCGGTCCGCGCACGGAGAGCGACCTCGCGCGCGTGCCGAGCGTGTCGCCCAAGCAAGCGCGGCGGCTGTGGGAGGCGATCGCGAAGGCACTCGACCGTGCCGAGGACTTGGGGCCCATCCACCAGCCGCCGCGGCCGGCGCCCAAGGACGGGGAGCCGCAGTTCGACGAACTGGAGTACGAGCTGCACGAGCGGCTCAAGCTGTGGAGGCGCACGCGCGCGGAGCAGCTCGGCCTCGACTCGGGGCTGGTGATCAACCGGCATGTGCTCGCGCGGCTCGCCCAGCGCAAGCCGGTCGAGGAGCAGGCGCTCGTTGCGACCGACGGCCTGCTCGGCTGGCAGGTGAGCCTGTTCGGACCCGAGCTGCTCGATGTCGTGCGGCGCGGCCTGCGCGAGATTCCCGCGGAACTCGCGGACGGCGCGCGGCGGCGCGGTCGCGGAGGTCGCCGATGAGCGCCCTTCATCTGACTGGCGCGCGTGCGCTCTTCCGAGCCCACCCGCGGCGCCTCGACATCCCGCTCCTGCTCGCGGGCTGCGGCGTGGCGCTGTGGTTCGGCCTGTCCGAGCCCGTGATCACCGTCGACCGCCTGATCTTCGGCAAGGTGCCCTACACGGTCTGGGGCGGCGTGAAGGGCCTGTGGGACGACAAGGACCGCGCGCTGGCCGTGGTGGTCTTCCTGTTCTCCTTCGTGACGCCCATCGCCAAGCTCGCCTTGCTCGGCTGGCTGTGGTTCCTGCCGACCGGCCCCGCCCTGCGGCGGCGCGTGCTGGAGGCGCTCGAGGCCGTCGGGCGCTGGTCGATGCTCGATGTGTTCGCCGTGGCGATCCTGATCGTGGCCAACAAGATGCAGGTGGCGGCGGAGCGCGGGATCTACTGGTTCTGCGCCGCGATTCTGGCCTCGATGGTGCTCGCGACGCTGGTGCGGCGCGCGGCTGTGACGGCCTAGGCCGACGCGCGCTCGTCGCGAGCCACTCGCGGCCGAAACGGACAGCCCGCTCGCGGGGCCGGCGAAACAAATCACGGGCTCGGCCTCGGCCGAGCCGGTGTCGTGCGGTGGTGGAGGCTAAGGGAGTCGAACCCTCGACCTTCGCATTGCGAACGCGACGCTCTACCAACTGAGCTAAGCCCCCACGCGAAGGGCGGAGAGGATAGCGGTCGGCAGGGGCGCTTGCCAAGGGGCCGCACCCCCGTCGGCTTCGGTCGGGAGCGGGGGGCGAGCGAACTGCGGTGGTTCAGCGGGAGGGAACGGGGCTGCGGATCACATAGGAGGAGGTGGCCCAGTCGTGCACGCTCTGCTTCTTGAGGCTCATCATCGCCGTTGCCACATACAGGCCGAGCGCGGCGTAGGCAGCGACGAGCAGTCGCGGCATGGGAGCGGTCCCCAGTTCGGTGATCGGCGTGGGGTAGGCGCAGGCGACCTGCGCGAGCAGCAGGGGGCCGAGCTTGAGCAGGGCGCGCAGGGCCGTGCGGCCGAGCGGCAGTCGGCCGCCGTAGGTGTCGACGACGCGCAGACCCAAGGCGCGCTTGCCGAGCGTGGCGGAGCCCGGGAGGGCTTCGCCGAGCGTGAGGTAGAGCCAGATCGGAACGCTGAGCGTGGCCAGCGAGCGCAGGTGCCAGTGCAGCGCGTCGGGGGGCTCGGGCCAGCCGACGCGGGTGGCGGCGAGGCTCGCGAGCTTGGCGAGCGTGCCCACGACGAGCAGGTCGAGGCCGGCGGCGGCTGCGCGGCGCGGAAGACTGGCGGCGGCGCGCGGCTCGTGGGGCAGCGCGGCGCCTTGGGCGGGGACGGGCGCGAGCATGGTGCGAGCATCGTTCGCCGACGAGCGCGCTTCAAGGTGCGCGCCCGCGTGCAGGATCGCCGCGGCGCTTCCAGCTAGACTCTTCGCCCCGCACACCCCGCTTTGGAGGCGCTCGTGAAGGATTCGTTCCGCACCAAGACCCAGCTTTCCGTCGACGGCCAGACCTACCAGATCGCGTCGCTCGGCGCGCTCGAGCGCGCGGGCCACAGGCTCGCGCGACTGCCGTTCTCCCTGCGCATCCTGCTCGAGAACCTGCTGCGCAACGAGGACGGCAGCGAGATCACGCAGGCGACGATCCAAGGCATCCTCGGCTGGAACCCCAAGGCCGAGCCCGACAGCGAGATCGCCTTCAACCCCGCGCGCGTGCTGCTGCAGGACTTCACCGGCGTGCCGGTGGTGGTCGACCTCGCGTCCATGCGCGACGCGATGGTCGCGCTCGGCGGCGACCCGCGGAAGATCAACCCGGGCGTGCCGCTCGAGCTGGTGATCGACCACTCGGTGCAGGTGGACCACTTCGGCTCCCCGAGCGCGCTCGAGCAGAACAGCCAGCTCGAGTTCGAGCGCAACCGCGAGCGCTACCTGTTCCTGCGCTGGGGCCAGCAGGCCTTCGACAACTTCAAGGTCGTGCCGCCGGCGACCGGCATCGTGCACCAAGTCAATGTCGAGTACCTCGCGCGCGTCGTGATGGCCGAACAGGGCTGGGCCTACTTCGACACGCTGGTCGGCACCGACTCGCACACCACGATGGTGAACGGCCTCGGAGTGCTCGGCTGGGGCGTCGGCGGCATCGAGGCCGAGGCCGCGATGCTCGGCCAGCCGGTGTCGATGCTCGTGCCGCAGGTGATCGGCATGAAGCTCGTGGGCAAGCTGCCCGAGGGCGCGACGGCAACCGACCTCGTGCTGCGCGTGACCGAGGTGCTGCGCAAGCGCAATGTCGTCGGCAAGTTCGTCGAGTTCTTCGGCCCGGGCCTCGCGACCCTGCCGCTCGCCGACCGCTCGACGATCGCCAACATGGCGCCCGAGTACGGCGCGACCTGCGGCATCTTCCCGATCGACCAGACCACGCTCGACTACCTCGCCTTCACCGGCCGCAGCGCGCATCAGGTCAAGCTGGTCGAGGCCTACGCCAAGGCGCAGGGCGTGTTCCACGACGCATCGACGCCGGTCGCCGAGTACACCGCTGTGCTCGAGCTCGACCTTTCCACGATCGAGCCCGCCATGGCCGGCCCGAAGCGTCCGCAGGACCGCGTCAGCCTGAAGAACCTCAAGAGCGGCTTCGAGAAGGAGCTCCCGAGCCTGCTCGTCGGCGCCAAGGGCGCGAAGAGCGACGCGGGTGGAGGCACGGCGAGCGCAGTCGCGGCACCCAAGGTCGAAGTCGAGATCGGCGGCAAGCGCGCGACGCTGACGCACGGCTCGGTCGTGCTCGCGGCGATCACGAGCTGCACCAACACCTCGAATCCCAATGTGCTCGTCGCGGCGGGGCTCGTCGCGAAGAAGGCCGTCGAGAAGGGCCTCGTGCGCGCGCCGTACTGCAAGACGAGCCTCGCGCCGGGCTCGAAGGTCGTCACCGACTATCTGAACCACGCGGGGCTCTCGCCGTACCTCGAGCAACTCGGCTTCCACACCGTCGGCTACGGCTGCACGACATGCATCGGCAACTCGGGTCCGCTGCCCGACGCCGTCTCGAAGGCCATCGACGCGGGCGGCCTGTGCGTCGCGGGCGTGCTCTCGGGCAACCGCAACTTCGAGGGCCGCGTCCATGCGCAGATCCGCGCCAACTACCTCGCCTCGCCGCCGCTCGTCGTCGCCTACGCGATCGCGGGCCGCGTCGACTTCGATCCGGCGAGCGAGCCCGTCGGCACGGGCCGCGACGGCAAGCCGGTGTTCCTCGCGGACATCTGGCCGAGCCAAGCGGAAATCGCGGCCGCGGTCGCGCGCAGCGTGCGCGCGGAGATGTTCGCCAAGAGCTACGGCTCGGTGTTCGACGGGGCCCCCGAGTGGCGCGCGCTCGAGGTGCCGGGTGGCGCGACCTACACCTGGGACAAGGCCTCGACCTACATCCAGCGCGCTCCGTACTTCGACGGCATGGGCAAGCACCCGACTCCGTTCAAGGACATCTCGGGCGCGCGCGTGCTGGCGCTGCTCGGCGACAGCATCACCACGGACCACATCTCGCCCGCCGGCAACATCAAGGCCTCGAGCCCGGCCGGCAAGTGGCTGCAAGAGCGCGGCGTGAAGCCCGCGGACTTCAACCAGTACGGCGCGCGGCGCGGCCACGATGATGTAATGGTGCGCGGCACCTTCGCCAATGTGCGGCTCAAGAACAAGCTGCTCGCGGGCGTCGAGGGTGGCGAGACGCTGCTGCTGCCCGAAGGCGTGCAGATGTCGATCTTCGACGCGTCGGCGCGCTACCGCGCGCGCCAGACGCCGACGATCGTGCTCGCGGGCAAGGAGTACGGCTCGGGCTCGTCGCGCGACTGGGCCGCCAAGGGGCCGGCGCTGCAAGGCGTGCGCGCCGTCATCGCGGAGAGCTACGAGCGCATCCACCGCTCGAACCTGATCGGCATGGGCATCGTGCCGCTGCAGTTCCGCGGCGGCGAGACCGCCGAGTCGCTCGGGCTCAGCGGCCGCGAGACCTTCGACATCCTCGGGCTCGCCAAGGGCGTCGAGGGCGGCTTCGCGGAGGGTCGCGAGGTCGAGGTGCGCGCACTGCGCGAGGACGGCAAGAGCGTGAGCTTCCGCGCGGTGGTGCGCATCGACACGCCGCAGGAGCGCCAGTACATGCGCCACGGCGGCATCTTGCAGTATGTGCTGCGCAAGCTCGCGGGCACGGCCTGAGGCACGGACCGCTCGAACGGACGCGGGGCACGGGCAAGACGCGCGAGCGTTGCGCCGTGCCCCGCCGCCGTTCCGTCGCCCCCCCGCGTGCGCAGTTCTTGCCGACGCGTTCGTTCGCCGCGGGGGTTGCGGCTCCAAATCCGGACGCGAGCGCCTCGCGCGGCACCTGCGCGCGGTAACTTTCGTCGGAGGTTTCGAGCCATGGAACTTGCTCGTCCGGAGATGGTTCTCGTGGGGCCCGGCCAGCTCGGCCGGACGGTGGCGCTGCACATCGCGGCGCGGCTGCAGGCAGCGATCAAGCAGCGCGGCCTTGCGACGCTCGCGCTCTCGGGCGGTCCGCAGACGCCGTGGGTGTATCGGGACCTGCGCGAGCTCGCGCTGCCTTGGGAGCGGATCGAGTTCTGGTTCGCCGACGAGCGCTGCGTGCCCGTGCGGCATCCGGCCTCGAACTGGTACGCGGCGGCGGACATGCTCTTCAGCGACCTGCGCATCCGCGCGGAGGGTGCCTTTCGCATCGAGGCCGAGCGGCCCGATCACGACGAGGTCGCACGCGAGTACGAGGAACGGCTGCCCGAGCGCTTGGATGTCACGCTGCTCGAGCTCGGCCTCGACGGTCGCCTCGCCGGCCTGTTTCCCGGCTCGAGCGCGCTGTTCGAACGCGAGCGGCGTGTGATCGCGGTCGAGACCGCCGCCAAGCCGCACCATCGCATTACGGTGACGCCGCGCGTGTTCGAAGATTCGGGCGCGCTCATCGTGCTCGCCACGGGGCGCGACCGCGCAGCTGCGGTGCGTGCCGCGCTCGATCCGAACTTCACGGAGCTCCTGCCGGCGCGCTGTGCGCTGCACGGAATGTGGTTCGTCGACGCTGCTTCGCGCGCGGCGTGAAAGTGCGCGCTGGCGCGCGAGCGACCCGATCGCCAAGCTCGACGCCATGAAGCCGCACCGGCCGGGTCGGGGGACGCTCGCCTGCGGGCTCGCGCTCGTGGCGCTCTTCTGGCCGCTGAACTGGGTGCTCGAGCAGACTCATGTGCTCTTCTTTCCGTTGTGGCTGGGCTACGCGCTCGCCGTCGATGGACTCGTGCGCTTGCGCACCGGCACCTCGCTCCTCGCGCGCGCGCCGTGCATGTTCGTGGCGCTGTTTCCGCTCTCCGTGCCGAGCTGGTGGCTGTTCGAGGCGTTCAACGAGCGGCTGCGCAACTGGGAGTATCTCGGCGCCGAGCGCTTCAGCGACCTCGAGTACTTCCTCTACGCGTCGCTGTCCTTCTCGACGGTCGTGCCCGCCGTGTTCGAGAGCGCGGAGCTCGTGCGCAGCTTCGCGTTCGTCGAGCGCTTCGCGCGCGGGCCACGCTTTCCGCGTTCAGGCGCCGGAGCGAGCTATCGCCTCGCGCTGGCGCTCATCGGCGCGGCCCTGACGGCGGCGACACTGCTCTGGCCGCGGCAGTGCTTTCCGTTGGTGTGGGTTGGTCCGGTGTTCCTGCTCGAAGCGGCGGCCTTGCAGCTCGCTCGCCGCGCGTTCACGGACGAGCTCCTGCGCGGCGACTGGCGCACTTGGATGGCGCTGTGGCTCGGGGGACTCATGTGCGGGTTCTTTTGGGAGCTGTGGAACCTCTGGAGCTATCCGAAGTGGATCTACCATGTGCCCTATGTGGGCTTCGGCAAGCTGTTCGAGATGCCGATCCTCGGCTATCTGGGCTACCTCCCGTTCGCGATGGAGCTCTACCTGATGGCGCAGCTCGTGCTTCCGCGCGAGCGCGGCATTCCGCTCGCGCCGGTGGGTCCAGTAAGCTCCTAGGGCGATGCTCTTCCTCGCGCTGCAGGATGCGTTGACGCGCGCGTGGGCCTCGTGCGACGCGCGAGCGGATGCGCTCGTACTGCACGATGTCGACGGCGACCGGCGCGCGGACGCCTGCGTGCGCATCGCCGGTGCGTGGCTCGTCGCGCGCACGATCGAAGGTTGGAAGGCGAGCGGCTGGAAGGGCGCGGAGACGTTCGGCGCAGCGCTCGCGGCGGAGCTCGAGCGGCGCGCAGCCGAGGGCGTCGGCGATGCTCCCGTGCTCGAGCCGCCGCCCTACCAAATCGATGCGTCGTACGAGTTCTCCGCGCGCGGCGACATCGATGGAGACGGCAAAGAGGACACGCTGCGCGCGTTCCGTTGCAAGCGGCCGAGCGCGTTCCTCGAGCTGAGGCTCGAGCCGAGCGATGCGCGCCTGCGCGACGGCGACGGCGACGGCCTGCTCGATGCGTGGGAGAGCGAGGGACTTCCGCGCGGCATCGATGGCGGCAACGCCAAGCTCGACCCGCGGCGTCCGGATGTGATCTGCGCCGTGGCTCCCTACGAGGGCGTCGACCGCGAGCAGCTCGAGCGCGAGCTGCTATCCGTCGCGCGCATCTACGACGCGGCGGGCGTGCAGTTCTGGTGGCGCATGGACCCGAGCGTGCCGCCCGCGCGGCAGGCGGGCGGCGACTGGTCCGCGTGTGGCGCACTCAACTTTCCCGCGGCGGAACGCGGCGTCCTGCACTGGATGCAGGTGACGAATTCCGGCGGGGGACAAGCGCAGCAGACCGGCGACATGGGCGGCTGCGGCAACGGCTTCGCCGTGTTCGCGCACGAGTTCGGCCACCAGCTCTCGCTCTCGCACACCGGCGACAGCGAGCCAGCGTGGTGTCCGCTGTATCCGTCGCTCCTGAACTACGCCTACAACTACTCGCTGGGCGGAAGTGCGAACGCGGTGCGGCTCTCCGAGGGTCGCTTCGCGAGCATCGAGTTGCGCGAAGAGCTGCTCGAGGAACGCTTGCCTTTCGCGCTCGACAGCGTTCGCTTTCTCGCGGCTGCGCCCTATCGCTTCACACTCGCGGCGGATGGCGATGCAGCGACGCGCATCGACTGGAATCACGACGGTGTGTTCTCGGAAGCGCCTGTGCGCGCCGACATCAACTATGGAGGCTCCACCTCGTGCGGCATCCGTCGCGATCTCGGCGGCGTGCTGATCGGCGCGGCGCCCGCGCTCGCCTATGTGGGGGAGCGAGCGTGGCTCGCGACGCTGGACGCGACGCAGGCCCAGGTGAGCCTGCGCAGCTACGAGGGCGACGAGCGCTGGAGCGCGCCGCGCGCGGTGCCCGATTCCGCCACGAACGAGGACCCGCTGCTCGTCGATGCGTGGGGGCGCGGAATGCTGCTCACGCGGCGCGTCGGCGGCTGGACGGCGAGCTTGTTCGATGCAACGGAAGTGCGCGAGCGCGCGGACATCGCGGGGCTGCCGGATCGCGAGCTCTCCGTGGCGCGCGTGGGGGAGCGCATCCTGCTGGTCACGCGCAGCAGCGAAGGCCAGCTCGAGGCCTTTTGGCTCGATGGAGCCGAGCGGCTCGA
>VGYZ01000083.1 GCA_016872795.1 Planctomycetota bacterium
GGCGTGGCTGCGCGACGAGCGCGCGGGCGTGGCGGAGTGGGCCGCCCTGCGCCTCGTCGGGCGCGACTGAGCGCGCGCCCGCGCGCGGCGAGGTCGAGTGCCGCGGGTGGGAAGCGGAAAGAAGTGCTCGCCGGGGCTCAAGGGTTGCCCACAGGCCTTCGATAGCTCGCCTGCCGCGGGACCCATCGGCGTCTCCGCGGCTCCCCTCCCCACGAGCTTCACCCCATGCTGTCCCTGCTTCTCGCCGCGAGCGCCCTCTCCGCGCCGCTCGCACCGGCCCCCACGCTCGACCTCGCGCTGAGCGTCGGCCCGCGCAGCCTGCGCGCCCAGAACACGAGCCTCGTCGCCGAGCTCGTCCTGCTCCGCGACCCACGCAACGGCCGCGAGACGCGCTTCGTCCTTCCGCCGCAGCGCACGCTCGAACTGCGCTTCCCCGCTGGCGCGATCGATGGCCTCGAGCTGCGCGTGGTGACGCGCGACGAGCACGGCGTCCGCCGCGGCGCGAGCTGGTCGCTCGATCTGCTGCGCACCGCTGGCGACAGCGTCGGCTTCGACCTCGACTCGCAGCCCTTCCACGCGTGGGCCTTCGGCACCCGCGGCACCAGCCTGCTCACCTCCGACGAGCTCCCGGCTGCGGCCAGTCACGCGCCGCTCTGCGCTCCGCCGCAGCCGCCGCATGTGCCCGCCATCACGCCCCACGACGGCGCGCGCAAGGACCTCCCGCCGCGCCTCGAGAACAAGCCGCTGCCGCCGCTCTGACGCGACAGCCCCCAGCATCCGGCTCCTTGAGAGAGAGACCGAGAGAGAGACGGAAGATGGCCAGCGCTCGAAACGCTGGCCATCGGCCGTTTCTACAAAGCTCGCTGCGCGCCGTTCCAGCGCGCGTAGAGCTCGGGGCGTCGGTCGCGCTCGACGGGGACCCGGCGGCGCAGCTCGCGCACCAGCGCGAGGTCGAGCTCGGCCGCGACGAGCGCGTCCTCGGGCCGTCCGGCGGCGAGCAGCTCGCCATGGGGCGAAACGATGCGCGAATTGCCGGGGAATTCGAGCACCAGCTCGCGGCGCCCGATCACATCCGTGCCGGTGCGATTGCAAGCGACCACGAAGCACTGGTTCGCCACCGCAAGCCCCTGCACGAGCGCGTTCCAGTGCGCCGCGCGCGCGAGCGGCCACTGCGCACTGACGCACAGAACCTCGACGCCCGCGAGGAATGCGGACCGCGTGAGTTCGGGGAAGCGCAGGTCGTAGCAGATGGCGAGTCCGACGCGCGCGCCGCGCAGCTCGACCGCGCCGAGCGGCGCATCGCCCGCGGAGAAGCTCTCGGTCTCGGCGGTCGGCGAGAAGAGGTGCACCTTGTCGTGCTCGAGCAAGCACGCCCCGCGCTCGAGGAGCCGCGCGCGATTGCGCGGCAGCGCCCCGGGCGCGGCGCCGAAGGCCGAACCGGCGACGGCGAGCTCCAGCTCGCGGGCAAGCTCCGCCACGCGCAGCCACGAGCGCCCGTCGGCAGCGACGAGCGCGTCGAGGTCCGACTGCGGACCCGGAAATCCCGAGGCCCACATCTCGGGCAGGACGACGAGCTCGACGCCAGCTTGCGCTGCAGCGCGCAGTCCCTCCTCGACCACGGAGAGGTTGGCCGCGCTCGCGCCGCGGCGCACGTCGAACTGCAGGGCGGCCACGCGCATGGCGCTCTTCTAGCGGCGCGCGCTCGAGCTTGCCACCGCCCCGCGCGAGGGTCACCATGCGGATGTGACGCTGCTCCTCACGCTCGGACTCGACCGCGCCGCGCAGACCGTTCCGCTCGGAACCCTGCTCGCGCTCGCGGCGGGTCGCACGCTGCTCTCGCTCCTGCCCGCGGGTGCGGCGGGTTCGCATGCTCCGCGCCGACTTCCCGAGACCGCGCTGCTCGTCGCCGTGCTCGGCAGCTGGCTGTGGCTCCTGTCCTTCGCGCTCGCGAGCTTTCTCGGCGCATCGATCGAGCTTATGCCGCTCGCGCTCGTGTCGTTGCTCGGGCTCGTGCGCTGGAGGCTCGGCCCCCACGAATTCGTGCCTCAGCACGAGCTTCGCGAGCCGCGACGCGGCTGGCTGGCACGACTCGTTCTGGGGCTCGCGATCGCGGCGAGTTTCACTCCGCTCTTGCGCGGTGAATCGGGGCCGGCAGCGCTCGGCTGCGCGCTGATCGCCGCGATCGCATGGTGGATCGCGCACACGCTCGAGAGGGCCGGACGCTCGCCGCTCGGCGCAGCGCTCGTCGCGAGTGGTCTCGTTGCCTTCGATCAGCGCGTCGTCCGCAGCGGCGCGCACGCGGTCCTCGCGCTGCAGGCGCTCGTGGTGCTCGCGGCAAGCGGTCAGGTCGGCTGGTTGCGACGCGCCGACGCGCGCGAGCGAGCGCTCGCACTGTTCGCGAGCTGCGCGACGACGCTGTTCGCACCGCTCTTCGCGATCGCAGGACTCGCGAGCTCTTGGGCCACGACGCATCGCAACGCACGCAAGGCGTTGCGAGGCGCGACGCTGCTCGCGCTCACGGCCGTCGCGCTGCCGTCGCTCGCGGCATCGCGCCAGCTCGACCTCGGCGATTCCCTCACGGACGGTGCCGCCGACACGTCGAGATATCTCCAGCTCGCGTGGGTGCTCGCCTTCTCCGCAGCCGCCGCACTCGCTGGCTGGCGCGGCGGCGAGCGTCGGCCCGCACCCCTGCCCGGGCGTCCCGCGCCGCCGTCCCGCGAGCTCGCGGCACTCGGGATTTTGTGTGCGCTGCCGCTGCTCGCGACGCTCGCCCTCGGTCCGTACATCGCGGAGCTCAGCCTCGGGCCAGCGGCGGTGGACCTCGCGGCCTGCGCCGTCGCACCGGCCGCCGCGCTGCTCGCGGGCCTCGTCTTCGTGCGAGCGCAGGCACCGTGAGCCTCGACGAGCCCGCACCGCTGCCGCGCGCCGCACTCGAGCGCGCGCTCGCGATGCTCGAAGCGGGAATGCCCTACAAGGCCGCGCTCGAAGCGCTGCTGCTCGAGCTCGACGACGAGGCCGCCGATCGGATGATGCAGCTCTCGCGGGAGGCTCGCGGCGCGTGGTTTCTGGCTCTGGGACAGCCGGAGTCGAGTCCGAGCTGCCCGCGCGCGCGCGCCCTGTGCATCGGCAACGCGCTCTCCGGAGCGAGCGTGCCGCTCGCGCAGCACGGCTTCGAGGTGACGCTGCTCGACAGCTCGCCGCTGCGCCTGCGCTGGGCCGCCGCCCGCAACGCCGCGCTGGTGAGCGGCGTCTCGACGACGACGATCCTCGCGGAGCGAGGCGCGCCCCTCCCCTTCGACTCGGGAGAGTTCGAGCTGGTCGTGCAGGACGAGGCGCTCGCCCCTGGGATGCACGATCTGACGGAGCTCGCGCGCGTCTCGCGCGGCGAGCTCGTGCTCATCGCCGACAACCGCCTGGCCTACAAGCGCTCGACGGGACGGCGCGGCGTGTTCGACGTGCCCAACCCGCTGGAGTTCGCGCGCCGCGCCCTCTCTGGACCGGAGCGAACGCTCGCCGGATATCGCAGGCTGTTCGCGCGCGCCGGGCTGGCGCGACCGCGCTGCTTCGCGCTCTATCCGCACGCGAGTGAATTCACCTTCTTGGTCGGCCTCGACGGTGCGCCCCCGCGGCTCGAGCTCGGCCCCAAGGAGCGCGCCAACGCGCTCAAGCTGCTCGCGCATTCGCTCGGGCTCTTTCCGCTGCTCACGCCGTCGTTCGCGCTCGTCGGCGCGCGCTCGCACTCCAAGCCGCGCTGGTCGCGCCTGCTCGCGGCGGTCGAGAGCGCCACGGGGGAGCACGGTGCGGAGCTCGAGCACATGGTTGCGACGCGCGGCAACTCCGCGGTGCTGCTCACGCGTTCCGCGCGCGGCGAACAGGAGGGCGCGTGGTGCGTGCACATCGGCCTCAGCGCGGCGCAGCGCGGCCAGATGGCGACGCACGCAGGCACGCTGCGGCGCATCGCGAGCGCGCATCCGCGCTGCCCCGTGCCGCAGCTCCTGTTCGAGGGCGAACTCGAGGGCGTGTACCTGACCGTCGAGCGCCGCGCGCGCGGCCTGACCGCACCGCAGCTCACGGGCGAGCTCGCGGCCACCCGACGCACGCTCGAGGACCTGTCGCGCGCGCTGGCCGAGCTCGCGACCGCGCCGGCGCGGGAGCTCGACGCGGAGGGCTTCGAGCGGCTGCTCGGATCCCGCTTCGATGTCGTCTCGCGGCACTGCGGCAGCGCTGCGACTCGCGCAGCGCTTGCGCAGCTGCGCACGGAGGCTCGCGGGGAGTGGCTCGGCCTGCGCTTCCCGCTCGTCCTGCAGCACGCCGACCTGCGCAGCAAGCATGTGCAGGTCGAGCGCGACGGGAAACTGGTGGCGCTGCTGGACTGGGGTTCGGCGGAACTCGCCGACCTGCCTGGATTCGACCTGCTCCATCACATGCTGCACGAACGCAAGCAGGCCGAGGGACTGAGCTCGCGCGCGATGTGGCGTCTGGCGCTCGAGCCGAGGCACTTGCGCGACTTCGAGCGTGCGTCACTCGAGCGCTACGCCACCGCGCTGGCGCTCCCAGAAGGCTACTTCCCAGCTCTCGCGAAGATCTACCCGGTGGTCGTCGCCGCCATGGCCGAGCGGCACTGGGACTACAGTCGCCCGCGCTGGATCGAGCGCCAGTTCGGCCTCGGGGCCGAGCGCGAGACCTGATTCCTGCGGCTGGGGCGGGCGCCCCTGCCCCCTCCGAGCGTGCCCGAGCCCCAGAGGCTGCCGATCTAGGCACTTGGGGGGCTTGGCAGGCGCAAAGAATGTGCTAGAAATAGGCCGCCCGCGCGTCGCTCTGCCGTTGTTCCATCTTCCGCCCGACCCACTCGAATGACGATCGGCTCCCCCCTTTCGAGATGCACGATCCTAGGATAGCTTCATTTGCCGTCGCGGGGCGACCCGCATTACTCACCTTGGACGCTCGAGCTCAAGCTACATTCTTCCAATCGCAGGAGATCCCCATGCACACCCCCAACACCAAGCTGCTGCTCCGCGCCTCGGCAGTGCTTGCGCTCGCACCGTTGGCCTTCGCCGACGAGCCCGAGGCCCTTCCGGTCTGCAGCTACGGCGGCCCCTACTTCGCCGAGTGCACCGGCGCCTCTACGGCGGTTCCGCTCGACGGCTCGGCCTCGTTCGATCCCGATGGCACCCCGCTCACCTACAGTTGGATCGAGGAGTGCCCCTTCGGCTTCATCGATGACCCGTCGGTCTCGCAGCCGAACTTCGTCATCGACATGACCGGTCAGTGCCAACGCGCGTGCTTCGTTGCGCTGCGCGTGTTCTCGGGCGGTCAGGGCAATGTGCAGAACGGCACCTGCAGCGGCTATGTCACGGTCAGCGACACGACCGCGCCGGTGCTCGCGCTGCCGATCAACGTGATCGGTCCCTGGGGCCTCGACACGAGCGTTGCGTCGCTCGGCGCCGCGACGGCGACCGACCTGTGCGACCCGTCGCCGGCGCTCTCGTTCGCGGACACGGTGATCCCCTCGCAGGGCCCGGGCCACGAGCAGACGATCGTCCGCCGCTGGACGGCGCTCGACCGCTGCGGCTTCTTCTCGTCGCTCGATCAGCTGATCACGCTGACAAGCCCCGACACATCGGTCGACTCGTCGTTCAACGTCGACCTCGACATCAACGCCTGCCCGGATGTGCTCGTCCGCGCCACGCAGGGTCCGCGCATCGTGCTGACGCTGCTCGGCCGCGCCAACCTCTACATGAACGGCGTGAACCGCTCGACGGTCAAGCTCAGCCGTCAGGCGGACCCGGCGAACTTCGTCACGCCGACCAACCCGTGGCTGTACTCGGCCACGCAGATCGGCGTGTTCGCCGCGTCGAACTTCGGCGACTGCAACCCGGCGGGCACCGACGGCCGCGCGGACCTGCGCTTCCAGTTCAACTACCCGCAGGTGGCCAGCACGCTCGGCTTGAACAGCCTGCCGGCCGGCACCACGGTGCCGATCCAGATGTTCGGCCTGCGCACCAACGGCACGCAGTGGATCGCCTACGGCGAGATCGTCGTGCAGTAAGCGCGGTGCAAGAGTCGGGGCCGTGCAGTCGTAGCGCTGCACGCTCCAGATCTCAGGCGGGGCTCTCCGGGATGAACTCCCGGGGAGCCCCGCGCGCGTTGGAGCTCCCTCACCCGCGCCCTAGACTTCTCGCCCCCATGCAGCGCCTGCTCCCGCCTCGCGCTCGCGCGCTGCAGTCGAACCTGCGCCACAGCTGGATCGACGGACTGCTCTACAGCGGCATGGTCGGCGTCGGCGAGGCCTATTTGCCGGCCTTCGTGCTTGCGACGGGGCACGGCGAACTCGCCTCGGGCCTCGTCGCGACGGTCCCGATGCTGACGGGCGCGCTGCTGCAGCTCGTCACGCCCCACGCCGTCGCGCGCATGGGCTCCTACCGGCGCTGGGTCGTCCTGTGCGCGAGCCTGCAAGCGCTCGCGTTCGTGCCGCTCGTCCTCGGCGCGCTGGTGGGCTCGATGTCGACCGCCAGCATCTTCCTCGTGGCAGCCCTGTACTGGGCCGCGGGCTTGGCGGGAGCGCCAGCGTGGAACACCTGGATCACCACGCTCGTGCCGCGCGGCATCTGGGCGCGCTACTTCGCGCTGCGGACGCGGGCGATGCACGCGGCGACGCTCCTCGGGCTCGTCGTCGGAGGAGTCGTCCTGCACGGGCTCGAGATGGGCAGCGACGGGCGCGCGTTCGCACTGCTGTTCGCGCTCGCCGGAATCGCGCGCTGGTGGAGCGCGCGCCACCTCGCGGCGCACACCGAGCCCGAGCGGCCCCACACCCTGCCGACGCCGTGGAGAGTCGTGCTGCGCTCCCCGGCGCTGCGCAGCGCGCGCGCGCTGATCACATACCTCCTGTGCCTGCAGGTCGCGGTGCAGTTCGCCGCTCCGTTCTACTCGCCCTACATGCTGGGCGAGCTCGGGTTCCCCTACGCGATGTACATGACGCTCGTGGCGTCCGCGTTCGTGGCCAAGTTCCTCGCGCTGCCGCTGCTCGGCTCGCGCGCGGCGCGCATCGGGCCGCGGCGTCTCGCATGGTTCGGCGCCATCGGGATCGTGTTCACATCCCTGCCGTGGTACACGACCACGAACTTCTGGCTCCTGCTCGCGACGCAGCTCGTCGCCGGGGTGTTCTGGGCGGCCTTCGAGCTCGCCTCGCTGCTGCTGCTCTTCGAGCACATTCCCGAGCGCGAGCGCACCAGCGTGATCACGCTCTTCAACCTCGGCAACTCGGCGAGCTTCGTGCTCGGATCCCTCGCCGGCGGCGCGACGCTCGGGGTTCTCGGCTCGGGTCGCGAGGCCTATGCGACCCTGTTCCTCGTCACCGCCGGTCTGCGCGCCCTCACCCTGCTCCTGCTCCAGCGCGTGGGCGACGGGCCCTTCGCGCTGCCCCGCGAGGGTCCGCAGGTCAGTGCGAGCGCCGTGCGACCGTCGCTGGGATCGATCGACGCCCAGATCGTGGCGGGCGAGGCGCCGGAACGCCCCTAGGACGCTCCAGCGACGGAGCGCGACGGTCGAAGAGGCCTGCGGGGCGGAGCGCGCCCGCGAAAGCGGCCGCTCCGATGGCTATAAGCGAGTCGAGGCGCGGGCCGCGGGGCCCAACGGAGGAGCCATAGAAACAAAGCTGATCTGGTTGGGTTTCGCAGCGGCTGCTGGCGTGCCGTTCCTCGTGCTGGCGGCGCTGCGGCGACCGTTCTTCGGCGCGCTCGCGTCGGGAGCGGCGGTGCTCGCGCTCGCACATGTGCAGGGTGCTCGCGGCGCGTGGGTGGCGGCGAGCGCCGCCCTGCTCGCCCTCGCGCTGCTGGTCTACCTCGTGCGCCCGCTGCGGCGCGCGCTCGTCACGGCACCGCTCTTCCCGCTCGTGCGTCGCATCCTGCCGAAGATGAGCGACACGGAGCGCGCGGCGCTCGAAGCAGGAACGGTCGGTTGGGATGGCGAGCTCTTCGGCGGCTCGCCCGACTTGCGCAAGCTCGCGAGCGCGAAGGACCGCGACCTCGACGAGCGCGAGCGCGCGTTCCTGCGCGACACGCTGGATCCCTTGTGCGCGCTGCTCGACGACGACGCGGTCACGCGCGCGGGCGACCTCCCGCCGCAGGCGTGGGAGGCGATCCGCGACAGCGGGCTCATGGGGATGATCATCCCGCAGAGCTTCGGCGGGCTTGAGTTCTCCGCGCGCATGCAGTCCACCGTCGTGGCGCGCCTGAGCTCGCGCTGCGTGACCGCCGCCGTGACGGTGATGGTGCCCAACTCGCTCGGGCCCGCGGAGCTCCTGCTGCACTACGGCACCGACGACCAGAAGCGCCACTGGCTGCCGCGGCTCGCGCGCGGCGAGGAAATCCCGTGCTTCGCGCTCACGGAGCCCTCGGCCGGCTCCGATGCGGCGTCGATGCGCAGCGAAGGCGTCGTGTGCCGCGGCTCGTTCGAGGGCCGGGATGTGCTCGGCATGCGGCTCACATGGGAGAAGCGCTACATCACGCTCGCCCCCATCGCCACGGTGCTGGGCCTCGCCTTCAAGCTGCGCGATCCCGAGCGCCTGCTCGGCGGCGAGGTCGAGCTCGGAATCACCTGCGCGCTCATTCCGGTTTCGACGAGCGGAGTCGTGACGGGCGAGCGCCATGACCCGCTCGGCATTCCGTTCATGAACGGCCCGACGCGCGGACGCGATGTCTTCGTGCCGCTCGACTTCATCATCGGCGGCCCGGCGCAGGCTGGGCGCGGCTGGACGATGCTGATGCAGTGCCTCGCGGCGGGACGCGGCGTGTCGCTGCCGGCGCTCTCCACCGGCGCGGTGCAGCTCGCCGCGCGCGTCACCGGAGCGCACGCGACCGTGCGCGAGCAGTTCTCCCTGCCGATCGGGCGCTTCGAGGGCGTCGAGGCGAAGCTCGGACGCATCGCGGGGCTCGCCTACACGATCGACGCGGCGCGGACGCTCACACTCGGTGCACTCGATCGCGGCGAGAAACCCGCGGTCGTGACCGCGATCATGAAGGCCTACACGACGGAGGCGATGCGCGTCGTCCTGAACGACGCGCTCGATGTGGTCGGTGGCAACGGCATCTGTCGCGGGCCGCGCAACACGCTGGCGCACGCCTACCAGTCGCTCCCGATCGGCATCACCGTCGAGGGCGCGAACATCCTCACGCGCTCGATGATCATCTTCGGGCAGGGCGCGATTCGCTGCCATCCGTGGGTGCAGCGCGAGCTCGCGGCAGCGCACAAGGGCGATGTCGCCGCGTTCGACGAGGCGTTCTGGGGACATATTGGGCATGTGTTCACCAACGGCGTGCGCGCGTTCGGGCACGGGCTCACCGGTGGTGCGTTCGCAAGCGTGCCGTGCTCCGGTGTCGCGGCGCCGTACGCGCGAGACCTGATGCGCTATAGCGCCGCATTCGCATTTGCGGCCGATACGGCGATGGGAACGCTCGGAGCGGCACTCAAGCGCAAGGAGAACCTGAGCGGCCGGCTCGCCGACGCGCTGGCGTGGCTGTACCTCGGGTCCGCGGTGCTCAAGCGCTTCCTCGATGCGGGCCAGCCCGCGGCGCAGCGCGATGTCTTCCGCTGGTCGATGGAACACGCGCTGCACGAGCTCGAACAAGCCCTCGTCGGGCTGCTCGACAACCTTCCGTCCCGCCCGGTGGCCTTTGGGCTCCGCCGGGTGCTGCTCCCGCTTGGCGCGCGACGCCGTGCGCCGAGTGATCGACGCACGAGCACCGTCGCGCGCGGCCTCGTCGAACTCGGCGAGCTGCGCGGGCTGCTCACGGAGCTCGTCTATGTTCCCGCGCGCGACGAGTTCGGCCTCGGCCGGCTCGAGGCGGCGCTCGAGGCCGTGCTCGCGGCGCGCGAGGCGCGCGACAAGCTCAAGGACGCACAGCGCAAGGGCAAGCTGCCACGGGGCACGGCGGCGAATGTCGAGCTCGCGCTCGCAGAGGGCATCCTCTCGCCCGCCGAGGCCGAGTCGATTCGCACGGCGGAGAAGGCGCGCGACGAGGCCGTCGCGGTCGATGCGTTCCCGCGCGCTACGCCGCAGCGATGAGCTCGAAGCACCCCGTCACGCAGGCCGTGCGCACGCTGCGCGCGGCCAAGGTCGCCTTCGAAGCCCACGAGTACGCCTATGTCGAGAAGGGCGGCACGGCGGCGTCCTCCGCGGCCCTCGGGGTCCCGGAGCATCAGGTCGTGAAGACGCTGATCCTCGAGGACGATGCCAAGGAGCCGCTCGTCGTGCTCATGCACGGCGACAAGCAGGTCTCGACGCGCAACCTCGCGCGCCAGATCGGCGCGCGCAGCGTGCAGCCGTGCAAGCCCGAGGTCGCCGATCGCCACTCGGGCTACCAGGTCGGGGGCACGAGCCCCTTCGGCACGAAGCGTGCCATGAGAACCTACATGGAGCGCACGATCCTCGAGCTGCCGCGCATCTGGATCAACGGCGGGCGACGCGGGTTCCTCGTGTCCCTCGATCCCAAGGAAGCGGCGCGCGTGCTCGCGCCGGTTCTCGTCGATGTCGCCACCGAAGCCTGACCGGAGGACTCGCGGTGCCTAGAATGCGCCGCGATGAATGTCCCCCACGACCGCGCCACTCTCGTTCTCATGCTGCTGCTCGCCGCGTGTGGCGATGCGCCGGCGCCGCTGCCCACTGCGGCGCGCATCGAGCTCGCCGAGGTCGGTGAGCGCGCGGGGCTGACGCTGGTGCAGACAAGCGGCGACCCGCGGCGCTGGTACATCCCGGAGAGCAACGGGACCGGCGCGGCATGGCTCGACTACGACGGAGATGGAGATCTCGATCTGTTCATCGGCAACGGCCAACGCGTGCGCTACCTCGACAACGGAGCGCGTCTCGAAGTCGTGCGCGACGCGCGCAGCGCGCTGTACCGCAACGACGGAAACCTGCGCTTCACCGATGTGAGCGCTGAAGCGGGCGGTGCTCGTAGCGACTGGGTGCAGGCGATCGCTACGGCCGATGTCGACAACGACGGCGACACGGACCTGTACCTCGGCTGCATCGGACCGGATGTGCTGCTGCGCAACGACGGCGGTCGCTTCGCCGACGCGACGGCGGAGAGCGGGCTGCGCAACGACCTGTGGGCGGCGGGCGCGGCCTTTGCGGATGTCGACAACGACGGCTGGCTGGACCTCTACATCGCGAACTACTGCCTGTTCGACTTCGAGAATCCGCCGAACAAGGGAGTGCGCAATGTGATCAAGGAACTCGAGGTCGCGTGGGGACCGGAGGAAGAAAACAAGCAGGGCTTCAATCCCGGCGCACCGGATGTGCTGTTCCTCGGCATCGGCGGCGGCAAGTTCCGCGAGGCCACGGCCGAGCGCGGGCTGGTGCTCCCGAAGGCGCTGTGCTCCTACGCCGCGGTATTCAGCGACATCGACGGCGACGGAGATCAGGACATTCTCGTCGGCAACGACATGCAGCCTTCGAATCTCTTCGTGAACGACGGTCGCGGTCACTTCACCGAAGAAGGCGCGGCCCGCGGCTTCGCGCTCGGCGCGGATGGGCGCGCGACGAGCGCGATGGGGCTCGTGCCCGAGGATGTCGATTTCGATGGCGACTTCGACATGCTGCGCACGAACTTTGACTTCGAGCCCAACTCGCTGCACATCAACGATGGAACTGGGCACTTCGCCGATCGCGCGCGGCCGCTCGGGCTCGCGGCGGGCTCGGTCGACAAGCTCGGTTGGGGTGCGGGCTTCTTCGATGCAGAGCTCGACGGCGACCTCGACCTGCTGATCGCCAACGGGCATGTGTACCCGCAGGCGAAGGAGATCGGCATGAGCGGCTGGAAGATGGAGACACAGCTCTACGAGGCTGTGCAAGGTCCTTCCGGGTCCGTGGTGTGGCTCGACGCCACCGTACGCGTCGGCGGCGGGCTTGAGGGGCTCCACTCGGCGCGCGGATTGGCGCTCGCCGATGCGGACGACGACGGCGACATCGACGCGCTCGTCACGGATCTGGACGAACGGCCGCGCCTGCTGGAGAACCGCTCGGCGCGCGGCGGCCGCTGGCTCGCCGTGCGGCTCGAGGGCACCCGCTCGAATCGCGATGGAATCGGCGCCGTGGTCGCCGTAGAGGCCGGCGGACGCGCGTGGACACGCGAGGCGCGGCGCACGGCAGGCCTGTATTCCTCGCACGATCCGCGCCTGCACTTCGGCCTCGGGCCGGTCGCGCGCATCGACTCGGTCGAGGTGCGCTGGCCCAGCGGCGCGCGCTCCATGGTGGCGGCCCCCTCGCTCGACAGTATCCTCGTCGTCGAGGAGCCCTAGGTCACGATGAAGGTCGCGCTCGTCTTTCCCCCGCAGGGGCATTTCACGCAGCCCTACTTGAGCCTGCCTTCGCTGGCGGCCTACCTGCGCGCCCACGATATCGGGCAGGTCGAGCTGTTCGACGAGAGCATCCTCGCCTACGACCACTTCCTCTCGAAGGAGCGGCTCGAGCGTTCTCTCGGTCGCATCCGCGCGCGCGAGCGCATGGCGGAACTCGACGCGAAGGAGACGCTGCTCTTCTCCGACATGGAGCAGTACCAGACGCTCTCGGAGATCGACCTCGTCGGCGAGCGCGTCGCGGCGGACATCGAGGAAGCCAAGCGCGTCCTGCGCACCAAGGAGCCCTTCTACGACTACGAGCGCTACCTGTGGGCCGGGCGCACGATCGAACAGGGATTGCGCATCCTCTCCACCGAGTTCGCGCCGAGCCGCCTCACCGCGCACGGCTTCGTGATGCGCTACTCCGTCGAGCGCAGCAGCGAGATCCTCGCGGGCACGGCGGACGAGAAGGAAAACCCGTTCCTCGAGTACTTCCGCGAGCACACGCTGCCGCGCCTGCGCGCACTCGATCCCGACCTCGTCGGCATCTCGCTCACCTTCCCCAGCCAAGCCATCCCTGCGTTCACGCTCGCGCGCCTGATCAAGGAGTGGAAGCCTTCGGTCCACATCACGGTCGGCGGCGGCCTGCTCGCCTATGTCGCCGAGAAGCTCTCCAAGCGTCCCGAGGTGTGGGGCGTGATCGACAGCTTCATCATGCTCGAAGGCGAGGGCCCGCTGCTCGCGCTGTGCCGCGAGATCGAGAGCGGGCGCCGCGACCTCGCCTCGATTCCCAACATGATGTGGCGCGACAGCGACGGGGCCGTGCGTCACAACACGCACCGCGACCCGCTCGACATCAAGACGCTGCCGACGCCCGACTTCGACGGCATGCCGCTCGACAAGTATTTCTCGCCCGAGCTGGTGCTGCCGCTCGCCATCACGCG
The DNA here is from genome assembly GCA_016872795.1 of Planctomycetota bacterium. GTDB lineage: Bacteria > Planctomycetota > UBA1135 > UBA1135 > F1-120-MAGs118. The sequence goes on from VGYZ01000083.1 coordinate 13,281, forward strand.
CGGCTGTTACTGGGGCAAGTGCGTGTTCTGCACGCTCTACACCGTGATCGGGCCGGGCTACCGCGGGCGCGCCATCGACCAGACGGTCGAGGACATGCGCAAGCTCTCCGCGAAGTACCGCACCAAGCACTTCTACCTAGCGATCGAGGACCTGCCGCCCAACATGGCCGCGCGCTTGCCGCAGGCGATCCTCGACGCGGGGCTCGATGTCGACTGGTGGTGCGACGCACGCCTCGAACACGAAGCGTTCACGCAGGAAGTCTGCGACGCGATGGCGAGGGCCGGCTGCAAGCGCATCGCTTTCGGCTACGAGAGCTCGTCGCAACGCGTGCTCGCGCGCATGTGCAAGGGCATCGATCCTGACAAGTCGATGGAGCTCGTGCGGCGCGTGCGCAAGTCGGGCATCTCCGTCACGCTCTACGCGATGATCGGCTTCCCGACCGAGACGCGCGACGAGGCGCGCGAGACGCTGCAGACGATCCTCGCCAACCGCGACGCGGTCCAAGAGGTCAGCGTGCGCGTGTTCTACCTCGACGAGTCGAGCGAGATCTTCAAGCGTCGCGAGGAATTCGACATCGTAGAGATCTACCCGGACGCCTCGGCCGACCTGCAGGTCTACTACGACTTCAAGTGCGCGAGCGGCATGAGCCGCCGCGAAGCGCGCGACACCTACCTCGAGTTCACGCGCGCGCTGCGCTCGCACTTCCCCGTATTCCAGAACACGAACATGCTCTACCACGAGCTGAAGAGCCACTACTTCCTGTACCTCGCGCGCGCGGGGAGCTGGGAGAAGCTGTGCTCCGATGTGCTCGAGCGGCCGCGCGGCAAGGGCGCGTCGGGCGAGCGTCCGCGGCGCCGGCGCGAGCTCCTGCGGCGCGAGCTGCGCTTCGACCGAGCGCAGATCGACCAGCGGCTCTCCACGATCGACTCCGCCACGCTGCGCCCGCGCTACCAGTCCGACTTGATCGAGAACGAGGACCGAGAGCGCTTCGACCGCGAGTTGCAGCCCGAAGAGCCGAGCGACGCCACGCTGGTCTACGACCCCTCGACCGGCGAGGTGCAGTGCTTCTCGGCGGCGGCCGCGCTGCTGCTCGAGCGCTGCGACGGCACGCGCACGCTCGAGCAGGTGATCGAGATCGTCCCCCACGAGGTGCGCGGCGAGGCGCTGCGCTGCGTCGAGGAAATGCACAAGGCCCAGCTCTTCGAGCAGGAGATCGCCCGGTGAAGGAACAGCGCAAGGACGAAGAGGTGACGGATCCCGCGGCGCAGGGTGCTGCAACGGACAAGCCTGCACCCGCGAATCCCGCCGAGGCCAAGAAGCCCGCGGGCATGAACTTCGTGTTCAAGATCGCGCCGGCAGACCCGAAGAACTCGTTCGACTTCGAGGACGTCGCCGACAAGTGAGCGCAAGCGGCCGCGCTCAGCGCTCCTGCATCCGCAGGATCGAGTGCGCGAGGCCGTGCAGCCGGATCTTGGCACCGTCGTCGAAGTCGCGCATCGGCTCCGGATCGATGCCGAAGCCGCGGTGGCCGACGAGCAGCGCGTTCACGCGCATGCCATGGGCCTCGGCAGCATCCCAGCGGAACGCGAACAGCGCACCCTGCGACCCGTGCGCGAACGCCAGTGGGCGCCGCGTCCTGGTCCACACATCGTAGAGCGTCGACGAGAGCCAGCCGTCGTCGAGCTTCGCGTTGCCGACACGGCGCGTGCGTGTGAAGTTCATCTGTCCCTCCAGCCCCGGCATCTCGGTGTGGAACAGGTTGAGCTGTCCCTGCCCGTCGAAGGCCACGACGGGTCGCGTCGAGGCGCGCGCACCGGCCTCGCCGCGCACCCACACGGTGTCGAAAACCGACAGCGCATCGCCCTGCAGCTCGAGCCACGAGACGCGCAGGCAGTACGGGGTGCCCTTGCCGTTCGTCGCCGCGCTCGCGAGCACGATGCGCCCGTCGCGCGGATCGACACCGAGCCCGACCGGCACGGCGGAGTCGAGCGGAAGCACGCCGCCGCGCGTCACTTCGAGCCGCTCGGCACCATCGAGCCAAAAGGCCTCGAGCTGGCCTTCGCTGCTGCGCGTGACCAGCAGGATGCGCTCCCCCACGCGCGCCACGGAGAGCTCGCGATCCGGCAGCCCCGCGATGTCCGCGCGCTCGCGCACT
>VGYZ01000084.1 GCA_016872795.1 Planctomycetota bacterium
GGCGCGCCCGGCGGCGGCGCGCCGGGGGGCGGCCGTGGTCCCGGCGGGAGTGGCGGAGCCGGTGGCGGCGGAGGCAAAGGAGGAGGCGGCGGCGGCGGGACGCGCGGCGGCTGACAACGCCCGACGCCGTTGGGGCCTGACTGACCGCGACATTCACGCTCCACAACGGCCGCGAGCACTACGGCTGAAACGGAGCTCCCTCAGCCGACGGGACGACCCAACACCTCGCGACCGGCGAGGTAGGGCCACAGCGGCTTGGGCACGCGCACCGTGCCGTCCGCGTTCTGGTGGTTCTCCAAGATGCAGATCAGCATGCGCGAGCTCGCCGCCACGGTGTTGTTGAGCGTGTGGCAGAAGCGCACCTTGCCCTCGGCGTCGCGGTAGCGCAGGTTCAGGCGTCGGGCTTGGTACTCGTGGAAGCGGCTGGCCGAGTGGGTCTCCCCGTAACCGCCGCGCGAGGGCATCCAGCTCTCGATGTCGTACTTCTGGATCTGCGGCGCGCCGAGGTCCCCGCCGCACACATTGACGATCCGGTACGGGATCTCGAGCGACTGCAGCACGAACTCCGCGTTGTCGACGATCGCGCGGTGGTGCTCGATCGAGCCCTGCGCGTCGGCGGCCGCGAGCACGACCTGCTCGACCTTCTGAAACTGGTGCACGCGATAGAGGCCGCGCGTGTCGCGTCCGGCGGCTCCGGCCTCGCGGCGATAGCAAGAGGAGAGCGCCACATAGCGCACCGGCAGATCCGCCAGCGCGAGCACTTCGTCCTGATGCAGCGCCGTCACCGGCACCTCGGCCGTGCCGACGAGGCACAGGTCATCGCGGCTGTCGGTGCGGTAGGCCTGCTCCTCGCCACCGGGGAAGTAGCCCGTTCCCACCATCACCGCGCTGCGCACGAGCGTCGGCACGGAGAGCGGAGTGAAGCCGCGCGACACCATGAGGTCGAGCGCATAGCGCATGACCGCGCCCTCGAGCAGCGAGAGCTCGCCCTTGAGCACGTAGTTGCGCGAGCCCGAGATGCGCGCCGCGCGCTCGATCTCGAGCCAGCCCTGCGCCTCCGCCAGCGCGACGTGGTCGCGCGGCGCAAAATCGAACGTACGCGGCGTGCCCCAGCGCTTGACCTCGACGTTCTCGCTGTCGTCCACGCCCTCGGGCACTTCGTCCGCCGGCACATTCGGAATGCGCAGGAGCCGCGCGTCCACGTCGGCCTGCGCCTCGCGGAACTTGCCCTCGAGCTCGGCGAGCTGCGCCTTGAATGTGTTGACCTCGGCGATCAGCCGCGGGCGATCGGCCGGCGAGGCCTTGCCCACTTCCTTCGAGAGCGCGTTCTGGCGCGCGCGCAGGCCATCGAGCGCCGTCTGCAGGGCGCGCGCCGCGGTGTCGGCGGCAAGCAGTCCCTCCACATCCACGGCGATGCGCTTCTTGCGCGCCCCTTCGATCACGAGGGCCGGGTTCTGACGAATGAACTTGAGGTCGAGCATCGGGGGGTGCGGTCGGTCGGGTGCTGGGATTGGGCGCGGGAGCGAGGAAGCTACTTCCAGTCGCTCTCGATTTCGCCGAACAGCTTGTTCTTCTTCTCGACGAGCTGCAGCTCGATCGCCTCGCCCTTGTGGATCTTGAAGGCGCTGTCCACCGGACGCCAGGTGTCCATCTCGCTGTACTTGAACGAGCCATCCTCGTTGCGCTCGAGCAGGTCCATCACGATCCCCATGCGCTCCGGCTTGCCGCCCTTCTTGGTGCCGACCTTGCGGACCGAGACCTCAGGCCGCGGCACGCAGTTCCACAGGCGCTCGTAGCGCTCGCGCGCCGAGCCGAGAAGGCCGACGCTCTTGCCCTTCACCGTCACGGCCTCTGCGGCCGCTTCGAAGGCGAACTCGAACTTGAAAGGACCGCCGAGCGCCACCACCGACTCCTGCCCAGTCTTCACGGTCCACTTGCGCGTGTCGCTGCCGGGGAGGATCAGGCACTTCATCGTCTGGGCCTTCTTGCCCTGCCGCAGCTCCCCGGCGAAGAGCTCGTAGGTTCCGACCGGCACGGCGATCGACTTCTTCGTCGGGTCCACCAGATCGAAGTAGCAGCCCTCGAGCTTGTCCGTGCCCTTCAGGATCAGCCATGTGGGCGCGGGCCCCTTGAAGTCGAGCTTGAGCGTGCCCGTGTCGAGCGTCATCGGCGTCGCGGTGATCTGCAGGCCGCCCTTCTGGGCCTCGAGCTGGTACCAGCCCCCGCCGATCTCCGCGTACTTGCTCCACGGGCGCGCGCGCTTGCTGGCGCCGACCACCATGCAGTCGTACTCGGGCTGGTAGATGCCGTCCGTGAGGCCTCCATAGGAGTACGGCTTGGGGGCGCTCCCGTAGGTCCCGTCCATGTTGTCGTCGAGCACGCGCAGAGCCGTCCCGTTGACCGTGGTCGTCACGCTGCCGGCGTTGAGCACGTAGATGCGCATCTGCAGGTCATCGGGCTGCAGATTGGTCTGCAGGCCTTGGAAGACATCCTGCTGAATCCCCGTGCGGAACAGGAACGCCCAGCGGCGCTTCTCGGCGCCGTCACCGATCTCGAAGTCCACCACCGCGGCGTTGCCGGTGATCGGAATGACCTTGTCCGCGTTGCCGTCGCGGTCAAAGTCGAGCGCCACCTTGGACGAGTCAGGCCGCAAGAGTAGCGGGCTCTTCTCGAGTGACTGGAACACGCCAGAGCTGCCCTTGGCACCGAGCGGCACGATCGGCCAGATCGCGTACAGGTCGTCGGCGTTGTAGTTCGGGCGTTGGATCTCGTCGACGGACTTGAGCGCCACGAACGCGGTGCTCACCGTCACGCTCGCCGCCGCGGGCTCGGCCTTGGGCTGCGGCGGCGGAGCGGGAGCGTTGGGATCCGCGGGCGGCGGAGCGCCAAAACCCTCGCGCACCAGCCATTCCCAGCGCTGCTTGCACTGCTGGTAGAAGCTGTGCTTCAGGTCGACCTGCTCGAAGCCCGAAATCGCCCGCCCGTAGTACTCGCAGGTCTTCTTGAGGTCCTCTTCACCCTTCGCTCGGTAGGTGATGTCGTGGCAGATGGCGACGGCGCTCGCCGTGCGAGCCGCCATGAAGAAGTCGCCGATGGACTCGAAGCCGTCGGTGATCGCGACGAACTCCGCCGAACACAGCTCGAACGCCGGCCCCTCCTTGGCTCCCGTCCGGTTGGCCTCGAACTTGGTCATCGTCGTGCGGAACTGCTCGATCAGCACATAGCGCTGCTTGCGCTTCGGCGGATCCGTGGCGAGGTTCGAGTGGTAGACATAGATCTTGCTGACGAAGTCGCTCTTGAAGGCATCCTTCCAGCACTTGGTCAGCATCTCGAACTCACGCTCGATCTCGTCGGAGTTCGCCAGGGCCATCTGCGCCGCCAGCTCGTCGACATAGTTGACCGCCTCGTCCTGATAGGACTTGAGCAGCTTGGTCACTTCGTCGTAGTTGCGGATCGCGACCGCCGGCCGCAGCTTGCCCTTGAATTCGGCGGCCCGGTCCTGAGGGGAGGGCGCGGCGAGGGCCGGCAGGGCGCGGGCGAAGACCGGAGAGACGGACCCGAGGCACGCGAGCAGGATCGAGAGCTTCATGGGGCGCGCAGTCGCAGGAGAGGGCCCGCGGAGCCCAGCGGGTTCCGGCGGCTCGGCCGTCCGGGCACTCCAGTTGGTTCCGGGAGCTTGGGTTGCGTGAGCGAGAGCTGGGGAGTCTAGCCTGCGCTGCGCGAGGGTCACAATCCGCCGCTGCGCCGTGCGCTCATGCGCTTGAGGAAGGCCTTTTCGCTCTCCGAGAGCGAGGCAATCCCCCGCTGGTGAATGCGCTCGAGCAGCGCGTCGAGCTGCGCCTCGTCGTCCAGCGCGTTCTGGTGCGCCCGAGCCCGCTTGCGGTCCGCCATGGCGTCCCATGGATCCCACCAAAGAGCACCCGTCTTTGCCAAGGCGAACCCCAGCGCCGCCCCGCCCAAGTGCACCACATGAGCGGCACCGCCCACTCCGCGCACGAGTCCGAACAGGTCGAGCAGCACATACACCGTCGCGACCAGCCACAGCCGCACGGGCACGAACAGCACGATCACCAGCGCCTGCGGCCGCAGCGTCGCCATGGCGACCACGAGCAGCAGCACGGCACCCGAGGCTCCGACCACGAGCAGCGGCTGGCCGAAGAGCAGGGCCACGAGCAGCTGAACGAGACCGGGCAGAACGATGCCCGCGAGGTACACCAGCAAGAAGCGGCGCGCGCCGAGCAGGCTCTCCAGCCAGGTGCCGAAGAAGTACAGGCCGATCAAGTTGCCGAGCAGATGCATCGGCTCGTGCGCACTGTGCAGGAAGCCGTAGGTCGCAAGTTGCCACACGGGCAGCCACGGCGCGAGCTCACGCCACGCGGCGACATCGAGCGAGAGCGTGCGGTGTACCTCGGGCAGGAACGGCACGAACTCGTAGAAAAACAGGAACGGCAGCGCCAGCGCGAGGTTCGCGATCAAGAGCGCCTTCACCACCGGCGTCATGCGCGGCAACGCGAATTGCCCGGCCGTGTCCGCGGGATCGCTGTAGGACATCGCCGCTCCGAGCTCCCCTAGCGACCGAAGGCGAGGTCCGCGTGTCCGCTCGCACGCGCGGCCGCCGTCAGGGTGTTCGCCATCAGCATGGCGATCGTCATCGGACCGACGCCGCCGGGGACTGGAGTGATCGCGCCCGCCACGGCGCTCGCACGGACGAAGTCCACATCTCCGACCAGGCGTCCATCGGGGAGACGGTTGATTCCCACGTCGAGCACCACCGCGCCCGGCTTGATCCAATCGGCCTTGACCATCTCCGGGCGCCCCACTGCGGCCACCAGCACATCCGCTTCGCGGCACAAAATCGGCAGGTCGCTCGTGCGGCTGTGGCAGATCGTCACGGTCGCGTCGCGCGCCAGCGCGAGAAACGCGAACGGCTTGCCCACGAGCATCGAGCGGCCGATCACGACGACGCGCTTGCCGGCGAGCGAGCAGCCCAACTGATCGCACAGCTCGATGCAGCCGGCGGGCGTGCAAGGCACGAGCCCGCGCGCGCCGAGCGCGAGCGCGGCGACATTCTCGGGGTGCAGGCCGTCGACATCCTTGGCCGGGTCGAGCGCGCGCATGAGCGCCTGCGCATCGAGCCCCTTGGGCAGCGGAAGCTGCACGAGAATGCCGTGCACGGTCCCGTCCGCGTTGAGCTCGCGCACGAGCGCGAGCAACTCCGCCTGCGTCGTGGTCGCCGCACGGCGCACCGTGCGCACGGAAAAGCCGGCCTCCGTCGCGGCCTTGTCCTTGTTCTTGACATACACCTGACTCGCGGGATCCTCGCCCACGAGCACGACGACGAGCCCTGGCGTCACGCCGCGCGCCTTCAGCTGCTCGCAGCGTTCACGCACGCGAGCACGAACATGCTGGGCAGCGGCCTTGCCGTCGATGGTGCGGGCGCGAGTTTCGATCATGGGCGGTGCTCTCGAGAATTCGACGACGAACGGACGCGCGCACGATAGCGCCCGTGTCCAACACATGCAGCCCGTCCGCGCGAGCGCATGTGTGCGGTGTTCTAGAAGCTGCGCGCGAGCACGAACGAGGCGATGTTCTCGAGCGAACGACGCGCCGGACTCGACGGAAGCTCGCGCACGCTCGCCAACGCCGCGGCGATCAGGCTGTCGGCGCGCTGCCGCGCGAACTCCACGCCGGCGTCGAGTCGGCAAGCCCTGCGCAGGCGCGCGACGCGCTCGGACAGCCCCGGCGTCGTGTAGAGGTCGCGGATCGCGGCGCGCTCCGCCTCGGAGGCATGGCGGTAGGCCCACAGGACCGGCAGCGTGACCTTGCCGTCCTCGACATCCGTGCCGACCGACTTGCCGGCCTCCGCCTCGCTGCTCGTCAGGTCGAGGCAATCGTCGATGATCTGGAAGGCGAGGCCGAGGTCCCAGCCGAACTGGCGCATCTTCGCGCCGAGCTCGTCGCGGCCGCCGGGATAGCGCGCGCCCAGCTCGCATGCGGCGGCGTAGAGCGTCGCCGTCTTGGCGCCCGCGACCCACTCGTAGCGCTCTTGCGTGGCCTCGAAGTCGTAGCGCCCCGCCGCCTGCTCGATTTCCCCCACGCAAATGCGCCGGGTCGCCTCGGACAGCACGCGGCTGCACAGGCGCGACGAGAGATCGGTCGAGACCGCGAACGCGCGCGCGTACAGGAAGTCTCCGAGGAGCACCGCCGTCTGGTTGTCCCAGCGGTGGTTGACGCAGGCCACGCGGCGGCGCACCTTGGCGCCGTCGAGCACATCGTCGTGCACGAGCGTCGCGAGGTGGATCATCTCGACCACGGCCGCGATCGAGGCGTGCTCGTCGGTCGTGTTTCCGGTCGCCTCGCCCGAGAGCAGCACCAGCGCGGCGCGCAGCTGCTTGCCTTGGAAGCGCCCCACATGCTCGACCATCTCTCGGACGGCCGGAGACTGCTCGCGCAGCTCGTGCGCGATCGTCTCCTTCATGCGCGCCAGCCCGTCGGCGACCGGCGCGGTCAGCTCCTTCACTTGTGCGGCTTGGGAAGTCATGGCGTGCCCATTGTGTCGCCCCGGAGCGCTTCCTGCTCCAGCGTCCTGAGATCTTCCGGCGCGTTCAGGTTGAGGGCCGAGCGCTCCGCATCGGGGCCCAGCCGCGCCGCGGCGAGCGAGCCGACCGCGAGCTGCCCGTGAAACGACACCATGCGCCGCTCACCGCGCTCGAGCGCGGCGCGCACGGCCGAGCGACACGACGCGCGGTAGACCCCGTACAGCGGCTGCGATCCGCGCGGCAGCTCGAGCAGCGCCACATCCCAGCACGACTCCTCCGCTCGCTCCAGCAAGCGCCGCAGGACATCAGCCCGCGCCAGCGGCAGATCGCAGGACAGCACTGCCAGCCACGGCGTCCGACACGCCTCGAGGCCCGCGCACAGGCCCGCGAGCGGCCCGGCGTCGGGGAGCGCATCGAGCACGCACTCCAGCCCGAGCTGCGGATAGCGCGCGGCTCGCCCCGTCGAGAGCAGCACGCGGGAGGCAAGCTCGCGCAGCGCGTCGAGCGGCCCGTCGATCACCGTCCGCCGGCCCCACGGCAGCAGCGCCTTGTCTCGTCCCATGCGACGGCTCTCGCCCCCGCACAGGAGCAAACCCGTCACATCCGCTCTCGCCGTCCTCATCCCACGCCGCCGTGGTCTCTTCGAAGGCGTCGCATCCAGCGCGAATCGCGGCCGGCACGCAACGCGTGAGCGCGCCTAGTGGGGAGCGTTGTGGGAATCGGTCTTGGGCTGCGCCTCGGTCTTGGGAGCCTCTTCGGCACCGTCGCGCATGCCCTTCTTGAAGGCCTGCACGCTCGAGCCCATCGAGTGCGCCAGCTCGGGCAGCTTGCGCGCGCCGAACAGGAGCAGGCAGATCAGCGCGATGACGAGGAGTTCGAAGAAGCCAAGGTTGCCGAGGAAAGCCAGCATGGTGGATCCTGTTGGGTCTGGAGCGACCGGAACGAGACGACTAGGCAATCGGCAATTGTAAGCCCCACAGGCGCCCGATTCCCGAGCGTGCGTGAATTCCCCGCTAGGACGAGCCCCTGCGGCGCTCCAGACGCCGCTGCAAGCGCCCCTCCAGCGGCGGCAGCGCCCACTCGCGGCTCGCCAAGGTGCCCTCGGCCTTCGCACCAACCCGCGGTCCGCGCCCCACCACCAGCCCCGCGCGCGCGAGCGAGAGCCGCACCGCGAACGAGGCGGAATAGGTCGAGAGCACGGCCTGCGGCGTCATGCGTCTCGCGATTTCCGCCAGAAAGGCCTCGCTCCACAGCTCGGGCGCGACCTGCGGCGAGAACGGGTCGAGGAACACCGCGTCGAACGGCAGCTCGTCGATCGCGGGCAGCTGCTCGCGGGCATCCCCGACCACGAGCCGGATCGAGACCCCCACGCGCGCCTCCCCGCCGAGCGCCTCGTGAGCGCTGCGCAACCACGCCTCGACCTCCGCGGGCCAGTCCGCGAGCTCGCGTGCGCGGGAGAGCACCTCGGCGTCGCGCTCGAATGTCACCGCTTCGAGGCGCGCGCCGGTGCCGTCGAGGGCCGCGAGCGCCGCCGCGAGGTTCAGCCCGAGCCCCGTGCCGATGTCGAGCAACCGAACGACGCCGCGCTCAAGGCCCAACTCGCGGACTCGGCAGGGCCCCGCATACCGCAGCCGCGCCTGCTCCCACGCTCCCGAAAGCGAGTGGCAGGCCTGACCGAGCGTCTCGTCGCGCAGCGTCCACGAGCCATCGGCCGTGCGGATCGGCGTCCACATGGGCGCTACCATGCCACGCGCGTGTCCGACCCGGAAGCACAGCGCGACAAGCTCGCCGCCTACCGCGATCCCTCCCTCGTCGCGTGCTACGACGAGCGCTGGCGCGGCCTGCGCGGACCCGGCCGCAATCGCCGCAAGCAGCGCGCGCTCCTGCGCGCGCTGGCCGCGCTCCCCAAGGTCGAGAGCGTGCTCGACATTCCCTGCGGCACGGGCCGCTTCTCGGCGTTCTTGCCCGGCCTCGGTCTGCGCTATGTCGGTGGCGATGCCTCGCTCGCGATGCTCGTCGAAGCTCGGCGCAAGTTTCCCGCCGCGCACTTCGCGGCGCTGGACCTCGTGCGCCTGCCCCTTGCGGACCGCTCCGTCGATCTGGTGGTCTGCATCCGGCTCATGCACCTCGTACGCGATGCACAGCTGCGCGCGGCCTTCCTGCGCGAGCTGGCCCGCGTCGCGCGCGTGGGCGTGATCGTCGATTTCCGGCAACGCAGCTCGCTGCGCGCATGGCTGGGAATCGCGCGGCACCGGCTCGGCCTGCGCGCCAAGGAGCCCGGCGCGCTCCGTCTCGAGCAGATCCGCGCGGAGCTCGAAGTCGCCGGACTCGAAGTCGCCGCGATCGTCCCGGTGCGGCGACCGGCGTGGATCGGCGACAAGGTCGTGTTCGCTGCGCGCACCAAGGCCGCGTCCCGCACCGCTCGCTAGCGCGAACGACGCGCGGCGCTCGAAACGACGGGGGGCGTGCGCTCAGCCTTGGCGGCTGCGAGCAGCCCCGCCTCCGCGAGACGCTTCTCCATCATCTCGCCCAGTCGCGCGGGAGAGGGACTGCAAGTGACGCCCGCGCGCTCGAGCGCGGCGTACTTCTCGCTCGCCGTGCCCTTGCCGCCCGAGATGATCGCACCGGCGTGGCCCATGCGACGGCCCGGGGGCGCGGTGGCGCCGGCGATGAAGCCGACCACCGGCTTCTCGATGTGCTTGTGGATGAACTCGGCGGCCCGTTCCTCGGCGCTGCCGCCGATCTCGCCGATCATGACGATCCCGAGCGTGTCGGGATCGTCGTTGAAGAGCCTGAGCGCGTCGACGAAGTTCGTGCCGTTGACCGGGTCGCCGCCGATGCCGATGCAGGTCGACTGGCCGATGCCGCGGCTCGTGAGCTGCCACACGGCCTCGTAGGTCAGGGTTCCCGAGCGCGACACGACGCCGATGCGACCGGGCTTGTGGATGTAGCCCGGCATGATGCCGATCTTGCACGCGCCGGGCGTGATGATGCCGGGGCAGTTCGGCCCGATCAGGCGCGACTTGCCGCCGCGCAGCTTCTCCATCACCTTGACCATGTCGAGCACCGGGATGCCCTCGGTGATGCAGACGATCGTCTCGATGCCGGCGTCCGCCGCTTCGAGGATCGCCGCGGCCGCGAAGGGCGCGGGCACATAGATCATGGTGGCGTTGGCGCCGGTGGCGTCGACCGCTTCCTTGCAGGTGTTGAACACCGGCCGGTCGAGGTGCCGGGTGCCGCCCTTCTTGGGGGTCACGCCGCCGACGAGGTTGGTTCCGTAGGCGATCGCCTGCTCGGAGTGGAAGGTGCCGTTCTTGCCCGTGAAACCCTGGCAGATCAGGCGCGTGTGCTTGCCGACGAGGACGCTCATGGTGCTCTTCCTTCCTACTTCTTCAGGGTGGCGACGGCCTTCGCGGCGGCATCGTCGAGGTTGCTCGCCGTGATGATCGGCAGGCCGGACTCGGACAGCATCTTGCGGCCGAGCTCGACGTTCGTGCCCTCGAGGCGCACGACCAGCGGCACCGAGAGCTTGACCTCGCGCGCCGCGGTGATGACGCCCTGCGCGATCACATCGCACTTCATGATCCCGCCGAAGATGTTGACGAGGATCGCCTTGGTGTTCGGGTCGGCCAGCAGGATCTTGAATGCAGCGGTGACCTGCTCCGCGCTCGCGCCGCCGCCGACATCGAGGAAGTTCGCGGGCTCGCCGCCGTAGAGCTTGATCACATCCATGGTCGCCATGGCGAGGCCGGCGCCGTTCACCATGCAACCGATGGAGCCATCGAGCTTGATGTAGTTGAGGTTGTACTTGGAGGCCTCGATCTCGAGCGGCTGCTCCTCGTGCAGGTCGCGCAGCGCGACCATGTCGTCGTGGCGGAAGAGCGCGTTGTCGTCGAAGTTGATCTTCGCGTCGAGCGCGACCACTTGGCCGTCCTTCGTGGTCACGAGCGGGTTGATTTCCGCGATCGAGCAGTCGAGCTCGCAGAACGCCTTGGCGAGCGCCTGCATGAACTCAACCGCCTTGGGCTGCAGAGCTGCGGGAATGCCGATCCCGGCCGCGAGGCGCGCGCCTTCGGCGGCGGCGAGGCCCTTCGTCGGCGAGAAGGCGGCGCGCAGGATCTTCTCCGGGTGCGTCGCTGCGACCTCCTCGATCTCCATGCCGCCCTCGGAGCTCGCCATCATCACCGGCCCCTGCGACTCGCGGTCGATGGCGATACCGATGTAGTACTCCTTGTCGATCGCGCTGCCCGACTCGACCCACAGGCGCCGGACCAACTGGCCCTCGGGGCCTGTTTGGTGGGTGACGAGCGTCTTGCCGAGAATCGCCGCGGCCGCCGCGCGAACCTCCGCCTCGCTCTTGCAGACCTTGACGCCGCCGGCCTTGCCGCGCCCGCCGGCGTGGATCTGGGCCTTGACGACCGCGACCGGGGACTTGAGTTCGTGGTAGGCGGCGACCGCGGCGTCGACCGACTGCGCCTCGACACCGCGCGGGGTCGCGACGCCAAAGCGGCCGAGGACCTGCTTGGCTTGGAATTCGTGAAGCTTCATGGGGCTCTCCGTGCTGGAGTTTGGGGGCAAACAGTCTAGTGTTCGGCCCGCACCCCGGGAAAGCCCGACTCCGCGGATGCGAGCGCCCCTCCTCGACGTCGCCTCTCGCCCCCATCTTCCCCGCCTCTCTCGATGCACGGAGCCGAACTGCTCGCTGACCTGTGCGTGGTGCTCGCCGCCGCCATCGTCGCGGTGCTCGCGCTGCATCGTCTGCGGCTCCCCGCGATCGCGGGCTTCCTCGTCGCGGGCGCGCTGATCGGTCCCTCGGGGCTGGGACTGGTCGATCGCAGCGAGGACGTCGAACGTCAGGCCGAGATCGGCGTGGTGCTGCTGCTCTTCACCATCGGCCTCGAGTTCTCGCTCGCCAGCCTGCGCCGCATCGCGCGCATGGTGCTCGTGGGAGGCGGACTGCAGGTCGCGCTCACCACGCTCGCAACCCTCGGTCTCGCCACGGCGGCGGGCTTCACGTTCGAGCGCGCGCTGTTCGCGGGCTTCCTCGTCGCGCTGTCGAGCACCGCGATCGTGCTGCGCGGGTTGTCGGAGCGCGGCGAGGTGGATGCGCCGCATGGGCAGCTGACCGTGGGCATCCTCCTGTTTCAGGACCTGTGCGTCGTGCCGATGATGCTCGTCGTGCCGATGCTCGCCGCGGGCGACACGAGTGCGGCGTCCATCGGCCTCGCCGTCGGCAAGGCACTCGCCGTCATGGCGGGTACAGTGGCCTTGGCGCGCTTCATCCTGCCTCCGCTGCTGCGCGCGGTGGCGCGCACGCAGCGCCGCGACGTGTTCCTGCTGGCCGTGCTCGCCGTGTGCGCCGGAATCGCTTGGGCGACCTCGCTCGTCGGCCTGTCGCTCTCCCTTGGCGCGTTCCTCGCCGGGCTGGTGCTCGCCGACAGCGAATACGGACATCAGGCGCTCGCCGACGTCCTGCCGCTGCGCGACCTCTTCACGAGCCTGTTCTTCGTCTCGCTCGGCATGCTGCTCGACTTCGAGGTGCTGCGCGAGGAGTGGCTGCTCGTCACGCTGCTGGCCCTCGGCCTGATCGTCGGGAAGTTCGCGCTGGCCGCGCTCGCGGGCCTGCTGATGCGAGCCCCGGTGCGCGTCTCCCTGTTAGCGGGCGCCGGCGTGGCCCAGATCGGCGAGTTCAGCTTCGTGCTCGCGCAGCTCGGCTTCGACGTGGGCCTCGAGAGCGAGCACGAGCTGGCCGAGTTTCTGAACGCGAGCGTGATCACCATGCTGCTCGCGCCGCTCGCGGGATCGCTCAAGCCCGCGCTCACGCACTTGGCCGCGCGGCTGAGGCCGCTCGATCGCTGGCTCGCCGCGAGGCCGCTTGCCGAGCGCGTGTCGCGCGCCCGCTCGGGACATGTCGTGATCCTGGGATATGGCGTGGGCGGCGAGCTCTTGGCGCATTCGCTCAAGGCCGCGATTCTCCCCTACGAAATTCTCGACCTGAGCGTGGAGCGCGTGAAGCTCGCACGCAGCCGCGGCGAGCCGATCGAATTCGGCGACGTGACACGTCCGGACTTGCTCGAGCACGTGCACGTGCGCAGTGCCGCGCAGGTTGCCGTGCTCCTGAACGACCCGGACGCGACGGTCCGCGCCGTGCGAGCAGTGCGCGCCCTGAACGCCGAGGTGCCGATCACGGCCCGCGCGCGGTTCCGTGCGGACGTGGAGCGCCTGCGCGAGGCTGGCGCGACCCACGTGGTGGCCCAAGAGGTCGAAGGCTCGCTGCAGGTGAGCTCGGAAGTGCTCGTGCTCGCCGGGCGCACGGTGGCCGAGGCCGAGACGATCGTCGACGAGTCGCGGCGCTCGATCGGCTGCGGCTAGGGCTTTCGCGCCGGACGGGGCGACGTCATCCTGTTCGCCCCATGACTGCCCAAGAGCCGCCGCAGGGCCACCTGCTCGTCGACCGCGACCTGCGCGAGCGCTTCGGCTCCGTGATCCGGCCCTCCGCGGGCGCTCCCGCCCTGCTCGAGCACCAGCTCCAAGCGGCCAGCCTCGACCTGCGCCTCGGCGCCTTCGCCTCGCGCATCCGCGCCGGCTTCCTGCCGGGCACGACTCCGCTCGAGCAGCGCCTCGAACAACTCGAGACCAGCCGCCTGTGGCTCGGCGGCGACGGCGCCGTGCTCGAAAAAGGCCTCGTGTACCTCGTGCCGCTCGAAGAGGAGCTGGCGCTCCCGCAGGGCGTCTCGGCGTCCTTCAATCCGCGCAGCTCCACCGGCCGCTGCGATCTCTTCACGCGCGTGCTCGTGCCGGGCCATCCGCGCTTCAACGAGGCACCGCCGGGCTACCACGGCAAGCTCTGGCTCGAAGTCTCACCGCTCTCGTTTCCCGTGCGCCTGAAGCGCGGCGACCGTCTGTGCCAGTTGCGGCTCTCGCTCGGCGATCCGGCGCTCACGCGCGACGAGCTGCGCGCGGAATACGAGCGCACGCCGCTGTGCTTCGAGGGCGAGCGGCCCGTGCCGCTCGAGGACGTGCGCTTCGACGACGAAGGCGGCATCGAGCTGCGCCTCGGCCTCGCCGGTCGAGATCCGGCCGGCTGGCGTGCCCAGCACCACACGGGCGTCGTGCATTTCTCGCGCGAGGGCGCCCACGACCACCGCGATTTCTGGGAGCCCGTCTTCGCCAAGGACGGCACCTGCATCCTCTCGCCCGGGAGCTTCTACATCTTCGCCAGCCGCGAGCGCGTGGTGATCCCGCCGCACCTCGCGGCCGAGATGCTGCCCGTCGACGTCGACGTCGGCGAGATGCGCAACAACTACGCGGGTTTCTTCGACAACGGCTTCGGCTGGCGGGACACGACCGCCGGTGGCCGCATGGGCACGGCAGCCGTGCTCGAAGTGCGCGCCCACGATGTCCCGTTCCTTGTCGAGGACGGGCAGGTGTTCTTCCGCCTGCGCTTTTACCGCTCGAGCGGCGTGCCCGAGAAGCTCTACGCCGAAGGCCGATCCAACAGTTCCTACCGGGATCAGGACCTGACGCTCGCGCGCTGCTTCAAGCCTGCGCGCTAGCCACGCGACCGCGGCGCGCCACGGCGAGGAGCGCCAGCACGAACACGTTGAGCGCGAGCCCGACGAGCCCCTCGTGGAGGCCGAACGGGCTCCACTGCGGGAAGGCCTTGAGCGCGACGCAGGTCGCCACCCCGACGAGCATGGCCACGTGGACCGCCACTCCGTCGCGCCGCCGTCCGCACAGCGCGATCAACTTGCCGGGCAGAAACTGCGCGATCGGGCCGTAGGCGTAGAGCAGGAGCGACACGAGGTCGCCCTCGTACGTAACGGCGAGCGCGTACGAGAGGACCATCAGGACCACGACGAGCACGCGCACCCAGCGGCGCTCCTCGGTCGAGGTCATCCTTCGTCCGAGCGCGGTGATCCAGCCGTCGCGCACGAGGATCGAAGCCGAGGCATGCACGATCGCATCCCCGGTCGACATGCCCGCGGCGAGCGCGCCGGCACAGAAGAGCCCGACGACCACGGCCGGAAGGTCGAGGCTCATCAGCATGTGCGGAAGCACCTGCTCCGGGCTCGGAGGCGGCGTCGGAAACAGCACGCCGGCGAAGCCGATCAGGAAGATCGGCACGAGGAACACCATGAAGGTCGGATAGAAGACCACCGTGCGGCGCAGCGTGCGGTCGTCGCGGGCCGAGAAGGCCTTCATGAAGAGGTGCGGCCAGCAGCTGAACCCGATCATCGAGATGACCCCGGCGCTGATGAACCACTGCCAAGTCTTGGTGCCGGGAGCGGAGAGCAGCTCGGGCTTCACCTCGTAGATGCGCTCGAACATCGGGCCGACGCCGCCATAGAGCTTCCACGGCAGCCACAGTCCAAAGGCCCACGCGAGCCCCATCATCAGCACGCCCTGGAACACGTTGGTCCAGCCCACGCCCATCACGCCGCTCTTCAGCACGTAGGCGAGCACCACCGCGTAGCACACCGCTCCGCCGAGCCACTGCGGCACATGCCCTTCGGTGAGGCGCTCGACCACCAGTCCGGCGCCCTTGATCTGCAGCGCGAGGTACGGGACGAAGGACAGCGCGCTGACGAGCGCCATCGTGCCCGCCATGGGGCGATGCCCGCACTCCCCCGCCACCATCTCGGCCTGCGTGATGTACCCGCGCTCCCGCCCGAGGCGCGCGGCGCGCGGCCCGAGGAAGTAGAACGGGATGAAGCCGACGAGCCCGTAGCCGATCACATAGAACACCGCGGCGCCCGAGGTGTAGGCGAGGCCCGGTGTCGCGAGGAACGAGAAGGCC
>VGYZ01000085.1 GCA_016872795.1 Planctomycetota bacterium
GCGCGCGAACACGCGCTCGGCGGCGGAACGGATGCGCGCAAGGCTGCGCTCCCCCACCGACTGCGGCGGGCAGAGCTCGTGTGCGCCGTCGGCGGAGTACTTCTCGGCGTAGTCGAACCACTCGCCCTTCGCCGGACGAATCTCGATCGGCATCAGCGCGCGCGGACGCTCCCCGCGGTCCCCGAGCACGCCGCAGGAGGTCTCGACGCCGGGCACGCGCGCTTCCACGAGCACATCATCGCCAGTCGCGAGCACGGCTTCGACGCCCGGCTCGAGCGCGGCTCGATCCCGCGTGACCGTCGTCGCGACCGACGAGCCGCCAAAGCGAGGCTTGAGCACCCAGCCCTCACTCGAGAGCTGCTCGATGCGCGCGAGCAGCGCCGCGCGCGCCACGCTCCACTCCGCAGCGCCAAAGCACAGCCCCGCCGCGACGCGCACATCGACCGACTGCGCGATGCCGCGCGTCGCGAGCTTGTCCATGCACACAGCCGACGCGCGCACGCCCGAGCCGGTGTGCATGCGGCCGCTCGCGGAGAGCAAGCCCTGAATCGTCCCGTCTTCGCCTTCGCCTCCGTGCAGGCCGACAAAGAAGACATCGACGCGCGCGAGGCGCGCCAGCGCGAGCTCGGCTGCGAGCGGCGCGCCCTCGACGATCCAGCGCCCCTGCGCGTCGATCTCGATCTCGAGCACCTCGCGCGGCAGCGCGCGCCCGCGCACGAACTCGCCGCGCAGCGCGCGCGCGATGCCCTGACCGCTCCGCAGGGAAACTTCGCGCTCGCTCGAGCGGCCGCCCGCGAGCACGGCGACGCACAGGGACTCGACTCGTTGCTCTTTCGCTGCTGCGACTGCGCTCATCGGTAGAGATGCCCGCGCCCGCGGACTTCCGGCCGATGGCGGCCACGGGCGACGAACGTCTCCAGATCTTCCGCGAGCAGCGGGTCAACTTCCACAGGGTGCAGGCCGCTCTCGTCCGCTTCGGGGAGCGGCAGGCCGACGGAACGGACCCACTGGGCATGCAGGCGGCACAGGTCCGCCCGCGTGGTGGCCGGGCTGTCCTCGCCCGCGCTGTTCTTCACCGGGCTGAACTCGCGCTGGCGCGCCACCTCGAGCGTCACGCTGCGCTCGCTCTTCTCCAGGGCGTCGAACACGAAGGTCTCGAACTTGACGCCCTGCTTCTTGACCAGCGCTCCCGCCTCCCAGACCTCCATCGACTTGCGCGCGAGGTGCCAGGGGAGCTGCAGGCCGCCGCGGTTGAGTTCGCCGATGAACTCGACATCGAGCACGTGCAGCGCGATGTTGCCGGCGCCAAAGCGCAGCTTGCCGTGCTCGTCGCGAGCCTCGCGCAGCTCGGAAGGCAGGTCCGTGTACTCGATGCAGGAGAGCTTGCCGTCCACGCGCCCGATCACGCCGACCTTCTCCCCGGCGTCGCGCTTCTCGACCACCTTGCTCGACATCGACGCGCCCTCGAGCGCGTGCAGGCCGAGGAACAGTGGATCCGCGGGCGGCGCGAGCGGATTGTCGACTTGGAAGTAGGACAGGTGCCGCAGGCCGCGCCGGCGCGCGTCGTCGAGGGCGCCGGAGCGCGCGAAGGCCTCGAGCGAGCCACCGTGGCCGTTGGGTGCGAGGAACAGGCGGTCCTCCGCCGACATCAGGATGCGGCCCTCGAAGTCGAGCGCCGGCACCATCGACTGGCTGAAGAACATCACATCGCGGGCGTCGAGGCCGAAGTAGCCGTGCTCGGCGAAGAACTCGCGCGTCTGCGCGTCGTTGCCGCGCGATGTCATCACATACCACGGCGCCGGGCACCCGTAGCGAGCCGCCGCGGCGCGCAGCCGGCGCGCGTGGATCTCGAACAGCGACCAGTCGCTGACCGGACCGATGCGATAGGCGCCCTTGGGGCCCTCGTAGCCCAGGCGCGAGGCCTGACCGCCGGCGACCAGCAGGTAGCCGACATGGCCGCGGGAGAGGGCCTCGATGCCGCGCTGCTCCGCCTCGCGCGCCCGGGCGTGGTGAGCCTCGCTGCGCGCGAGCGGGAACACATCGGCCGGTGTGAACGCCGACTGCTTGTGCGCGGCCACTTCACCGCTGGCGAGCGCGCGATGGTGCCCCACCAGAGCAAAGTCGATGCCCTCGATCTCTTCGAGCAAGCGCGCGCGCGACGCCTCCGACAAGGATGTCCAATGCCGGAAAAGGTGCTCCTGCCCAGCGGCCAGCGCGGCGCTGCGCAGGCGATCTTCACGAGCACGCATGCCGGGATCCTATCATGTTCCCTCGCGCCGAGTCGGCGCTCGGCGGGGACTCGCTTCGGCACGCCGTGGAGTCGCGCGAGTCAGACTCGCGGAGCCGGGAAAATCCTGCGTGCTCCAAGCGTGCGCGCGCTCGGCGCGCAGCGCCGGCTCGCGCACCGCAAGCCCCAGTCCTGCGCCCGCGTGGTCCGACCGCTGAAGCTAGCGCGAGAGCTTTTCGCGGACGCCCGGCTCGCTCAAGACCTCGAGCAGCTCGCGCTGGAACTTCTCCATGGAGTCGAGGCGGTGCTCCAGACGCACCTGTCGCGCGACGAGCTTCTCCACCACCGGCGGCAAGATCGCTTCGCGCACATAGCTCTGGATCATGTTGATGATCTCGACGCGATTCGCGTCGGGGAGCTTCTGGAAGTGGTAGTGATACTTGCGCTGCAGCACCTCCTCGGTGATGTGCAGGCACTGGCGGGACAGCTCGTCCACGCTCGCGCGATCGTGCTCCTGATGGAACATCTGAACCTTGTAGTGATGCATCAGGTCCTGAAACTTCTTGTTCATGAGAGCGTTCGTCCTTCGAGCGTGCGGTCCGATTCGAGGCTGTAGACGCAGGGAAACCCTGCTCCCCCCGACTCTAACCTAGGTGCGCAGCCTGCGCACGGAAGCTCGTCCGATTGCGTAGAGAAAGCGCACCAGAGCGCCTAAAAAACATTGCGCTGCGCTGGAGCACGCCCCATCGAGGGCTCGAGCCCCCGGCGCGGCGGAATCGTGGCGGCCCGCGAACTAGCCCTCGAGCTGGCCGATGCAGATCGAGACATTGTGCCCGCCGAATCCGAGCGAGTTCGAGAGCACATTGCGCACCTTCATCGAACGCGCGGCGCCCGGCACATAGTCGAGGTCGCACTCGGGATCGGGCGTGGTGTAGTTGCGCGTCGGGTGCACCACGCCGTGGTGGACCGAGAGCGTGCTGACCACGAGCTCGACGGCAGCGGATGCACCGAGCAGGTGCCCGACCATCGACTTCGTCGACGACACCGCGAGCTTGCGCGCGTGCTCGCCGAACACGAGCTTGATGGCGCGCGTCTCGATGGCGTCGTTGTAGGGCGTGCTCGTGCCGTGCGCGTTGATGTAGTCGACCGTCGTCGGATCGATCTTGGCGTGAGCGAGCGCCTGTCGCAGGGCGCGCGCCGGCCCGCGGCCCGACTCTTCCGGCGCCGTGATGTGGTAAGCGTCGTCCGTCGAGCCGTAGCCCTTCACTTCGGCGTAGATGCGCGCGCCGCGGCGCCGCGCGTGCTCGAGCTCCTCGAACACGAGGATGCCGCAGCCCTCGCCCATCACGAAGCCATCGCGCTCCTTGTCGAACGGCCGGCACGCGAGCGAGGGATCCGCGCGCTGCGACAGCGCCTTCATGTTGGCGAAGCCCGCCAGCGAGAGCGGCGTGGTCGCGCTCTCAGCGCCGCCGGTCACCACGACATCGGACTCGCCCCACTGGATCGAGCGCCACGCCATGCCGATCGCGTGCCCGGCCGAAGCGCAGGCGCTCGATGTGGTGAAGCACGTGCCCAAGAGGCCGTTCTTGATGGCCACCTGCCCGGACACGGCGTTCGCCATGATCTTGGGCACGAAGTGCGGGCTCACGCGGCGCGGGCCCTTCTCCAGCAGGCCCTGGAACTGCTCCTCGATGCCGGTGATGCCGCCGATGCCGGTGCCGATGATGCAGCCCCAGCGCTCGCGCAGCGCCTCGCTCACGGCCCCCGGCTCGAAGCCGGCGTCGCGCAGCGCCTCGTCCGTCGCCACGAGCGCCCACATGGTGAACGGATCGAGCTTGCGCTGATCCGGTGCCTGGAAGTGCAGCAGCGGGTCGAGCTTGACCTCGGCCGAGATCTTGACGGTCTGCTCCTTGGTGTCGAAGCGCGTGATCGGACCGATGCCATTCTCGCCGGCCACGATCCGAGGCCACGAGGTGGCCACATCGTTGCCGAGGGCATTGATGGTGCCCAGACCCGTGATAACCACTCTACGCATGGGATCTCTCAAGCTGTGCGTCCCGCCGTCGAGCTCCGGTCGCGGCCCCGCAGGAACATGTCCCGCTCGGCTCCGTAGCCCGTCCAGCCAACCGCCGAGGTCGAGCTTCCAAGCTCGCGGGCGCGCCGCGGGCCGGGGCACGCCCCCCAAGCCAGGATCAGGACTTCTGCTGGATGTAGTCGATGGCGTTGCCGACGGTCTGGATCTTCTCCGAGTCGGTGTCCGGGATGGAGATGCCGAACTCGTCCTCGAGCTCCATCACCAGCTCGACGATGTCGAGCGAGTCCGCGCCGAGGTCGTTGATGAACGAGGAGTCGCGGGTGACCTGCTCGGGGGTCTTGCCCATCTTCTCGCAGACGACCTTGATGACGCGTTCCTGGATGTCGGTGGTGTTGCTGGTCACGTTCGTTTCTCCGTTTCGTTGCCTGGACGTGGAACAAGGCGGGCGGCGGACTTGGCTCGCCGACGCGGATGCGCCGACAGTCCCCCCGCGCCGTTGGAATGCTAGAGCGAGAGGCCCCCGTCGACGACGAAGGTCTGGCCGGTGATGTAGGCGCCCCCAGGGCCGCACAGGTAGTCGACGAGCAGCGCGATGTCCTCCGGGGAGCCCGTGCGACCGAGAGGTATCGACGCGACCAAGGCCTCCTTGGCCTTGGGGTCGATGGCTGCGGTCATGTCCGTGTCGATGTAGCCCGGCGCGACGGCGTTACAGCACACCTTGCGGGAAGCAAGCTCCTTGGCGACCGAGCGCGTCAGCCCGAACACGCCGGCCTTGCTGGCCGCATAGTTGGCCTGCCCAGCGTTGCCGGTGACACCGACGACCGAGCCGATGTTGACGATCCGTCCGGAGCACTTCATCAGCGTGCGGGTCGCTGCCTTGATGAAATTCCAGGTGCCCTTCAGGTTGGTCCGGATCACCGCGTCGAAGTCCTCCTCGCTCATGCGCAGGAGCAGTTGGTCGCGGGTGATGCCGGCGTTGTTGACGAGGATGTCGAGGCCGCCGAGGTCCGCTTGGACCTGCGCCACGAGCTCGGCCGCCGCCGCCGTCACGCCCACATCCACCCCGTAGGCCATGCCCCGGCCGCCGGCGGCCGTGCAGGCCTCCGCGGTGGCTTGAGCGCGCTCGGCGCTGGTCGCCACGCAGGCCACCCTCGCCCCCCGACTGGCGAGCTGCACCGCGATGGCTCGGCCGATGCCACGGGACGCGCCGGTGACGAGGGCGACCTTGCCTTGGAGGGAGTGGGCGGAGCTGGACACGATCTGGAGAGGCCTCGGTGGACCGGGGATTCGAGCGAGCCGCGGGGGCGATTTCAAGGGCTCGACGGAGCCGTCGAGGGCCCGGCGAGGTCCGCCGGAGCGGCCACGGAGCGCACCTTCGCGCGCTCGTCGATCTTGGACAGCAGGCCCGCGAGAACCTTGCCGGGCGCGGGCTCGAGATACTCGAGGATCCCTTGCCCCACCGCCCAGCGCATGCTCGCTTCCCACAGCGTAGGCGCGCAGACCTGCAGGGCCAGATTGGCGCGGATCGCGTCCGGGGAGGTCTCGGGCTGCGCGGTGACATTGGTGACGAAGGTGATGCGCGGAGCGGCGATCGAGACCTTGGCGAGCGCGCGCGCGAGATCCTCGGCCGCGGGGCGCATGCACTCCGAGTGGAAGCCACCGGCCACCACCAGCCGGCGCGTGCGCCGGATGCCGTGATCCTTGGCGACCGCCTCGAGGTGGTCGAGCGCGGCGAGCTCGCCGCTGACGATGATCTGGCCGGGAGCGTTGAGGTTCGCCACGGAGCAGATGCCGACCTTGGCCGCGGCGGCCGCGACGGAGCGCGCCTGCTCCTCGGTCGCGCCCATCAGCGACACCATGCCGCTCTTCACGAGCTCGCTGGCGCGCTGCATGGCCTCGCCGCGCAGCCTCACGAGCCGCACCGCGTCCGCGAACTCGAGCGAGCCGCCGAACCACAGCGCGGTGTACTCGCCGAGCGAGAGACCCGCCGTCATGCGCGCGGCGCGCGGGTCGAGCCCGCGCTCCATCAGCACGCGGATCACGGCGACGCTCGCCACCAAGATGCCGGGCTGGGCGATGTCGGTGCGGTGGACCTCGTCGCCACGGTTCCAGCAGGCGTCCTCGAGCGAGAACCCGAGCACGCGGCTCGCCTCGGCGAAGGTCTCGCGCGCGACCGGGAAGGCCTCGCACCAGTCCTTCCCCATGCCCACGAACTGGGCACCCTGACCGGGAAACAGCAGCGCTTCGCTCATGTCGTTCGACTCTTCTCCTTGCGACGGCCCGCGCGCGCCGATCACCAGCGCAGCAGCGTGCCACCCCATGTCAGGCCGGCGCCGAAGGCGCAGAACACGACCAGCTTGCCCTGCTCGATGCGGCCTTGGTGCAGGGCCTCGTGGAAGGCCATGGGCACGGTGGCCGCGGATGTATTGCCGTACTTGTCGATGTTGACGAAGCACTTGTCCATCGGCCACTCGAGCCGCTCGAGCGCGGCCTCGATGATGCGCGCGTTGACCTGGTGCGGAACGACCAGCGTGACCTCGTCCCGCGGGAAACCGTCGCTCATCTGCGCGATCAGGTCCGCCATGCGCGTCACCGCAAAGCGGAACACCTCGCGGCCGCGCATGGTGATGAAGTGATCGCCGCGATCGACGCTCGCGTGAGTCGGCGGAGTGCGCGAGCCACCGCCGCGCATGTGGATGAACTCGTAGCCCGAGCCGTCGGCACCCAAGGTCGAGCGCAGGATCTCCCCGCGCCCGGTCTCCGCATGCGGCGCGAGCACCATCGCGCCCGCGCCGTCACCAAACAGGATGCACGAGCTGCGATCCTGCATGTTCAGGAAGCGCGAGAGGCACTCTCCGCCGAGCACGAGCACGCGCCGGGCGCGCCCGGCTGAGATGAAGGCCTCGCCGGTGTGCAGCGCCGTCAGGAACCCGGTGCAGGCCGCGTTCACATCGAAGGCACCGGCGTTCGTCGCGCCCAGCCGACTCTGCACGATGGCCGCGCAGGCCGGCAGCTGGAAGTCCGGCGTGACGGTGCCGACCACGATCAGGTCGAGTTCTTCGGGCTTGGTCTTGGCCGCGTCGAGGGCCTGCCGAGCCGCTTCGAGGCACAGGTCGCTCGTCGCTTGGCTCGCCTCCGCGAAATGGCGCTCCTTGATTCCCGTTCGCTGGACGATCCACTCGTCGGATGTCTCGACGAGCTTCTCGAGGTCATGGTTGGTCACCACCACCGGGGGCGCATAGGAGCCCGTACCGGCGATTCCGACCGCTACGCGTGAGGTCATCGTGGGTGTGGGAAGGGGGCGGGGATGGGGCCCAAGTGCGGGGCGGCCCGCCGGGAGCAGGGAAGTCTAGCGAGGCGCGTGCGGGCGCCCAACACCGTCGGGCCTGCGTGCCCGAGCGGTCCACGCCCGACCGATCCGCGTGCGCCAGCTAGACGGCCTGCGCCTTGAGACCCTCGATGATGTGCTCGTTGATGTGGGAATCCACGGTGCGAGCCGCCACGATCAAGGCGTTCGCCACCGCCGTCGCGTCCGAGCGGCCGTGGCCCTTCACGACCACGCCCTTCACGCCGAGCAAGAGCGCGCCGCCGTACTCGGCGTAGTCGATCTTGCGGCGCAAGTTCCCGAGCGCTTCCTTGGCCCATGTGGCCTGATGCGCCGAGAGCTCCTTCATCATCGCCTGCAGCATGAAGGCCGAGAATCCCTCCATGAGCTTCAGCACGATGTTGCCGGTGAAGCCGTCGGTGACGACCACATCGACCGCCGACTGGAACAAGTCGTTGGGCTCGACATTGCCGATGAACTGCAGGCGCTCCTTCTGCGCCTCGAGCAACGGGTAGGCCTCCTTCAGAAGGTCCGTTCCCTTGCTCGGCTCACTGCCGATGTTGAGCAAGCCGACACGCGGGCTCTCGACTCCGATGCAATCGCGCATGTAGACCGAGCCCATCGACGCGAACTGCACGAGATCCTGCGGCTTGGCCTCGCGGTTGGCGCCCATGTCGAGCACGGTCACCGGCTTGCCCGTCATCGCGAGCGTGACCGAAATCGCAGGCCGGCGCACGCCTTCGAGCGTTCCGAGCCCGAGAGTCGCCGCACCGACGACAGCGCCGGTGTTCCCCATGCTGACGATGCCACCTGCGGCACCCTTCTTCACGGTGCCCACGCACACGGCGATCGAGGAGTCGGGCTTGGAGCGCAGGGACATCGCCGGGTTCTCGGCCATGCCGATCACCTGCGACGCATGTTGGATCGGGAACGGAGTACTCGCGCCGAGCTCGGCGAGCTTGGCGCGAATCACGGCTTCGTCGCCCACGAGCAACACGCGCTCGGGAGCGAGGCGACGCGGATTGTTCGCTGCGCAAGCGAGCAAGGCGCCGCGCAGGGTGGCATCGGGGGCCTGATCCCCCCCCATCACATCGAGAGCGATCCTAGCGGCCATGGCGGCGCGCTCCTGGTTGGGCGTGGGACTTGGAAGACGGATCGAGGAGCGGACCGGGCGAGGACTAGAACTCTTCCTTCTGGAAGACTTCCGAGCCCTTCTTGTCCGCGCCCTTGGCGAAGCCGTAGTAGCCGCAGTTGTCGCACACGCGGTGGGTGCGGACCGCCGCGCTGCAGCGGGGGCAGTAGTTGGTCGCTCCGACCTTGATCGCATGGTGCGAGCGGCGGATGCGGGTGCGGTGATTGGAGTGGCGGCGCTTCGGGTTCGGCATGGGAGTCGATGCAAGAGCAGCCGGCCGGAATGGGAACCGCCCCTGCTCTTTGTGAGGGCGCAGGAGGTTACTCGCGCACCCCCCGGCTGTCAACGCACGCCCCGTCAGCGCATGTCATGTCAAGGCAGGCACAGCTGGCTGCCGCCCAAACCGGACCAAGGCGGCCGCCCCCAAGGCGTCCTACCCCGGGCCGCGGGCGCCGACATGGAGGGTCTCAGCCCAGCCTGGCGACGCAGGCCTCGGCCGCCGCGAGCGCAAGGGGAACCCCGTCCGGCCGCAGACCCTGCCCTTGGGCCACCGCTGGACGACCACCGCCACCGCCGCCGAGGTGGCCGGCGAACTCCTTGGCGAGGTCGCCCGCCTTGAGCCCTCTCTGCAGGGCGGCACCTTCGAAGGCAATCAAGAACGGCACGCGGCCCTCCTGACGGCCCAAGAGCACCAGCGCCAGATCCTTGGAGAGGCTCTTCGCTCGGTCGCCGAGCTCGCGCACGCCCTCGCTGTCGAGCTCGGGCAAGTCCGCCACGATGCATGTGATGCCCCCGCGCGTCACGGCGCGCGACTTCAAGAGCCCGAGCGCGGCGCCCACATCCGCCTTGCTGGCCTCTGCGACGGTCTTCTTGGCTTCCTTGAGCTGGGCCTGAAGCTGCTCGATGCGCGCCGAGAGTTCCTCCGGCGCCGCCTTCAGCGCACGCGCCGCCGAAACCAGCGCGCGCCGCTGGGCCTGCATCCACGCGAGCGCGTCGGGACCGGTGACGGCTTCGATGCGCCGCACGCCCGCCGCCACCGCGCGTTCCGAGAGAATCGCGAAGGGACCGATGTCGCCGGCGGCGCGCACATGCGTACCTCCACACAGCTCCATCGACCATCCGCCGACATCGAGCACGCGCACGCGCTCTTCGTACTTCTCTCCGAACATCGCGACGACGCCGCGCGCCTTGGCGGCCTCGAGCGCTTCGATGGTGGTCACGACCGAAGCGTTGTGCCAAACGCGCTCGCTGACGCGCGCCTCGATCGCCTCGATCTCCTCTGACGAGAGCGACTTGCCGTGCGAAAAATCGAAGCGCAGACGGTCGGGACCGACATAGGAGCCTTGCTGCGCGACATGCGCGCCGAGGACTTCCTTCAGCGCCCTGTGCAGCAGGTGCGTCGCGGTGTGGTGCTTGCGAACTCGGTCGCGCCGAGCCTCGTCGACCCTGGCTTGGACCTCGAGCCCGACCGAGATCGCGCCCTCGGCCTTGCCCACGTGCACGACGACAGCACCCATCTTCTGGGTGTCCTCGACCACGAAGCGGAAGGCTCCGTTCGGAGCCGCGATCACGCCCGCATCGCCGACCTGTCCACCGCTCTCGGCGTAGAACGGCGAGCGCTCGAGCACGAGCCGGTCCTTCTGGCCGGGATTCTGGAACAACTTCACGACCTTGGTCCCGAGCACATGGGCCGACGCATCCGCGGCGTGACAGGTCGTCTCCGTGCGCGGCAGGCCCGTGAGCTGCTCCGCACTGAGCAGCTGCTTGAATGTGCCTTCGGCGCGGCTCGCGTTGCGGTGCTTCTCCTCCGCCGCGTCCCAGCCGTCGCGATCGAGCTCCCACTGGCGCTCGCGGGCCATCTGCTCGACCAAGTCCTGCGGAAAACCGTAGGTCGCGTACAGGTCGTAGGCCTCCGCTCCGGGGAGGCGCTTGGAGCCCGTCCCTTCGACCCGCTTGGCGAGTTGGTCGAACAGCACGAGGCCGCGCTCGAGCGTGACGCCAAACGACTCTTCCTCGGCCTTGACGAGCCCGCGGATGTGCTCGAGTCGCTGCACGATCTCGGGGAAGGCGGGTCCGAGCACCTCGGCCACGGTGGGCACGACCTCGCACAGGAACGGCTGGCGCATGCCCATGCGCTGGCGACCGAAGCGTGAAGCGCGGCGCAGCAAGCGGCGCAGCACATAGCCGCGTCCTTCGTTGGACGGCAGGGCACCGTCAGCAATCGCCGCCGAGAGCGTGCGGATGTGGTCCGCGCACACACGGAACGCGACATCGGTCGCCTCGTCCTGGCCGTAGGTGAGTCCCGTCAGCGTCTCCATGCGCCGGAACAGGGGCTGGAACAGATCGCTGTCGTAGTTGGACCGCTTGCCCTGCATCACCGCGAGCACGCGCTCGAAGCCCATGCCGGTGTCCACGCTCTTCGCCGGCAGCTCCGCGAGACTGCCGTTGTCGAGCCGGTTGAACTGCATGAACACGTTGTTCCACAGCTCCATGAAGCGTTCGTTGCCGGCATTGACGCCGATGGCGCGATTCGCGCCGTCGCGCGGATCCGAGCCCGGTCCACCGCGATCGATGTGGATCTCCGTGCACGGCCCACAGGGCCCCGTCTCCCCCATCTCCCAGAAGTTGTCCTTGCGTCCGAAGCGCAGGATGTGCGTCGGGTCGATGTCCGTGCACTCCTTCCACAGCCGCTCGGCCTCTTCATCCGCGGGCAGCCCGTCCTTCTCGTCACCGCCGAACACCGTCACCCACAGTCGGTCCTTGGGCAGCCCCCAGACCTCCGTCAGGAGCTGCCACGACCATGTGATCGCGTCCCGCTTGAAGTAGTCGCCGAAGGACCAGTTGCCGAGCATCTCGAAGAAGGTGTGGTGGTAGGTGTCGAGCCCCACCTCTTCGAGGTCGTTGTGCTTGCCGGAGACGCGGATGCACTTCTGCGAGTTAACCGCCCGGCTGTAATCGCGGCGTCCGGTGCCGAGGAACACATCCTTGAACTGGTTCATGCCCGCGTTGGTGAAGAGCAATGTCGGGTCATCGGCCGGCACCACCGGGCTCGAGGGAACGTAGCGATGTCCGCGGGTGACAAAGAAATCGATGTACTCTTGACGCACCTGCGCCGCAGTCTTGTGGGAAGCGTTCGTCATGGATCTGCTCGGTCGGCTGGAAGCGCGGAGTGTAACGCCGCGCGCGGCCCCGAGCAGCTTCCGCCACTCGCAGCCGCGCATCCAAGCCCAAGCCGGACGCGCACCATGCTCGGTGCCGTCAGCCAGCCCACACGCGTCGACGCTAGATCCGGCGCGCGCCCAGCGCTCCAGCCGGCGCGTGCCGGCGAACTCGAGCTGAGCTCGAGCTCAGACCTTGGCGGGCTTCGCGGTCAGCGGCGTCGACTTGGGCGCACCGGCCGCGGCCGCCGGCTTGAGCTCGTCGTCGTCGCTGACCGCCGACCCGCCACCGGCCGTCAGGTTCAGGTTGTCCTTGCCCGCCAGCTTCGAGCGCAGTTCGCGCTCGAGTTCCTTGGCGAGATCGGGGTTGTCGATCAGCAGAGCGCGAGCCTTCTCGCGGCCCTGACCGAGGCGCACCTCGCCGTCCTTGGGGTGCTTGAACGACATCCATGTGCCCGACTTCAGGATCAGCCCGTGCAGCAGGCCGAGGTCGAGCAGGTCGCCCTCGTAGCTGATGCCGCGATCGAACATGATGTCGAACTCGACCTTGCGGAAGGGCGGCGCGATCTTGTTCTTCACCACGGTCACCTTCACGCGGCTGCCCACGACCACCTCGCCTTCCTTGAGCTGACCGATGCGGCGGATGTCGAGACGCACGGAGGAGTAGAACTTGAGGGCGCGACCACCCGTGGTGGTCTCCGGGCTGCCGAACATCACGCCGATCTTCTCGCGGATCTGGTTGATGAAGATCACGAGGCACTCGGAGCGCGCGATCGCAGCCGTCAGCTTGCGCAGGGCCTGACTCATCAGGCGCGCCTGAAGGCCGACGAAGCTGTCGCCCATCTCGCCCTCGATCTCGGCCCGCGGCACCAGCGCCGCGACCGAGTCGATCACGACCACATCCACGGCGTTCGAGCGCACCAGCGCCTCGACGATCTCGAGCGCCTGCTCACCGGTGTCGGGCTGGCTCACGAGCAGGTCGTCGAGCCTGACCCCGAGCCTGCGCGCATAGGCCGGATCGAGGGCATGCTCCGCGTCGACGAAGGCACACACGCCGCCTTCCTTCTGGCAGCCTGCGATCACCTGCAGCGTGAGGGTCGTCTTGCCCGAGCTCTCCGGTCCGAAGATCTCGACGATGCGCCCCTTGGGCAGCCCCTTGCCTCCGAGCGCGAGGTCGAGCGAGAGCGCACCGGTCATCAGGCCGCGCACCTCGTTCAGGGCGCCCTTGTCACCCAGGCGCATGATCGCGCCCTTGCCGTAGCTCTTCTCGATGTCGGCGAGTGCCGAGGCGAGGTTCTTCTGCTTCTCGCGCTCGGCGGGAGTGAGCTTGTCTTGGTTGGCTTGTTCCTTGGCGTTGGGTTGCGTGTTCATCGCTGTGGTTCCTTGTGCGTTCGTGGGCTTGGGGTCGCAGCCTGCGGCGACCGAGTGTGACGCCGGTGCGGTGACAGGTGGGAGGGCTGGAATCAGGTTGAAGGGCTAGAGCGGGCTCGAGGGCTGCCGTGGGAGCCAACCCCCGTTCTAGAGGCCGCCAGAGCCGATCATTGGGCCTTTGTTAGGGGCTGAGGTTAGCCGCGCCGGGGCCATGGTCCAAGCCTCATTCGGGATTTTTCCAGCGTCCGGGATTGTCCCACTCCCCCCCCTGAGCAGCGGCTGCAACACCCGTCGCTCGGGAGCGCTCGCTGGTCGCGGCTGTGCGCGCCAAAACGCGGACTAGAGGGTGACGAACTCGAGCAGCTCGTTGAAGCGCGACTCGAGCTGCGCGCGGCGACGGCTCTCGAGCGCCTCGACGCCGAACCCCTGCACGCAGAAAGACGCCGTCACGGTGCCGTAGAGCATCGCTCGACGCATCGTCGCGGGCTCGACGCAGTCGGCCGCGGCGAGATAGCCCATGAAGCCGCCCGCGAAACAGTCACCTGCCCCCGTCGGATCGAGCACCTGATCGACCGGATAGGCCGGCAGCGCGTAGCGCACATTCTCGCCCACGAGGAAGGCGCCGTGCTCACCCTTCTTCAGGATCACATAGCGCGGACCGAGCTCGCGCACCTTCGCGGCCGCCATGATGAGGCTGCGCTCGCCCGTGAGCATGCGCGCTTCCTCGTCGTTGAGCACGACGCCGTCGACGCGCCGCAGCACCTCGAGCAGCTCGTCGCGCCGGATCTCGATCCACAGGTTCATCGTGTCGGCCACGACGAAGGCCGGCTGCGTGCACTGCTCGAGCGCGCGCAGCTGCACCTTCGGCTCCGCGTTGGCGAGGAACACATAGCGCGAATCGCGGTACGCCTTGGGCACCTTCGGGTCGAAGTGCTCGAACACATTGAGCTGCGTCTCGAGCGTCGTGCGCGTGTTCCAGTCCGCCTCGTAGCGCCCTGCCCAGCGAAAGCTCTTGCCGTCGCTTATCCGCTCCACGCCGCGGATGTCGACCCCGCGCTGCGACAGCCTCTCGAGGTCCACCTTCTCGAAGTCGCCGCCGACGACGCCGACCAGCCGCACGGCACCGAAGCTCGACGCGGACAAGGAGAAGTAGACCGCCGAGCCGCCGAGCACGTTCTCGCGCCGCGCGTAGGGCGTCTCGATCGTGTCGTAGGCGAGCGTTCCGATGACAAGCAGGGACATGCGACGGTTCCTTGGTGACCAGCGAACGAGGCGGCGAGACTATCCGACGTCCGGCGTTTGGTTCGAGCGTGGTAGTGCGGATTCCACCGCGCCGCGCCCAGTGGGCAAGAGCAGGAACAACCCGCCGAGCAACCCGACCGAGATCATGCACACGCGCCAGGCGAGGCTGATGGCGATGCCAAACAGCAGCGTGCCGCCCTGCATCTCGAACAACTGCCCGTACACGACTTCCGTCACTCCCACCCCACCGGGCGTCAGCGGCACGGCCGCCGCGATGTTGCCGATCGAGGCCACGACCACATAGTTCACGAGCCCGAGCGCGCGCTCGCCGAACGAGGCGCCCAGCATCGACAGGGCGCCGATCACGCAGGCCTGATTGAACAGCGAGAACAGCAGCGCGAGCGCGAACTCGAGCGGCCGGCGCGAGTAGATGGTCGCAGCCTCGTCGATCTGCCGGAACATGCCGGCCATCGGCAGCTTGTCGATCCAGCGCTCGAAGCCGACCACGCGCCGCAGCGTCGCGTTGGTGTAGCCGAGCACGCCGAGCACCGCGAAACCGAGCCCGACGAGCAACGGCGTGCGCACGGCGGCGAAGCGCTCGCCCTGCGCCAGAATCGTGAGCGCTCCGAGCAGCGCGAGCACGAGCACGCCGATCAGTCGATCGACGAGCACGCTGATCGCGGCCGCCGCTTTGCGCTCAGGGTGCCGCCGCGCGACCATCACCGCCTTCACCACGTCTCCGCCGGTCAGCCCGGGCACGACGATGTTGAAGAAAAAGCCGATGTATGTGAGGCGAAACGCCTCGAAGAACCCCGTGGGGCAGCCC
>VGYZ01000086.1 GCA_016872795.1 Planctomycetota bacterium
ACCCGCGTCGCAAGCTCCCGGAACGACACCTACCGTTACGCCGACGAAACACGAGCCCGCGCGGTTCGGGTCGCGGCGCGGCGACATCGCTCCCCCACGCTCGTCCACACTTCCGCCGCCGGTCCCCCGGGGGGCCTCGGCAGGAAATCTGCCGCGGCGGGCGGTAGTTCGGCACAGCCCTTGCCCTAGAAGGCCGTGCCCGTCACATTGGGCATCCCATCCCGGACTCCTCTACCTCACTGTCCGACAGGTCCACATGAAGAACATCCTGATCGCAGCTGCCCTGATCACCGGCAGCGCCGTCTCTCTGACGGGCACCTCCTACGGTCACGGCGGAACCTACCGCGGCCCGGGCGACACCGTCCCCGCGGGCGGCGGCGGCGGCACCGGCGGCGGCCCGGCCACGCCCGGCACCGGCGGCCCCACGACTCCCGGACCGAGCGGTCCGACGACGCCTGGACCGGGCACTCCCGGAGCACCGGGCGGCGCTCCCGCGGCTCCGACCGGTCCGCGCACCCAGGGCGGCGGCGGCGACTCGGGTCCCGACCTCTCGGTGTGGCAATTCTGGTGGGGCTTCAACAAGGAGCCGTACCTGAACCTGCGCGCGGCCGTGCAGGCCGGTGGCATCGTCACGGGCTCGGACGACTTCTTCGTCGGCGCCGGCGAGCAGGGCACGGCCAAGGACACGCTGCGCCCGTCGCAGGAAGTGATCCGCGGCAAGGTGGTGCCCGCGCTCAAGCGCATCCTCAAGGAAGAGCGCAACAACAACATCCTCTCGGGCGCGATGGTGGCGCTCGCCAAGATCGGCGACGATCCCAAGGCCGAGGGTGGCCAGTCCGAGATGGCGGTCGAGCTGATCCGCTTCCTCGGCGACTCGACGCAGGAAGTGGCGGAGACCGCGGCCCTGTGTCTGGGCATCCTCGGCTCGGAGTCCACGGCCAACATCGACCTGCTGATCGGCATCCTCAACGATGATGTCGTGCAGGCCAACGAGGCGATCGCCAAGATCGACGCTTCGCTGCCCAAGCTCTCGGGCAAGGTCAACTTCCGCAACCGCGCGTTCGCGGCCTACGGGCTGGGCCTGATCGGCGCTCGCGCGGCCGACGAAGGCAACAAGAAGACCATCGCCAACGCGCTCGCCAAGATGGCGGACGGTCCCGCGAAGCAGATCGGCAACTACGATGTGTCGGTGGCGTGCCTAGTGGCCATGGGCCTCGTGCCCATGCAGATCGACGAGGCGGCGCTCGCGACTGTGATCGATGCCAAGAACGGCTTTGCCCGCCCGGCGGAGCTGAAGAGCCGCTTCGACCAGATCGCGTGGCTGATGTCGTACTACCAAGACGACAAGAACACCTTCCTCGTCCGCGCCCACGCGCCGCGCGCCGTCGGCAACCTGCTGCAGGGCGTGCCGACCAACGCCGATGGCAAGAACCCGCTCCGCGAGGCGGTTGCGACGCGCTTCCTCACGGACATGGACAAGCTCTCGAAGGCGGAGAACGAGATCAAGCAGAGCTGCATCCTCGCGCTCGGCCAGATCGGCGACTGCGACGACGAGAAGATCGACGCGGAGATCCGCGGCCAGTTGATGGAGGTCAAGGAGGAGCTCGCCGACCAGATGGCACGCAACTTCGCCGCCATCGCGATCGCGCAGGTCGGCGGCCGCCCGGGTACCGGCACGGCTCCGACCGCGGGCCTCGAAGGCAAGAAGAAGGACGCGAACGTGCGTCTGTTCCTCGCCGAGCAGCTCGACAAGGGCAAGAGCGTCTACCGCGCGTGGGCCGGTCTTTCGATCGGCGTGCTCGAGCGCGCGCTGGCCGACGCCAAGCAGCCCACTTCGAGCGACATGAAGCTCGCCGTGCGCAGCGCCTTCAAGGACGCCAAGCAGCCGATGGAAGTCGGCGCCTTCGCGGTGTCCTTGGGCATCATGCAGGACCAAGACGCCAAGGAACTGCTGCGCGACAAGCTCGACAACATCTCCGACGACGAGGCCCGCGGCTACACCGCGGTGGCGCTCGGCTTGGTCAACGATCGCGCCGCGATCGACCAGATTCAGGCCATCCTCGCCAAGTCGAAGTACCGTCCCGACCTGCTCAAGTCCGCGGCCATCGGCCTGGGCCTGATGGGCGACAAGACGACGGTGGGTTCGCTGGTCAAGATGCTCGGCGAGGCCCAAGGCCTCGCTTCGCAGGCTGCGATCAGCTCGGCGCTGGGCTTCATCGGTGATGCGCGCTCGATCGACTCGCTGATCGCGCTCATGCAGGACAAGCAGAAGACCGACAACGCCCGTGGCTTCGCCGCCGCGGCGCTGGGCATCGTCGCCGACAAGGAAATGCTGCCCTGGAACACGAAGATCTCGGTCAACATCAACTACCGCGCGAACACGCCGACGCTGACGTCGCCGTCCGGCGGTACGGGCATCCTCGACATCCTCTAGCTCGACATCAGCCAGGTCGAATCGCCCGCTCCCACGCTCGGGCCGGTGCATCGCGAGATGTGCCGGCCCGAGCTCTTTCCAGCGCGCTCACGCGCGGAGCGTGGCGGCCCGGGCTCCGCGCGCGAGGGCGAGCAGCGCGAGCACGGTTCCGCCGAGTAGCGCGAGCGCCACGTTGCGTGCCCGCGCGGTCGCGGCGCGCGCTTGGGCGTCGAGCGCGAGCAGCTCTCGTGCGCTGGCTCGGTAGCGCGCGAGGCGTTCGACTTCCGCCGGGCGGGACTCAGCGTCCGCACCCGCGTTGCTCGCACGGGCATCCAGCGCGCGCTGCCATGCGTCGCAGAACTCCAGGGCCAGCGAGCCTTCCTGGAGCGCGAGCGCCACATTGGCGGCGTTCTGCGAGAGGCGCGAGTTCGTCGGAGCCAGCGTGAGCCCAGCGCGCGCGGCGGAGAGCGCTCCGGGCAAGTCCCCCGCTGCGTGCAGCACCTGAAAGCGCCACTCGGCGGCGAGCACGGGGTCGGAGAGCCCGTCGGCGGCCTCCAGTGCGAGGTCGTAGCGACCGTCGGAGAAGGCCTCCGAGACGCCCTCGGCCTGAGCGCGCAGCGCCGAAGTGCAGCAGGCCAGTGCCAGCGCGCTAGCGAGGATCGGCGAGGCGCGCACGGGCCTGCTCCAAGGACTGCATCTGCAGCTCGTCGATCGGATTGCGGTCGTCGCACAGGGCGAGCGTGTCGCTGCAGGGAACCAGCCGCGACCATGCGCTGGGCACCGAGAGCGCGGGCAGCAGCGCGTCCCCCACCGGCGAAGCGAACCAGAAGCTCGCGTCGCTCGGGACCGGAACTTCGCCGTCGCGGCGCGCGAACAGCACGAAGTTGCGCGAGGCGCTCACGCGGTAGCCGACGCCGCTTCGGAAGACGCGTGCCAGCGTCCCGGACAGCGCGGCGACCACCGGATCGTCGAAGCCGAAGCCGCCGACATTGATCGCGAGCCAGCCGCCGGGCGCGAGGTGCGCGCGCATCTCCGCCAGCGCCTCCTCGCTCGAGAGGTGGAAGGGGATCTCGACTTGGCGCGCGTAGGCGTCGAGCACGATCAGGTCGAAGTCGCGCTCGAGCGTGCGCAGCGCAGCGCGCGCATCGACGCCCGCGATCACGCGCTCGCGGCGCGGGTCGAGCCCGAAGTGGCGCTCGCCGAGCTCGACCACCACCGGATCGAGCTCGAGGCCGACGATCTCGAGCTCCACGCCCTCGGGGCTCGCTCCGCGCAGCACGCGGCACGCAGTCCCGGCCCCCAGTCCGAGCAGCGCGACCTTCCAGCGCCCGCGCGCCCCGCTCCACCACGCGGGCAGCGCGAACAGGTCGTAGTAGTAGCCCGGCCCCAGCAGCCCAGGGGTTGCCTTCCAGACCGACTGGAACGAGTCGAGCCCTTCGTTGACCTGCAGCAGCCGCACCGGCTCGCCCCAGCGCGAGTCCTCGACCGCGCGCACGCTTTGGTACGGGCTCTCGCGCTCCTCGAGCAGCGCCACGCCCTGCGGGGCCGCGCCGCGCTCGAGGCGCGAGAAACCGGCAGCCGCGGCCGTTGCGAGCAGCGCGAGCCCCGCTGCGGCGCGGGTGCGCTCCGCGAGCGCGAGGGCCGCACCGAGCAGGAACAGCAGCCCGGCTAGAGAGAGGAAGGTCCACGACAGTCCGAGCCACGGCACGAGGGCGTGGGTCGTCACGAATGTGCCCAGCAGGCTGCCGAGGGTCGACCAAGCCAGCACGCGCCCTCCGGCGGAGCCAGCGCTCGAGCCGTCCGTGCGCTGCACGACCTCGAGCGCCAGCGGTCCGACGCAGCCCAGGCACACGGCCGCCGGCAGGAACAGCACCAAGGTCGACGCCAGGCTGCCCCATGTCCACAGCTCGATGGCGCGGTCGAGCCCGATCCCGTCGGGCAGGAACAGGCGGCACACCGCTCCCGCGAGGAACGGCGTCCACGCGGTCCACAGGGCCGCGGCGAGCAGGCTCCAGCCGAGGGCGCGGCGCGGGCGCGGCGACGCGGCCCAGCGCGCCCCCAAGAGGTAGCCCAAGGCGAGCGCGAGCAGGATCACCCCGATGACATTCGTCCACACGCGCGAGCTCGCGCCGAACCACGGCGCGATCAAGCGCACCGCCGCAAGCTCGACGGCCATCGTGCAGGCGCCCGCGGCGCCGGCTACGAACAGAATCGGGCTCGCGCTGGCTCGTTGCACCGTGCGGATCCTCTCGCGCCGCGCGCGGGCGCCCGGGAGCTACTGCGTGACCTCGTAGGTGCGCTGGGTCACATACACGCGCCCGTTGTCGCTCTGGGTCAGGAGCGCGAGCATGTCGTCGACGGACGGCACGATCTTCTCCGTGCGCGCCTTGCCGTTGATCTCGATGTTGACCGGCTTGGCGAAGTCGATCAGTTCCGCGTTGAAGAGCAGCGTCACCTGCCGCACATCGGGCACCTTGACCTTGATCGTGTTCGTGGCTCGATCGGCCTCGGCTACCACCGGCGAGGCCAGCCCCGCCGTCGCCGGAATGCGCACCCAGTAGGCGCGATCGGGGAACGGATCACCGGGCTGGAATGTGACCTTGAGCGGGTTGGGCGAGCGCGCGGTCTTGCCGATCCACGCCCACGCGTCGAGCGCGGTGCCGTCGGCCTGCAGCGTGCAGTTGCCGTAGCCGAGCTCCTTGGCCTTGGCTTCGAAGGTGCTCGCGTTGGCGCCCGCGGCGGCGAAGAAGGTCGGCAGGTTGCCGAAGTTGGTCGGCGCGATGTCTGCGGCCGCGTCGCCGCTCACGCCGATCACGCCCGCGAAGCGGTGCGGATAGCGTGTCGCGACATGCATGGCCGCCGTCACGGCCTCCGTGCCGCGCCCGAAGAGGTAGATGCGGTTGGCGTCGATGCCGACCTTCCCGATCACATCGCCCCAGGTGAACATCACCATGGCGATGCCGCCGCTGCGGTCCTCCTTCAGGAGGTTCCAGTCGTCCTTGTTGGCCGGCATCGGCACCGCGGCGATGGCGGCACCCTCGCGGATCTCCTGCTCGTTCAAGTGCGTGGTGAGGAACTCGGGGGGCGAGACCGGCTTGCCGTCCTTGAACTCCGGGATGGCGAGGATCAGGGGCAGCGGCGCGCCACCGGGGCGGTAGGTCGAGGGCAGCGAGAGCGCGTAGCTGGTCTTGGGAACCTGTCCGAGTTCCTCGCTGATCGGCTTGCCGCCGCGCAGGTTGAGCTTGTACTCGACCGCGAAGTAGAGCGCGCGGCCGAGGTCCGCCGTCAGCCCGAGCGCCGCGACATGCGCCTCGGTCGTGTCCTTGTGGCCCTTCTTCTTGCCGAGCTTCTCGAGTTCCTTGCCGAAGTTCTCGCGCGCCTTTTCCTTCTCCTTGTCGCCGGGCTTGGCGCCGAGGAACTTGCCCAAGATCTTGCCCAGCGCCTGCTGGTCCTTCTCGGCGAGCTCACCGGTCTGCGCGGGCGCGGCGGGAGCGAGCACGAGGAGCGAGAGGAGCAGGAAGCCGCTGCGGAGGAGCGAGTGGTTCATGTTCGGAGGTTAGCCCGCGCGGGGGCCGAGGTTGCAGCCGGATCGCAGGTGGGTCCCACGCATTCAGCGCTGGGGCTAGCTTGGCTTGGGAGAGGTCGGGGGTCCAGCGGCCAAATTCTCGTTCCGGCCCCGTCCGGACCGGAGGGGAACGCGCGGGCCCGCAAGGGGCGCGTGGGAGCGCGCCGCCATGCGAGCTGCCTAGCGCGACCAGCGCACCACGCCGCTGCCGGCCTCGATACGGCCGAGCGTGAAGAACGGCTCGCCCACGGAGCGGAAGTGGTTCCCCACCGCGGCCACATCGGCGGTGTCGACGATGAGCGTCATGCCGATGCCCATGTTGAGCACTTGGTAGCGCTCCTCGGCGTCGACATTGCCCGCGTTGCACAGGTAGCGGAACAGCGCCGGCACCGGCCACGAGCTGCGGTCGAGCACCGCGTCGCAGGAGCCGAGCACGCGCGGCAGGTTGTCGATCAGGCCGCCGCCGGTGATGTGCGCCATGGCGGCGAGCTTGCCCTGCTCGAGCAGCGGCCACAGGAGCTTCAGGTAGGAGCGGTGCTCCGCGAGCAACGCCTCCCCCACCGAGGCGCCGCCGAGTTCGGCCGGGCGGTCCTCGACGCAGTGCCCCGTGTGGTCGAACAGGATCTTGCGCGCGAGCGAGTAGCCGTTGGTGTGCAGGCCGGCCGAGCCGAGCCCGAGCACGACTTGGCCCGGGCGCACGCGGCTGCCGTCGAGCAGCTTGGCCGGATCGACGATGCCGACGATGAAGCCGGCGAGGTCGAAGTCGCCCGGCGCGTACAGGCCCGGCATCTCCGCCGTCTCGCCGCCGAGCAGCGCCACCGCGTTCTCGCGGCAGCCCTCGGCGCAGCCGCGGATCAGCTCGGCCACGACCGCGGGCTCCATCTTGCCCACGGCCACGTAGTCCATGAAGAACAGCGGCCGCGCGCCCTGAACCAGAATGTCGTTGATGCAGTGGTTGACGAGGTCGCGGCCGACCGTGTGGTAGACCTTGGCGCGCTTGGCGACTTCGAGCTTGGTGCCGACGCCATCGGCGCTCGCCACGAGCAGGCCTTGTCCGACCCCCGCGCGCGCGAGGTCGAACAGGCCGCCGAAGTTGCCGATGTCTCCCACCACGCCCGGCGTGAAGGTCTTGCGGATCGCGTCCGTGGCGCGCTCGACGGCGCCGTACTTCTTCTCGATGTCGACGCCCGAGTCCTTGTAGGAGATCGAGCGCGTTGCGCCGGTCGATTGGGTGCTCATGGTGATGCAGGCAAGGTAACGAGGATCGGCGCGCAGATGCGAGAGGATCCGCTCGCGGTTGTCGAAGGCGATCGCGTCCGGTAGCGCATCGAGGTCGAAGAAGCGCGCCTCGAGGGCATCGTCGCCGGGGGTGGGGTCCCCGCTCTCGGGCTGGCACAGGTAGACCGCGAGTGTGACGGCGCGGCGCCCGGGCTGGGCCACGAGGAACAGGTCGAACAGGCACTGGACGCGGATCTCGAGCCCGGCCTCTTCCCGCACCTCGCGCGCGGCGGTCTCCTCCGGTCGCTCGTCGATCTCCTGAAATCCGGCCGGAAGCGCCCACTCGCCCCTGCAGGGGTCGAGCGCGCGGCGCACGAGCAGCACGCGGCCGCGGCCGTCGACTACCAGCGCGGCGACGGCGCAGGCTGGGTTTTCGTACACGACGAAGCTGCAGTCCGGGCAGCGGCTGCGCTCGCGGCCCTCGACCACCGCCCGCCCGAGTGAGGATCCGCACTGCGGGCAATGGCGGGCGAGGCGGGCGCTCATGCGGGGCGGGGGCGCTGTTCCACCGCCCCGATCGGCGTCCTAGACTACCGGCGCGCCGCAATCGCAGGCAATCGACTCGGCCGTGGGGCCGGCGCGAGGCCCAGACGGGGCGCTGGCCCACCCGCCTCCACATGCGCTCCCTCGTCGTCCTCGGCAGCACCGGCTCGATCGGCACCCAGACGCTGGAGGTCGTCCGCGCCCGTCCGGGGACCTTCGCCGTGACCGGCCTCGCCGCGGGTTCCAACTGGGCGCTCGCGGTCGAGCAGGCCCGCGAATTCGGTCCGCGCTGGCTGGCGCTCTCCGACGCCGAGGCCGCCGAGCGCGCTCGCGCGGCGCTGCCGCGCTCCGTCGAGGTTCTGTCGGGCGCGCACGCCGCCGTCGAGCTGTGCGAGCGCGCCGAGTACGAGCTCGCCGTGCACGGCATGGTCGGGGCGCGCGGGCTCGCGCCGTCGCGCGCGGTGCTCGAGCGCGGCCGCAAGCTCGCGCTCGCCAACAAGGAATCGCTGGTGGTCGCGGGGCAGGAGCTGATGGCGCTCGCGCGCTCGCGCGGCGGCCGCATCCTGCCGGTCGACAGCGAGCTGTGCGCGATCTTTCAGTGCCTCGGCGGCGACGATGTATCGCGCGTGCGGCGCGTGCTGCTCACGGCGAGCGGCGGGCCGTTTCGCGACTCGCGCCCGGACGAGCTGGCGCGCATGGGGCCCGACGACGCGCTCCGGCACCCCACATGGACCATGGGGCGGCGCATCAGCGTCGGCTCCGCCACGCTGATGAACAAGGCGCTCGAAGTGCTCGAGGTGCACCACCTCTTCGGGCTCGAGCGCGCGCGCATCGAGGTGCTGATCCACCGCCAGTCGGTCGTGCACTCGATGGTCGAGTTCGTCGACGGCAGCGTTCTCGCGCAGCTTGGACCGCCCGACATGAAGGGGCCGCTGCACTACTGCATGCACCATCCCGAGCGCGTCGACGCGCCGCTGCGCGGCTTCGACTTCGAGCTCTTCGCGCGCCTGACCTTCGAGCCCGTGGACCCAGCCCTGTTCCCGTCGCTCGCGCTCGGCTTCCGTGCCATCGAGCAGGGCGGCGACTCCGGTGCGGTGCTCAACGCGGCCGATGAAGTCGCCGTGGAAGCCTTCCTCAAGCGCCGCATTCGTTTCACCGACATCGAGCGCATCAATCGCCTCGCGCTCGAGCGCCGTCCGGCGCGCACCGGCGGCATCGACGCGCTGCTCGCCTCCGATCGCGATGCGCGCGCCCTCGCCTTGGCCGAGATCGACCGCATTTCCCCGCCCGCGGCCCGCTGAAGTTTTATGGATTTCGACTCACTCTCGCGCCTTGTGCAGATGGCCATCGGCATCGGGCTGGTGATCTTCGTGCACGAGCTCGGCCACTTCGTCGCAGCGCGCCTGTGCAAGGTGCGCGTCGAGACCTTCAGCCTCGGCTTCGGACCGAAGCTCTGCGGCGTGCGCCGCGGCGACACGCTCTACCAAGTCGCGCTGATGCCGCTCGGGGGCTATGTGCGCATGGCGGGCGAGGATTCGGTCGAGCCCGGCTCGCGGCCGCTCGGCGACGAGTTGCACACCAAGTCCGTCGGCGCGCGCTTCTTCATCTACTCCGGCGGCGTTCTGATGAACATGGTGTTCGCCGCGATCGTCCTGCCGCTGGTGATGTTCCACGGCGTGAAGTTCAACGAGCCCGTCGTCGGCTCCGTCGCGCCGGGCAGCCCCGCATGGCGCGCCGGCATCGAGCCGGGCACGCGCATTCTCGAGGTCAACGGCGCCAAGATCGCGAGCTTCGAGTACATCGCGCAGGAGATCGCGCTCGCGCCGCCCGGCGAGTCCCACCTGCTCGTGCAGGGACCGCGCGAGTCGGCTCCGCGTCGGCTCGCGATCGAGCCTGCGTTCGACGAGCGCCTCGGACTCGCGACCATCGGCGTCGCGCCGGGTGCGGATCGCGCGGGCGCGATCCTCGTGCCCAGCGAATCCGTTGCAGCCAAGGCTGGACTGTCCGAGAACGATCGCATCGTGGCGGTGCTCGGCGTGCCCGAGGGCTTCACGCTCGAAGAGGCGCTCGAGATCGCGTCGCGCGAGGGCGCGCCGCTGCACCTGCGCGTCGCTGGAGAAGACGGGAGCGAACGCGAGCTCACGCTCGAGCCCGAGTGGTCGACGAACGACACCAAGCGCGTGCTCGGGCTGCTGCCGGCGCTCTCGATCGTGCGCGAAGTGCGCGCGGGCAGTGCGGCCGCGAAGCTCGGCCTCGTCGCGGGCGATCGCATCGTGCGCGCCAACGGACGACGCGTGCTGCAGCGCAACGATCTCGCGCTGGCCGCGTTGCCGGGCGGGCCGCTCGCGCTCGAAGTCGATCGCGCGGGCGAGCGCATCACGCTGCGCGGCGAGGCTCTCGATCGTGATGCTGCGTTCGCGCTCGCGCGCGACATCGCGCTCGCGCCGAACCTCGCACAGTGCGAAGTCGTCGTAACACCGCGCGCCGCGGCCGAGGGTGCCCTGCGCAGCGGCGACCGGCTGCTCTCGGCGAACGGCGTCGAGCTGAAAGACTGGGAAGCCGACTTCCTGCCGCTGGTGCAGGGCGTGGCCGCCGAGCAGCGCAGCCTGACGCTCAAGGTGCTGCGCGAACTCGACGGTGGCGCGCGAGCGACGCTCGAAGTGCAGGTGACGCCCGGCCCGCAGTCCGCGCCGGACTACGGCTTCGGCCAGCGCGAGGCGCTCTACACCTACCGCGCGGAGTCGCTCTCGGAAGCCATCGTCGTCGGCGTGCAGGCCACGCTGAAGTTCGCCACCGACAGCTGGCTGATGCTCAAGCGCATGGTGCTCGGCCAGGTCTCGAGCAAGCACATGGGCGGCATCATCTCGATCGGGGTGTACGCCTACAGCTGGGCCGAGCTCGGTCTCGCCAAGCTGTTCTTCTTCCTGTGCATGCTGAGCGTGAACCTCGCGTTCATCAATGTGCTGCCCGTGCCGCTGCTCGACGGCGGGCACCTGCTGTTCCTCGTGATCGAGAAGCTCAAGGGCTCGCCCGTCTCGGAGCGCGTGCACAGCTACAGCCAGGTGGTCGGCATGGTGCTGATCCTGACCTTGCTCGTGTATGTCACTTACAACGACGTGATGCGCGTCGCGAGCCTGTGAGCGCGGGAGCGCGCTTCCTCGCCTGGGGGCGTCTCGCGCGGCTTTCTTTGGCGCCGTCGGCTCTCGCGGACGCCGCCGCGGGGCTCGCGCTCGGCGGCGCGGGCGCGTTGCCTGCCGCCCGCGAGACGGCGCTGGCGCTGGCGGCTTCAGCTTGCGTGTACCACGGCGGGATGGTCCTGAACGACTGGGCCGATCGCGACGAGGATCGCGTCGCGCGCGCAGACCGGCCGATTCCATCCGGCGCGATCGCGGCGCGCACGGCGCTGCTCGCGGGTCTGCTGCTCGTCGCGGCCTCCATCGCGCTCGCCGCACTCGTGGCGCCGCGCGCCGGGCTGTGGATGGCGGGGCTCGCAGCGCTCGTTCTGGCCTACGACTTCATTGGTCGCGGACCCCTGCGCGGCCCGTTCCTGCTC
Organism: Planctomycetota bacterium; assembly: GCA_016872795.1. Taxonomy (GTDB): domain Bacteria; phylum Planctomycetota; class UBA1135; order UBA1135; genus F1-120-MAGs118. The sequence continues at coordinate 11,293 of VGYZ01000086.1, forward strand.
GGCGCCTGCCGCGCTGCCAACTTGGGCTTCGGCGTGTTCGTCGCGCGCGAGCTCGGACTCGGACATTCCGAGCTGGAGCCGGCCTTTGCGCCGCTCTTCGTCGCGCTGTACTTCGTCTATGTCGCGAGCGTGTCGGTCGTCGCGCGTCTGGAGGATGTGTCGAGCGACGCCGCCGTCGGCAACCTGCCGCGCTGGGCGCTGGGCCTTGCGAGCCTCGCGCTGCTCTCGCTCCCTTGCTGGCACGCGACCGAAGGTCTGGTCGTGCCACGCTGGAGCTCGCTGGGACTCGCCGCGCTCGCGGCCGGCGCGCTGCTGCGCGAGGTCGCGCGCAGCGGGCCATGGACTCGGGCCGACGCCGGGCGCGCGACGGGACTTGGCTTGCGCCGCCTGCTCGTGTTCAGCGCGCTCGTGGCGCTCGCCTCGGTGCCCGCGCGCAGCGTCGAACTCGACGGCGTGCAGCCGCTCGTGTCGGCGCAGCCAGCCTTCGCGGTCGCCGCGGCAATCCTGTGCGGATTCCCGCTCTCCGTCGCGCTCCGCAAGGTCTTTCCTCCGACCTAGCGTGCGTCTGCCGCGCGCTCCCGCAGCCAGCGCAGCGCGTCCTCGCGCGTGCCAAGCTCGCCGTCGAGTTGGGCCGTCTCCGCGGCGAGCAGCAGCTCGCCCCAGCGCGGGCCGCGCGGGATTCCGGCGGCAGCGAGGTCGGGGCCCGCGAGCAGGGGTTCCGGGCTGAAGTCGCGTGGACCGAAGCCTGAAAGGCGTGCGAGCGCTGCGTCGAGCGCGGCCAGGGGCTGCCCGAGCTCGGCTCGCGCGGCGCGCGCGAGTCGCGCGGCGGCGTTCCAGCCGGGCTTGCGCGCCGCGCGGAAGAGCTCCGAGCGGCGCGGAGCGTGCACGGACCAGCTCTCGATGGCGCGCAGGAGCTCCCCCACCTCCAGCGTCCCGTGGCGGAGCTCGCGCGAGGGGCGCAGGAGCCCGAGCCTGCGCTCGAGCTCCTCTCCCTCGCCCGCGCGGTTCGGGGTCAGTATTTCGGCGAGGAACAGCACGCACAGGCCCTCGAGCACCCCCAGCGGCTCTCCGGCGCGGGCGACCACCGCGCAGCGCCGGTCCATCTCGCTCGCCGCGAGGCCCGGCAGCGCGCGCTCGATCACGCCGAGTTCGTGGAGCAGGCGCAGCGCGCGCGCCGGCTGGGCTCGAACGAAGATCGTCGAGAGCTCGGCCAGCACGCGCTCGCCGCTCACTCCGACGATCGAGTCCACGCTCGCCCGCGCTCCCGCCAGCGTCGCGGGGTCGGGCGCAAGGTCCAGATCCGCCGCGAAGCGCGCCAGCCGCAGCAGCCGCAGGCCGTCCTCGCGGAAGCGCTCGACGGGGTCCCCCACGCAGCGCAGTACGCCGCGCTCGAGGTCGGCGAGCCCCCCCGTGGGGTCGAACAGCTCGCCCCGCAGGGGGTCGAGAAACAGCGCGTTGCAGGTGAAGTCGCGGCGCGCGGCGTCCTCGGCGGCCGTGGCCCCGAACTGGACTTGGTCGGGGCGGCGGGCATCGCTGTAGCCGCGCTCCGAGCGGAAGGTGGTCACCTGCACGGGGACTTTGCCGTGCACGACCAGCATGGTGCCGAAGGCTCGACCGACGCCCTTGGCCTCGGGGAAGATCCGCTCGATGTCGGCGGGCAGCGCGTCGGTCGCGAGATCGATGTCCTTGGGCTCGCGGCCGAGGGCGAGGTCGCGCACGGCGCCGCCCACGAGCCACGCTTGCGCGCCGCGCTCGCAGAGCTGGTGCGCCACGGCGAGCAGCGCCTGCCGCAGCGGCTCGGGCATTCCCGCAGGCGAGGGGACGCGCATGGCTTGAAGCCTAGCATCCGCTTCGGCACGATCCCGCCGTGCGCACCCTGATCTTCACCCCGTCCTCCCCCCGTCGCGGCGGTCTCAGCCTGTCGAGCGCCGCGATGCTCGTCGCCATCGGTCTCGTGGTCCTGCTCGTCTCGCTGCCGCGCCTGCGCGAGTTCGCGTTGCGCGAGAACGAGGAGGACGCGCGCGCGCTCGTGAAGCGTCTCGCGGGCCTCGCCACGCGCGAGGTGCACACGGCGCAGAGGCCGAGCATCGAGACCCTGCTCGCCTCGGACCCGTCCGCGCCACGCCAGCTCGACGACCTCGAGTACCTCGATGGCGGCTTGCGCCTGCGCCGGCACGGCTACCTGTTCGAGGTCGGCCGCTCCACCGAAGGCACATGGGTGCGCGCGTGGCCGTGGGAGTGGCGCAAGACGGGCATCTCTGCCTACGCGTGGAACACGGGCACGGAGCTCGTCGCGCATCCCAACGAGGAAGGCCGCTGGAGCGGTCCTCAAGCTCCGCCGCAGCTCGACGGCGATGCGCAGTGGCGCGCGCTCGGCGAGCGCTGAGACATCAGCGCGGACCGGGGTAGTTCAGCCACAAGAGCGCTTGCAGCGCGACGCGCACATCCGGTTGCGTCACGCGGAGCGTGACACGCTTCAGCAGCGGCGCGACCTGCTCGACGGAACCCAGCCGCGTCAGGCGCTCGGCGGCCAGCAGGATTTCGTAGGGTCGCGCGCGCTCGCTCTCGACGAAGCGCGACAGGGCGTCGACGCCAAGGGGGCCGCCCCACGCCGCGAGTGCCTCGATCAAGTCGAGCCGCTCGAGCTCGTCTTCGGAACGCTCGAGCTCCGCAGCGAGCACGCGCTGCCCCAAGGGACCGGCGTTCGAGGCCTGCTGCAGCAGCCAGCGACGCGCGCGCATGCCCGCGACCTCGCCGCTCGCCGTGCGCGCGCGCTCGACCAGTTTGCGCGCGGCCTCCTCGAGCGGCACTTGTCCAATCGCCTGCAGCGTGCGCATCTGCTCCGCGACATCTACGCCGCTCTCGGGCGCGCGCCGTTCCTCGAGAGCCGCGAGCACACGCCGCGCCAGCTCCGGATCCTCGCGCATTGGTTCTCGCAGAGCCGACATCGCGGTGCGCAGTCCCTCGTTGTCCTGTCCGGCGACGAGTGCGAGCGCGCGCGCGACGGCGCTCGAGTCGCGCAGGCGCACGAGCACCGTGAGCGCAGCGTTCGCGAGCCCGTCATCGCTCGAGTTCAGGTTCGCGCGAAAAGCCTCGGCGTGGCTCGCGACGATCTGCGGCGCGGCGAGCGCGTTGAGCGCGCGCAGGCGAGCGCTCGGAACCTTGCCGCGCCGCGCGACCTCGTCGAGCTCGGCATGCATGCTCGCAAGCTGGAGTGCCGTGACGGCCGACTCGGCGCGCCACTGCTCCGCGCTGTGCGCCTCGTCGCGCAGAAACGCGAGAGCCTCCGCGTCGCCCGCGCGAGCACACGGGGCCGCGAGCAGGGCCTTGAAGCGCGGCGGCATCGCCGGCCAGTGCGGGCTCAGGCGGCCGACGACATCGGGCGCGCTCGCGCCGGCGAGCAGCGAGCCGCACTCGTCCCAGATGCCGTCGAGCTCGCCCCGATCGATCCAGTCGAGGATCTGGCGCTGGGCGCGCACCGGATCGAGCTTCGCGGCCGCCATCAGGAAGCGCAGCTTGAACTCGGGGTTCGCGGCGTCGAAGCACGCCATCAGGATCTCGTAGTCCTGCGGCTGGCCATGCTTCTCGAGCGCCGCGGCGGCCAGTGCGGCGAGGCCGACATCGCGATGGCGCAGCAGCCGCAGGCACAGCGCGCGCGCGCCAGGCGCGTCGCTGCGCTGCACGATCTCGAGCGCGTTGCGCAGGTGCGACCC